>QKDN01000042.1 GCA_003252535.1 Campylobacterota bacterium | reverse complement strand
AAACATAGCAACTACTGCCAATAATACCTTTTTCATTAACATCCTTTTTATATATTAACTCGCTATATATCTATTCATTAAAAAAATAAATATTGCTTCGAGCTTGATCGGGCTATGCTAGCATAATTATTTACACTTTGTAAAGAGAGATTCCAGAAATAATATCTATATTATTTCCGATCATTCGGCACTCACGACAGTTTCCCCAGCCACATGATCAGATCGTCCCCTTTGCTCCTGAGCTCCTCGAAGAGGTCCTGGGCTTTACGGTTGTGCTCTTCCTCCTCTTCCTCTCCATGTACTTCGTACTCTTCGAGATGTTTCAGCTCTTTCGCCAACTGGAAGATATCGTAGTAGATATTCTGGATGAAACCATAAGGATCGTTGGTTCCGTACTTCTCCTTGCCAAGCCCTGTGTACCAGTGATAGAACTGGGACCCTTTGTAGTCCAGTTCGGGGAAAGGAGCGCCGCCCTCAAAGCTCCGTGTGATCTGTCCGAACCACCTCCGGTAGCTGTAGACCGCCACATTGATCTCGCTTTGGGGATGGTGCTCCATATGATCGTCCAGATGGTACCACTCATTGCCCTTGCTCCACTCTGCGAGCCAGCCCTTGACGGCAGATTCGGGCATCGGTTTGGAGATACCGTACCCCTGCGCGTAGCGGCATCCCAGCCCCCTAAGGATGAGCCCGAGCTCCAGGGTCTCGACCCCCTCGGCGATGACGGGGCGATCGAGCCGTGCCGCGATATCGTGGATACCTTTGATGATCTCGATAGCGTGGGCGTTGTCGAGGATATGCCTGACGAAGTTCTGATCGATCTTGACGACATCCACATCGAGCTGGTGGAAATAGCTCAGCGACGAATACCCCGTACCGAAATCATCCAGCGAGAAGCGAAGCCCGAGCTCCTTGCACGACTGGATCACCCGGGATGTCTGCTCGATATCGGAGATATTTGCCACCTCGAGTATCTCCAGCTCCAGGTTCCGGGCGACCCGCTGCGGGTACTCCCGGAGAGTGCTGCTGATGAAGTTGTAGAAACTCCGATGCTCTATATGTCTCGGGCTCACATTGAGACTCAGCACCAGGTCGAGCCCCTCCTCCTGCCACGCGGCGAGCTTCTCGATCCCCTTCCTGATGACCCACTCGCTCAGCGCTATCTCGTAGGGGGTCTCCTCGACCATGTGGAGGAAGTCGATGGGGTAGAGCAGTCCCCGCTTGGGATGGTTCCACCGTATCAGCGCCTCGAACCCCGTCACCTCTCCACTGTCGAGCGATATCTTGGGCTGATAGTGGAACAGCAGCTCATCATGCCCCAGACCGTGGACGAACTCACCGAGAAGCGCCTCGTCCTCCTTCTTCTCTTCGACCTCGGAAGGCTGGTAGAAGGAGTAGCTCGATTTCCCCTTGCCCTTGGCCTGGTTCATCGCATAGTTGGCATGGCGGATCAGGGTCTCGATGTCGGAGTTATCCTTCGGATAGACGGTGATCCCCATGCTCGCACTGAGGTAGAACTGCTCTTTTTGATACTCGACAGGCAGCGCAAGGGCATAGAGGATATCGGTGACGATCATCTCGCACTCATGCACCGACTTGATATCGCTGAGCACCATCACGAACTCATCCCCGCCGAACCGTGCCAGGATATCTCTCTGCCGCGTCATCTCCTCGAGACGGCTTGCGAGTACCTGGATGATCCTGTCGCCGACGGCATTGCCGTAGCGTTCGTTGATCGAGCGGAAGTTATCTAGGTCGAGATAACATACCGCGAAGATACGGTGAAACCTCCTGGCGACATCGAGCACCTTCTCCATCCTGTTGGTCAGCTGCGTGCGGTTGGGGAGCGCGGTGAGGGTATCGTAGTAGGCGAGGAACTCGATCTGCTCCTGGGCCAGCTGCTTCATATAGAAGCTGTAGGCGATATGCCCTATCTTCTCGGCGGTATGGAGATCGGTGGGGGTGTAGTCGCTTGCCTTGTTGCCGACCCCCAGTACCGCGACCACAGTATCATCGCGGATGATCGGTATGTTCATATACCGCATCAGCGTGAAGGTGCAGTCCCCCGCCCCTGCCGCATCCCTGATACCATGCTGCCTGTTGTGGAGGACAGGCTGTCTCGATGCGACCCCTTCGTTCCAGATGCCGGCATTGACGAGTATGTCGATGCTGCCCGAGCGTTCGTTGAAACACTCTTTTTCGAGGGTGTTGCTCGACCATATCTGCATCTTGATGACATTTTCATCTTTGCCGAAGAAATGAAAATACCCGATCTCGGAGTGGGTGAGCCCCTCGATGGAGTCGAGCGCCTTTTGCAGCAGCAGCTCTTTGTTCCCGTCGATGAGCACCTGCGAAAGCTGACGGCGGACATGGTCGATGCTCTCTGCGATCTTCTGCCTGGTATGATCCTTGACCAGACCGAAATACCACTCCCCTCCCAGCTCGTGGAAACTCGCCGATATCTCCACGGGCAGCGGCTCCCCCGAACGCTTGAGATGCACCGATCTGAAGTTGCTCCCGCCGTACTTTTTCGCTGCTTCGAGATATCGCTTCGTCTGTCCGATGGTATCGGGAGACTCAAGATCCTCCAGGTTCCTGCCCAGTATCTCGTTCTTGGTGTAGCCGGTCATATGGCAATAGGCGTCGTTGACATCATGGATAGAACCCTTCGCATCGAACATCAGGAACCCATGATACATATTCTCGACCACCGACCGGTAGAAGACACTGTCGAAGTCGAGTTCAAGCGTTGTTTTGACTATATTGCGGTAGCTTGTACGCAGTTTCATGTAACGATAGAGCGTGAAAGCCGCTACAGCCGACGATGCCCCCGCCAGACCTTCCCACAATGCCAGGTAATCGACCATAACCCCTCCAGAATTGATAACATTTATCAATTATAGCACTCCACCACTTTGGAAGCAAATAATTTATCATGAATTTTATTATAAAAATATCTGCCCGGATATGAAGTGGGTCAGCAGCTACCGGATCACTCTCCGCGTCTGATCTCTTCGAGGAAGCCTGTCAGTCGTTGCTGCTGCACCAGGTACTCCCGGTACGCATCTCTGCCCATGAGCTCCGCCATTTTTTCCTCGGTCTCCCGTATGACCTTCAGGGAAAGCTCTATCAGCCTCTCTCCCTCCCCGGTCACTGCAACGATCTTCTCTTTCTTGTTCGCCGGGCGCGTCTCAAGGGTGACATAGTTCATCGCTGCAAGTTTGTTGATGCTCTTGTGCATCGCCTGGCGCGTCACCCCGAGTGCTGCGGCCAGAGTGCTGACGCTCATATTGTCATTTTCGGCAAGGAAAGCAAAAATATTCAGCAGTGCCGGTGTGAGTCCGGAGAAACCGTGTTTCTCGACATTTATCAGGATGATCTGGTTGAACAGTGAACTGGATTTGAGAGCATTAAAACAAAACATTTTGTAAACCTAGTTGACAATATTAGTATACATTGGGTATACTGCGATGATATTTCCAACCCGGATCATCCGACAGAGTCGCTTGCAGAAGTATATTCTGCTGTATGGTCCGGGTTCAAATCTATAGAATGGAGTATAACATGAGTATTCTTGTGCAAGTTGATTTCCCCTATGCCGGTCCCTTCGGTGAAGAGATGAGTCAAGCGATGCAGCCGCTCGCCGCGGATATCGCCGGCGAGTCGGGGCTGATATGGAAGATATGGACCGAATCGAGGGATCAGGGCATCGCCGGAGGTATCTATCTGTTTGACAATGAAGAGGATGCGAAACGCTATATCGCAAAACACGAAGCACGCCTTGCATCGTTCGGCATCCAGGATATCCGCAGCAGGATCTTCGATGTGAACAGACCGCTGAGCCTCACGGACAGGGCGCCTCTGTAACGGCAGAGCCCTCCTTCCCCTCACTCCGATCGCTTGATCGGGGCCACCTCTCCCCATAACGTTACATTTCATCCTGTCGCCGCCGCAAACTCCTCTCCCATGACAATACTTTTAAAAAATATGTAAATTTTTTGTTATAATAAATCATAAATATATTTTAAAGAATGGAGGAAGCGAAAATGAAAACATCTCGTTTGTGGATGCTCATTGCATCGATAGGGCTGGTAGTTGGCATATTGACAGGCTGCGGCGGCGGAGGCAGCAGCAGTGACGGCGGTACGGTATCGGGCGAATCGACGACGGGCACCATCGGCACGACAGGCGGGAGCGTAGCGCTCCCCTCAGGTTTCACGGTCACCTTCCCCGAAGGCTCGGTGAGCGCGAGCACCTCCGTCAGCATCGCGGAGACGGCTACCCCTTCTCCCCTTCCGAGCGGTTTCCAGGCCGTATCATCGGCGTTCAAGATCACGGCCGGTGTCGACCAGCTCAATCTCCCTGCCGAGCTGAGCTTCCCCAGTATGTCGTCGAGCTCGGGCAACCTCGGTGTCTTCAGATGGGATGAGACCGAAAACCAGTGGAAATACGCCGGCGGTATCTACAACAGCGCCGACGGGACGATCACGACACAGGTCGACGGCTTTTCGGTCTATATCATCGGGGCGGGGGGACTGGTCTTCAAGCCGGTGGACTTCATGCAGATCGGCTCGTTCAATATGACGGTGAGGGTATCCGAATACGAGTTCGACGATCCGAACCAGACCCCAAGACTCGCCGTCCAGGCATCACGGGTCGTCTGGAAGCCCGGCACCCCGGGAGATATCTCCCCCAACCGTATGGTACTGCCGCAGGGGAAATACTCCTTCTGCGCCGACTGGTGGGATGACGGATCGTTCGGCAATGCGGTCGGCTGGTATCACAAGTTCGTAGGCGACCTGCCGAACAGCCCGGTGGTCTGGCTGGGCGAAACCTCCAATGAAGTCGTCCCACCCGTGGTGACGCTGGGTGACACAGTAGCGCCCGATATCGAGACAGGCAGATGCCCGGTAGCCGTGAGTATCACCCTCCCCGTCTCTTCTGCACAGCAGTTCGACTTCGTCGGGACATACAACATCCTCAGCCTCGATCCGTCGCGTACCTACGATGAGTACCACGCGATATTCCAGATCAAATCCGACAATACCTTCACTTTCGAAGAGTGGATATGGTCGTACTACCAGTCCGGCTCAGGCACCTGGTCTTTCAACGAAACGACCAAGGTCTTCAGCTTCAGCGTCGAGAACGGCGGGGCTTTCTCGGGCACCGTTACCGGGACGACCGATACCTTCGATCTCACCGGCACTTGGGGCGACGGCACGCCGGGGGCGATACGGCTGTCACGCCCGTGATCCTCTCCCGGCTCTCCCGCCGGGGAGAAATGCCGTCCTAGTTCGCTGCTCGCGGGTCGGTGGTCAACCCCATGAAAAGTATCTGCCCGCTCGAGCGGTCTTTGATAAAGTAGAAGAATGGTCTGACGATATACATATGGGCAGGTTCCTGAGGCTCTACAGCAATACCGGTAGTAACCATTTCGACAGCTGTTGCAGCTGCTGCTTCCGTTCCCTCCTCGCCCACTTTTATATACGCCTTATGGAGGATACTTCCGATGGCAAGCGGGTTTTTACTCATACCTGTAAAGTCAGCCTTGTCGGGGTCGAACGGATCGGTCATCCCCAGGTTCTCGAACGGCTCTTTGAGCGGGTAGAGATCGGTAGTGATCTCGAATTTGGGCATTTTCAGCTTGACCTCTGTGGAGGCGAATGCTGCCATGCTTTGGCTGTAGACTGATGGCATGTTCTCCGCTACTTCACTGAAATACCCCTCTTTGGGGAGGATCACGACCATCGATGTCCTTCCGCCCTTGTACGGGAGCTCGATCGCCTGGCAGTTCTCCCCCTCGCTGTAGTAGAAATAGTTCTGCTGGTGCATCATCGCCGTCTGGACGCTACTGCCGTCCGGAAGTGTGAACGACTCATCATATGTTTCCCATTCGATGAACTCATTTTCCCACTTCGCTTTGAAATAGACCGCATTGACCAATACCAGCTTTGTACCTGTGCTTAGCTGCCCCTTGGGGATCAGCCCTTTGATCCGCTCATGCGTCTTCTCCTCCACCCACTGGTTGATCGTATCTGCTGCACCGTCGGGATCGGCGGCGAAATCGAGCAGCAGCAGTTTGGCGCCGTAGTTGAGCATGATCGCGTCGATATAGGACTGTTCGAACTCATAGCCTATCTGCGGCCAGATCGAATTGGCATTGCTGAAGGTATAGTTGTCATCGGTGTAGTTGAGGTGGAGATCGAGCCAGTTGAAGTTGTTGTGGAGTGTCTCGTCATCCTGCTCGAAGTGGAGCGCAGCTGCCATCTGCGTTTTGGTCTCTCCCTTGGCTCCCACATAGGTCATCGCAAGCGCCTGGGTGATCGAATAGGGGGAGTAGAAGATATTTGTATCCCCCTCTGTAGCCCGCAGCTCTTTGAACATCTCGAAAGCGAACTTGTTGTTATTCGCAGCGAGCGTCGCTACTTCGCTGCTCGTGTAATCGGGCTTGAGGTTGCGCGTGACATTGGTCTCGGGGCTTGTGATATCCTGTACGGCAGTACTGCTGCTTCCATCTCCTCCACCGCAGCCGGACAGGAGGATACCTCCTGCCGCTGCCAGGGGTAGAAGCAGCTTTTTCATAAAAAAGGAACTCGTTGATAACGGATAGAACGGCGCAAACATTTGACTCACTCCTATGTGAAATTTGCGCGATTATATCCTAAAGATTTACACTTCGTTACTGCAAATCGGTAACAATTTTAGCGACCCAGATTTCTCAGAGCAGACACTCCCGCATCATCGGCTCGAGCTCCTCACGGGTCACTTCGCCTGTGATCGATATGAGTGCTCCTCCATCTTCGGCGCTCACCTCGATCTTCCCGATCTTCTGCATGATCTGCGGGTCGCAGGCACAGCTGCACCGCCCCTCGCGGCACTCCTGCACCTTCGCATCGATCTCCTCGGCTCTGAAGCCGCCGAGGAAGGCTTTGACACCGTTCCCGGTATTATTCACAGTCAACATCAGTTGCCCCCTTTGGTATTGTTCTTATGCAGCTCTTCCATGAATTCGATCGCGTTCTCGCCCCTCAGGTAGTCGACCGCTTTGAGCATCCCGTCGCTGAGATATTTTGCCTTGTACCCTTTCATGGTGAGGTATATCCTCGCTATATTGGACCTGTCGTTGTGGGGGCATGCGGTGATGATCAGCTTGTCCCTGGGGAGTTCGCCGAGTCTGTCGGGGAGCTCGTTGAGGGGGATGTTCTTCGTGAACGGCAGGTTCCACACCTCGAACTCCTCTTTGAAGCGGATATCGATCACCACGGCCGTCCCCTCCTCTACCATATTGAGCATCTCGACCGCTTTGACCTTCATATCGTTCTTTTCGTTGATATCGAATCCCCTCAGATAGGTATCGAGGTCTTTGGGCGTCTGCTCCGCGCCGAATGCCAATACCCCCATGAGTATGATTCCCAACACTGTTTTTTTCATCTTCTTCTCCTCCTTTTCTCTGATGGGCATCTCTAAAAACTATACCCATGCTCAAAAACATATGTGACAAGCATGCGCCAAACCCTTGAAAAGGGGAAAAGCGTTCGCATGGCGCAGGAACATTTGTGTTTTGAGTGGGTTATTAGAGATACCCTGATTCTCTTATCCCAGCGCTCTTTTGACCTCTGGGAGCAGTATCTCCTCTATCTCTTTGTATGTCGCTTCGAACGCTTCATACCCTTTCCCGTCCGGGTCTTCGAACCCGACATGGATCGTCTTGACCGCTTTTGGGAACATCGGGCAGGTCTCTTTGGCATGGTCGCACACCGTGACGATGAGGTCGTATTCGTTGTCTATGACGGTATCGATCACCTTCGAGTGGTACTCCTCTCTCCATATCCCCTTCTCTTCGAGGAGCTTCCGGGCGTTGGGGTTGACCCTCCCGCTGGCTCTCACACCACTCGAATCTGCGGTGACTCCCTCGAGTCTGGCATTGATCAGTGCTTCGGCGATGATGCTCCGGCAGCTGTTCCCGGTACACAATATCAGTACTCTCTTATTCATATTTTACATCCTCCTGTCTGTGATATTTTGTTCAATGCCGGGATGTCGATATCCAGGCAGCGTATCTCTTCGAGCGCTTCGGTGCGGAACCGGTCGAGCGGACTCCTGATGGCGTAGTAGGCCCATGTCCCCTTGCGCTCGACCCGCAGGAACCCGGCATCCTTGAGTATCTTGAGATGGCGGGAGAGGCGCGACTGGATCATCTCGAACGATGCCTGCATATCGCACACGCATGTCTCGCCGTTCACATCGAGGAACCGCAGGATCATCACCCTCGTCTCGTCGTTGAGCGCGGCGATGCTTTTTAAGAAAATTTCCATGGTACTCCTTTTCGCTTCGGAGCATTGTACCGAAACAATATCAATAAATCAATATATCTTGATATTTATATCTTGTTTTGCTATAGTTACACTACTATATTTACTGGAGCACACTATGTTTTTGGCAATGTCGGTCTTTTTGGTCACCCTTCTCTTCGTCATCTGGCAGCCCCGGGGGCTTCAGATCGGGACGACGGCGGTGGCGGGGGCACTGGGTGCGCTGCTGGTGGGAGCGGTCAGCTACGGCGATGTCCTGACGGTCGTCGGTATCGTGTGGGATGCCACGCTCGCTTTTATCGGGATCATCATCCTCTCGATGGTGCTTGACGAGATCGGCTTTTTCGAGTGGGCAGCTATCAGGATGGCGAAGCTCAGCCGCGGGAGCGGCAACAGGATGTTCGTCTATATCCTGCTGCTGGGCGCACTGGTCGCAGCCTTCTTCGCCAATGATGGGGCAGCGCTGATCCTCACCCCTATCCTGCTGGCGAAGATGAAATACCTCAGGATGAACCCGCTGGCGATCTTCGCGTTCCTGATGGCGGGAGGGTTCATCGGCGACAGCGCATCCAACCCGCTGGTGATCTCCAACCTCACCAATATCGTCACCGTCGGCTACTTCGATATCGGCTTCGTCGAGTATGCGAAGCATATGTTCCTCCCCAACCTCCTCTCCATCGCCGCCTCGATCGCCGTACTGTGGCTCTACTTCCGCAAGGATATCCCACTGCAGGTCGATGTCTCCACCCTCCCCGAAGCCTCCTCGGTCATCAAGAATGAAGCGATGTTCAGACTCTCGTGGTTCTTCCTCGCGCTGCTGATGGTGGGGTATTTCATCGGTGACCGCTACCACCTCCCCGTGTCGGTCTTCGCGCTCGGCGGGGCGCTCATCTTCCTCGCGATAGCGACCCGGTTCAGGGCGGTCGAGCCGCTCGCCACGATCAAGACAGCCCCCTGGCAGGTGGTATGGTTCAGTATCGGTCTCTATGTGGTGGTCTACGGACTCAAGAACGCCGGGCTGACCGATGTGATCGCCTCATGGATCACCGCCCTGAACGGAGAGGGGACTATGACCGCTGTAGTCGGTACGGGTTTCCTCTCCGCGATCATCAGCTCGGTGATGAACAATATGCCCACCATCATGATCATGGATATCGCCATCGACCATGTCGGCTATGCGGGGAACGAGGCGCTGGTCTATGCCAATATCCTCGGCTCCAACCTCGGGCCCAAGATGACCCCCATCGGCTCGCTCGCCACCCTCCTCTGGCTCCATGTCCTCGCACACAAAGGGGTGAAGATCACCTGGGGTCAGTATATGAAAGTGGGGCTGGTGGTGACACCGCCGGTGCTGCTCGTCGCATTACTGGGGTTGGTGTAGGGTGGGTTTCCCAACCCACCGTTTGCCCCGGTCGATAACAAATGTATGAATCGGATAATAAATATCTGCGTAATTTTTGGTGGGCTGGGAAGCCCATCCTACAGCAGATGATGAAAGAAAATTAGAGAGTGCCGCCGATGCGGGCGAAGATGAGCTTGCTCGAGATATCTTCGAGTCTGTCGAGTATCTTGAGGTTCTTGCGGATGTATTTGAGAGCGTTGACGAAATCTTCATTGATCATGTGCTCCTGGTTCATCCTCTGGAGGACATCCTTCTCGAGCATGGTGTAGATATCGTCGGTCTTGCTCGCCTCGACATCGATGCGGCTGGCGATCTCGCGCAGTTTCTCTTTGTCATCGGTGACCTCGATCATATCGATGGCGTATTCGATCGCGCGGATCGTACAGCGGTTGATCGAGAGTGATTCGAGGATGATCTTCTTGACCTCAGGCTCGGTGTTCTCGTTGCATATCTTCATATTCTTGATATAGTTCTTCTCGTTCGTGGCGAGTCTCTGGAGCGACGAAGCGATCTTGAGGAAAGCGATCATCTCCCTGAGGTCTCTCGCCTCCGGCGAATAGCGCACCATCACCGTCACGACGAGCTGGTCGATCACCTCGACCTTCTTGTTGATCCCTTTGATCGGCTCCATCGCCTGCTCGTAGCTCTTCTCATCGCACTGCTCGAGCGCATCGAGGACGAACTTCTGCGATCTGAGGAGGTCGCTGAGCACCTCGCTGGTCTTTGTCCTTACTTCTTTGATCTTTTCAATATTTTGCGGTAGCATACTCTCTCCTTATTATCCGAATCTTCCCGTGATATAGTCTTCCGTCAGTTTTTCTCTTGGGTTGAGGAACACCTCCTCGGTCGGGCCGAACTCGATGATGTCGCCCAGGTACATGAATGTCGTGTAGTCGCTCAGACGGCTCGCCTGCTGCATATTGTGAGTGACGATGACCACCGTCACATCCTTCTTGAGCTCGCTGATGAGCTCCTCGATCGCAGCGGTCGAGATGGGGTCGAGCGCCGAGGTAGGCTCGTCGAAGAGGAGCACCTTGGGCTTGAGGGCGACCGAACGGGCGATACAGAGTCTCTGCTGCTGTCCGCCGCTCATCCCCATCGCGCTGTCGTTGAGCCTGTTCTTCACCTCATCCCAGATGGCAGCCTCTTTGAGCGCCTTTTCGATGCGGCCGTCGAGTTCCCCTTTGTTCTTGATACCCGAGAGTCTGAGACCATAGGCGACATTGTCGTAGATACTCATCGGGAACGGGGTTGGCTTCTGGAAGATCATCCCCACCTGCTGTCTGAGCTTGATGAACTCGTTCTCTTTCCGCAGCTTCAGGATATCGTTCATCTCCCCCGTAGTGTTGGAGCGCAGAAGTATCTCACCATCGTACTTGCACCCCGGGTAGAGGTCGTGGATACGGTTGAGCGCACGCAGCAGGGTCGATTTGCCACAGCCGCTGGGGCCGATCATCGCCGTGATCTGGTTCTCGTAGATCGTGAGGTTGTTCCCCTTGAGGGTCGGCTGCGCTGCTCCCGGATAGATAAAGCGGAGGTCTTTTATCTCCATGATGGGTTTTTGGGTAGTGTTCATAATGGTTACCTTTGAGAGATTAGAGATGTTTGCTTCGTGTGACAAATCTGCCCACAAGATTGATAAAGAGGACGATCGCCGTGAGGACGAACGACGCCGCCCATGCGAGGTTGCGGCTCGCTTCGTCGGGGTAGGTGGCGAGGTTGTATATACTCACCGTCAGCGACGGGAACTGCGAGTTCATATCCATCGTGAAGAACTGGTTGTTCGACGAGGTGAAGAGGAGCGGCGCGGTCTCCCCGATGATACGGGCGAACGAGAGGAGGATACCCGTCGTGACCCCTACCTTGGCAGCCTGGAGGACGATCTGGAGGATGATCTTGTGCTTGCTGCCACCCAGGGCGATACCCGCTTCGCGCAGCTCCTTGGGGACGAGGGCGAGCATATTGTCGGTGGTGGAGATGATGATGGGGAGCATCATGATCCCCAGCGATGCCGCTCCCGCCCAGCCGTTGAATGTGCCGAAAGGCTCGACGAGGAAGGCGAAGACGAAGACACCGATGACGATGGACGGCGCGGAGGTCATGATATCGCTGAGGTTCCTGATAATGCTGGTCACCCTCGTCGCGTTGCCGTACTCTCTGAGGTAGATACCCGCCATGACACCCAGCGGGACGGTCACGAGCGTCGCGATCCCCGCCATGGTGAACTGCCCTACGAGGAGATTGCGGATCCCCCCTTCGACGAGGTCGTGGGTGAAGGTGGTGAGCTGGAGGCTCGCCACACCCTTGTAGGTGAGGGTCACGAGTATCCAGAAGAGGAACCCGATCCCGACGAATGCCGAGAGGGTCGAGAGGATGAGGATGATCTTGTTAAGCAATAGTCTGTTCATAGTGTATTCCTATCTCTTTCTCATAAAGTATACTTTGGCCATCGAGATGAGCGCGAAGCTCACGACGAAGAGGATCAGCGCGAGGTAGTACATGCTCGACATCTCGAGGTCCTGCGCCTCGGCGAAGTTATTGGCGAGGAGGACGGGGATCGATGTGGTGGGGTCGGTGATCTTCTGCGGGATCGCCATCACCGAACCGATCAGGAACGCCACCGCCATCGTCTCGCCCAGTGCACGGCCGAGCGCGAGGATCACCGAACCGATGATACCCCCTTTGGAGTACGGCATGACGATATCCTTGATCACCTCGAACTTCGTCGCGCCGATGGCGTAGGCGGACTCCTTGAGGACATCGGGGGCGGTGTTCATCGAGTCTCTGGTGATCGCCGCCATGAAGGGGATGATCATGATCGCCAGTACGATACCGGCGGTGAGCAGCCCCACGCCGTTGCCCCCGAAGAGCGTCTGGACGATAGGTGCGAAGTAGAAAAGCCCCCACATACCGTAGATGATGCTCGGGATCGCCGCGAGGAGCTCGATAGCGATGGAGAAAGGCTTGATGATCGCGGCAGGGGCGATCTCGGTGAGGAAGATCGCTATCCCCATAGCCAGCGGCGTGGCGATGACCATAGCGATGAGGGTGGTGAGGAGGGTACCGATGATGGGGATGTAGCCGCCGAAGACTCCCCCCTCGTCATCCTCCCCTATCTCCCACTGTTCCATATAGAGGAAGTTGAACCCAAACTCATGGAGAGAAGCCTGTGCGTAGGAGAAAAGTACGGCAAAGATACCGATCAGCAAAAAGAGGGACAATGTAGCCGAAAACAGCGAAAAATCTTTGAAGAGCCTGCCGCCCATAGTGTACCTTTTGGATAGTTTGGGCGGATTCTAGTTGAATTTGGTAACAAAATGGTAACATTTTGGTAACAAATCCGAAGGAAACCTTTTAGATACTATACAAAGAATGAAGTTACCCAAAAGACACTACCCCTTTATCCTGAGTTTTATCGTAAAACAGCTTCCGTCCGCCGTATTGCGGTGTTCTATCACACCGTGGTGATGATCTTCTATGATCATCTTGGACATATAGAGCCCAAGCCCCGTACCGTTCTTCTCCAGCTTGGTACTGAAATAGGGGTCGAATATCCTTTCAGCTATCTTCGGGGCTATGCCGCCCGCATTGTCGCATATCATGATGATGCAGTGTTCCTCTTCCTCGTAGCTGTGGAGTGTGATCACAGGCTCCTTTATACCGTTGTCGCTGAAAGCATCCTCGGCATTTTTGAGCAGATTGAGCAAGACATGGATAAGCTCGTTGCGGTAGAGCAGGATCGGTGTCCGACTCTCAAAATGTTCTTTGATCTCGATCAGTTTGTTCCCAAGGAGCGGTCCTATCATCTGCAACGCTTTCCGGGCGACATCGGAGAGCGTCGTACGCTCCGGCTCCGTCTGCTCTTTGAAGAAGTTTCTGAAATCATCTATGGTATCGGACATCCTTTGGGTATGTTCCTGGACAAATTCAAAATTGGACCGGAGATAGGCTATGAACTCTTCCCTGGTCTGCCGGTTGTCCAAATCGCTTTGAGTGAATGCCAGACGTGTCTCCACGCCGAATACCGCTGCCGATACGGCGCTCAGCGGCTGTCTCCACTGGTGGGCGATCATCCCGAGCATCTCCCCCATCTGGGCCAGACGCGACTGGTGCTGGAGGAGTATCTCTTTGTCTCGTATCTCCTCTACCGCCTGGTCGATCCTGCTTTTGAGCATCGAGTTGGCTTCGCTCAGGAGCTTCTCTGTTTTGATCAGCTGTTCGGTCTTCTCTCTCGCTTCTCTCTCTGCGGCCCTCTGTTCGGTGATGTCCAGACCTACGTTGATACATTCATTGTTGGGGAGCAGGACATTGGCCCACAGTGTCACTTTCGCATTCCCCTCTTTGTCCAGGGGGTGCCACTCCCTGAAGACATTATTCTCCCGGGTTGCCATCGATTTCCTGCCCTTCTGCCTGTTTCCGGGATCGGGATAGAAAAGTGTGAGAGGGTGTTCGTGCCCGTTGACCTCATCCATCGTCCATCCGAACACTTTCTCGCACTCTTTGTTCCACAGGACGCAGCGCCCCTCGTCGTCGAACGCATCGATCATCACGGGGGCAAGGTCGAAGAGGGTTCTGAACTTCTCTTCACTCTCTTTCAGCCTCTGTTTCGTCATCTCGGTCTGCCTGATCTCCGCATTGAGCCTCCTGTTCCAGTAGAGCGTGACACCTATGATCACGAGCGCGGCGAATATTACCTGGTAGAGCAGCGTATAATCTATCCTCTCCTTGTATAACGGCAGGACCCATTTGTCATAGAAGGATTGTTTTGTGATCGGCTTGATAGTAAGGATGAAGTTGTTGAGTATTCCCCCGAGTATCTTCTCGTCGTTGCGGCTTGCTATGGAGAGCTCCAGGTTCTCTTTGAGCCTCCCGGATATCGCGATGATGCCGGGGAACTCCTTTTGTATCAGCTCGTTGATGACGACATGGTTGTCGATATAGCCGAATATCTCGCCGCTCTTGACCTTTTTGAGCCCGTCTTCGGCCGTCCCGACCTCAACGAGATCGATCGACGGGTAGAGTTTTTTGAAGCGCTCGTAGAACGAATAATCCTTCACAACCCCCAGCTTCCTGTCCATGATCTCGCTGATATCCTCGATGAAGGGGTACCCCGCCTTCGTCGCCACTACGATAGGGACATTGACATAGGGGGCGGAGAAATCGAGATACTCCTCCCGCTGCGGCGTCTTCGCTGCCATCGCCAGGATATCGCACTCTCTTTTTTTGGCCAGATCGAGCGATTCGCTCCATGTCTTTGTGGGTATGAGCCGCAGCGGGACACCGATACCGTTTTGAAGATGCTTCATATACTCCGAACCCAGTCCTATATACCTGCCGTTCTCGATCTTCTCAAAAGGCATCCAGTCGGGGTCTACACACATTTTGATCTCTTTTTTCCCTTTGAGGTACTTCTCCTCTTCGGATGAAAGGTCGAGCAGGTTGTTGTTGATCTCCGATGTCTGGAACCAGTAGTTCTTGAGCCGCAACAGCTCCTCTTCTCCGATAAGCAGCAATGATTTGTTGACGATGCTCAAAAGCTCCGGATAGTCGTTCCTGAGCGAATGCCTTTCAAGCGTGTCCCTGTTGAGCGGTACCGCCATTTCCAGATAGGGGAAGCCCAGTTCTTTGGAAAAGTAGAGCGATATCCCCGATCCTATATAGGCATCGGCACGCCCCGTCAGGACACTCTCGATCACTTCCCTCATACTGTCGAGACGGAGTATCGCGCTCTCGCTGAACCTTTTGACATAGTTCTCATCGTCGGCGTTCGATCTCTGGATCGCTATGGTCTTCCCTTTGAGGTCGTCGAGGCTTTTTATGTTCTTCGGGTTGGACTTGGCGACGATGAGCATCCCCCGGAGGGTCATATGGGGCACGGAGAAATTGAAATATCTGGCCCTCTCGGGAGAAGCGATGCTCGGGCAGAGACCGTCTATCTCCTTTCTCTGTGCAGCAGCCACCATATCCTTCCAGCGTCCTGCCCGAAGTTCGAACTTCAGACCGCTCACTTCGGTGATACGGTCGAGTATATCCCGCTCGAGCCCACTCACCTTCCCCTCCTGGTTGACGAAAACGAACGGCATCCATCCTTTGTCGATCCCCAGGACGATCAGGGGATGTTCCCTGATGAACTGTTCCTCTTTGGAAGTAAGCTTTATTTTTTGACCCTCCCCGGACACGAGAAGCGATGTGAATAAAAACATGATAAGAAATAAACAAAACGGTTTGTTGATCGATCGCACGCCGGGTATCCCTTTTGAAGCTTTATTTGTATTGGATATAATATTATAACTTTATACAATAAAAGGTCCTGGTCGTATCATGAAAAGATTGGTTTATCTCCCATTGGTTCCGTTATTGCTGACAGCAGAGTCAGTCGATCTCGGTTCGATCGGGGTGGAATCGGAGAAGGGGCAAAAGAGCCCGGACAACGATGGAGTGACGGCAGATACCTTGAGCGAAGAAAAGCTCGAAGAGACCAAGACCAAAGATATCAGGGAGCTCTCGGCACTCATCCCCAATACCAATATATCGGGTATCGGCAACAAGAACAATACCACCGTCACCATGCGGGGCATCAGCAACTACGTCGTCTATGAGAGCAGTGTGGCGGTCTATGTCGATGATGTCCCCCTCCCCTTCAGCTACGGTATGGGGCTTATCGATATGAAGAACATCGAATCTCTCGAGATACTCAAAGGGCCCCAGGGGACGCTCTTCGGCACGAATGCCGAAGCGGGTGTTATCAATATCTATACAAAAAGCCCCTCCGACAGGAAGAAGATCGAGCTCGAAGCCGGGTATGCCTCATACGATACAAGGGAGTTCGGTCTCTTCCTCTCGGGCCCTGTGCAGAACGACAGGTTCGGCTACTCCATCTCCCTCGACAAAAAAAGCAGCAACGGCTACGCCACGGGCATAGAGTCCGGCGAGCCTGTCGATACCCTCGATCTCCTCTCTTTCGACGGTAAGCTCCTCTACCGCTATGACAGCGAGTGGGGTATCACACTCGGCTACAGCATAACGGACGATAGGCAGGGAGGGACCGCCTACAAGGTCAATACGACCGACGACCCCTTCAGGGTAGCGGATGATCCGGTCAGGAACTTCCTCGATATGCAGACCGACCGTCTCTTTCTTACAGTCAGACACGAGGACAGCGACTCGCAGCTGAGTTCCGTATCGAGCTTTTCGAGACAATCCATACTCGAGACCGACTACATCGGTGTCGTCGGCGGTGTCCGGCTCGACCGCGATATAGATATAGGGGAGTTCTACCAGGAGCTCAAATACAAACAGAGATTCGAGAACGGCGATCTGACCGCAGGGGTCTCCTACAGCCACAAGACCGGCTTCGACTACAAGGAGACCCAGACCCTCCTCACCCTTTTTGACACCCCACTTTCGAGCTGCAATCTCCTCGACAACCCCGACGAGAACTTCGGGTTCTTTTCCCAGTACAGGTACTATCTAGGGGAGAAGTTCTCCGTCATGGGAGGCCTCCGCTACCAGCAGACCAGACGGAGCCTGACGCAGGAGTTCTCTGATTTCGGTGCCGCGCCCATCCATGCAAGCGGTTCCACGACGTGGAGCCATCTGCTCCCGACCGTCTCGCTCTCCTGGTATCCCGACAGCGATTCGCATCTCTATCTTACCTATTCACAGGGATACCGTCCGGGGGGCTACCAGTACCGCAGTCCCGAGCTCCTCACCACATTCGAGCCCGAACATACCTCGAGCTGGGAGATCAGCTACAACACGAAGTGGGACAACGTTCTCACATTCAAAGCGGCGCTCTTCTACACCGATATCACCGACCACCGTATCAACACCTTCACCGATACACTCGCCTCCGTCGTCCTGACCGCCGACAAGGCCTACAGCTGCGGGTTCGAGGCGGAGCTCACCTACAGGAACGAAAATATCGAGCTCACCTCATCGGTGGGGAGGACCATCGCCCGCTACCGCGAGTTCTCGGACGATACACTGAATATCTACGAGGGCAATACCCTCCTGGAGGTTCCCGATATCACTGCGGCACTGGGGATCAGGTACGAACTCGACCCCAACTTCTATATCGTCTCATCTCTCCGCCATATGGGGGAGCGCTACTACGATATCGGGAACACCGCCAAAGCTGACCCCTATACGGTGGTCAACCTTACCCTGGGATACAAAAAAGCCCGCTGGAGCGCCGAGCTCTATGCGACCAATATCCTTGACAAAGAGTATGTCGACTTCATGATCCATACCCCTACCAACGACTACTACCATTTCGGAGCCCCCGAAGTCGTAGGGATAAAGCTGAAAACCTCTTTTTGAAAGCCGTTTATGAAGGTGCTGGAGTGAGCTTGTACCCGATCCCGTAGAGGCTGGAGAGGCATTCCCCGGGAAGTTTGTGCCGCAGCCGGTAGACAATGCCCCGGATGTTGGACATTTCCACGTCTATGTTCCTGTTATAGTACTCGTTGACTATCTCCTCGACCGTACAGACCACATTGATCCTTTTGACCAAAAGTTCCATGAGTACCTGTTCGTATTGGGTCAATACAATATTCATATCGTTATGATAGAGCTGCGAATGCTTGCTGTCCCATGCAAACCCATCTCCGAGGACTACCTCCAGCGATTCGGTCTCTCCAGTATCCTTCTCCTGCTGGAGAAGCGCCTGTACCACATTGTCGATCATCTCGAGAAGGTTTGCAGGCTGGATGGGCTTGAGCAGGTAGTGCGTGATACCGATATGGATGAACTCGATCAGTTGGTTGATCTCTTTGTGTGCGGAGAGTATGACGATGATCTGCCCGGGGTGGAGCGCTTTGATATCCCTGCAGAGCTCCAGCCCGTCCTTGCGGGGCATACTGATATCGGTAAGGACGATATCGACAGGTCTCCCTTGCTCCTGCTCATAGCTCCGATAGATATCGAGCCCCTCCTGGCCGTCACCTGCCACGATCACGGTATCAAAATAGTTCTCCAGTATCTCTGCGACCTTTTCGCGCAGTGGTGCGAAGTCTTCTACGAAAAGTATTTTATATCGTCTGCTCTTTTCACAAAGTTTATGTTGATCGATCAATACTTTATCCTTCTTCAAAGATCATAAACGGCATGATAACACATATCTTTTGGTCCGGCGGTTAAAAACACCTTTTAACCGTATCGCATAGCACGGTCATTGCCGCCTCTGTACCATTCTCTTTGACCGCTTGCTTCGCCGCTCCACACACGCTCCACGCCGGATCGGCATACTACGGACAAATATACAAAGGAATGAACCATGAAAAAGATACTTGCACTCTTTATCACACTCACCCTCTCCCTTTTCGCAGAGGGGTATTACGACAAAGGGGAGACCGGCGGGATCACCGTTGAGGTGATCTCCAAGAAGACCCTCATCGAGGGGAACAACGAGGTATTCGTCAAGCTCTCCAAAGACGGCAAGGCGATCACCGACGCGAAGCTCAAAGCGAAGTTCTTCATGCCCGAGATGCCGGGGATGCCCTATATGGAGTACATCGGCGAAGGGACGCCCGAGGGCGATGGCTACAAGACCGCCGTCAACCTCTCGATGGGTGGGACATGGCAGTACCATATCCTCTTTATGATCGGTGAGAAGAAGTACCGCTACAAAGGGAGCGCCAACCTCGGTCAGGACTCCACAGGAGGGATGAAATGCGCTTCGGGCAAATGCGGTTCGGCCATGTAGCCGCGCTGATCGCGGTCGTCTCCTCGCTGCTCGCAGCCGAGGATATCGCTTCCGTGATCGGGTACGCCGACAGGCGCAACCCTACCCTCGCCAGGCTCTCCGCCGATATCCGCTCCAAGGGATACGACAGCCAGATCGCCGCGCTCCTCCCCAACCCCATGCTCTCGGCAGGATTCGCCGATATCTCCCTCAGGACACCGTTCAAGCGGGATATCGAAGCGATGCAGACCAACTTCGTCACCTTCTCACAGGAGATCGTCAGCAGTGAGAAGCGGGGGTACAACACCCGGATCAAGAGCCTCGAGCAGGAGATCGCCGCACTCCTCCTGAGCGAGCAGAAGCACCGGATCGCGAGGTCGATCTATGCGCTGGGGTACGAGATAGCGCAGAACGACCGCACCATCTCCCTGCTGCGGGAGAAGATCGCCAATATCCGCGAGCTCAGCGCCTACCACAACGAGCACTTGGAAGAGAAAAAAGCCTTCCAGGATATCATCCGGAACGACCTCGATATCGAGAACATCCGCCTCGCCATCCTCTCTAAGGAAGAGCAGAACAGCCAGCTCTATGTGAAGCTCTCCGAACTCGCGGGCAAGCGGATCACAAGCCTCACGATCTCCCGGGAACCTAAATACGGCAAGAGCATCCACGGCCACATCCTCCTGCGCATCCAGAAGCTCCGTATCGAGCAGGCCAAAAGCGCGCACGAGCTCGCCAATGCCAACCTCACCCCCAACCCTACGATCAGCGGCGGCTACTACCAGCGCGACGGGCGCGACGACTATCTCAACCTCTCGGTCTCGATGCCCCTCCCCGTCTACGGCAGGGAGGAGCGGGAGCTCGCCAAGAGCATGAGCGCCCTCTCCGCATCCCGGAGCGCCTACGACGAGACCTACAACGAGATCGAATCGCTCTACAGGGTCGCCCTCTCCAAACGGGAGCTCGCCCTCAGAGCCCTCGCCAACCGCCGCTCGCTGATGGAGCACCTCAGGAAGGAGCGGGAGTTCATCCTCTCGCAGAACTCCGCCCAGAGCATACAGGAGGCGACCATGCTCAGGAACAGGATCATCGAGAGCGAGATCGAACTCCTCACCTACCGCAAAGAGCTCCGCCTCGCCGAGCTGGAGCTCAGCTACCTCACCTCACGACTGGAAGCCCGACTATGAGATACCTGCTGTTTCTCCTCGCCATCGCCGATACCCTCTGGGGGTTCCGGATCGAACAGGCGTTCAATATCAGGACCATCAAGGTCGAGAGCCGCGACGACGCCCCCTACAGGGAGTACTACGGCCGCCTCAGCGCCGAGCGCGCCCGCACCCATGACCTCAGCCTCCGCTTCGGCGGCTACATCACCAGACTCTATGCCGACCGCGACTATATGCGCATCGCCAAAGGGGACAAGCTCTTCGATATCTACTCCAAAGAGGTCTACAACCTCTACGATGAGCTGCGCATCGCCCAAAAGAGCTCCCCAGCCCTCTACGAATCGATCAGGAACAAGATCGCCCTTTTCGGCATCGACGCGCCCGAGCGCAACAGCGACGGCAGCGTGACGATCCGCAGCAGCGTCGACGGTATCATCACGGCGAACGACCTCAGGGAGGGGAGCTTCGTGATGGCGGGCAAGCGCGCCCTCGAGATCACCGACCTCTCCTCCCTCTGGCTCATCGCCAATGTCTACCAGAAGGACAGGGGGTTCGTCCGCGAGGGGATGAGGGCAACGGCGGAGATAGACGGCGTGAGCGGGAGGATCGACTCGAAGGTCGACGCCCTCTACCCCGCCCTCAACCCTGCCGACCAGACCATCCCCGTGCGGATCGTCCTCCCCAACCCGGAGCTCAGACTCTACCCCGGTATGTTCGCCAGGGTACACATCTACGAGAAGTCGCAAAAACACCTCATCGTCCCCCACAACGCCGTCGTGACAAGGGAGGGGAAACACTATCTCTTCTCCAAAGAGGGGAACGAATACACCCCGATCGAGGTCGAGGCGGTACGCACCCCCGAGGGGTACGAGATCAGCAGCGGGGCGGAGGAGGGTGACGAGATCGTCGCCAATGCCCTCTTCCTCCTCGACAGCGACGCCGTCACCAACGGCCTCTACAACGACGAGTGGTAAGGGGACGCCATGGTAGGGAAGATCATCGACGCGAGCGTCCGCAATCTCTTTCTCCTCTTCAGCCTCCTGCTGATCGCCCTCGGGGCGTCGGTGTGGGCGATCAAGCACACCTCGCTCGACGCCCTCCCCGACCTCTCGCCCCCGCAGGTGATCCTCCAGGTGAAGTACCCCGGGCAGTCCCCCCGCATCATCGAAGACCAGGTGAGCTACCCGCTCATCTCCAACCTCATGAGCCTCAGCGGCATCGAGACGGTGCGGGCGATGAGCAGCTTCGAGAACGCGATGATCTATGTGATCTTCAAGGAGAACACCGACCTCTATGACGCGCGCACCCGCATCCTCGAGCAGCTCTCGCAGCTCGCCCCCACCCTCCCCAAAGAAGCGGAGGTCTCGATAGGCCCCGACGCGACGGGCGTGGGCTGGGCGTTCGAGTATGTCCTCAAATCTGCGGACAAGTCGCTCGACGAGCTCCGCAGCTACCAGGACTACTACCTCAAGTACGCCCTCCTCGGGGTCGACGGGGTGAGCGAAGTGGCGGCGGTCGGCGGCTTCGTCAGGGACTACGAGGTGAGCCTCGACCAGGGGCGGCTCATCCAGTATGACATCTCCTTCGCCGAAGTGGCCAAAGCCCTCAGAGCCAACAACAACGACGCAGGGGGGAGGATCGTCCTCGAGAACGGCTACGAGAAGATCATCGAGGCCAAAGGGTATCTCAGGGACGAGAAGGATATAGAGAACATCACCATCAGGAGTGTCGCCGGGCAGCCCGTGAAGGTCAAAGATATCGGTGAGGTACGGATCGTCCCCGCATCGCGACGCGGGATGGCGGACTTCAACGGCGAGGGTGAGACGGTGGGGGGTATCGTCGTGGTGCGCTACGGCGAGAACCCCTACAGCGTCATCGAGCGGGTCAAGCAGAAGCTCGCCACCATCGTCAACAAAGATATCGAGATCGTCACCGCCTACGACCGCAGCGCCCTCATCGACAAGGCGATCGACACCCTCAAGAGCACGCTGGTCGAGGAGTCGCTCATCGTGATGCTCGTCTGCGCCATCTTCCTCTTCCATCTCCGCAGCGCCCTCATCATCATCCTCGTCCTGCCGCTCACCGTGGCGCTGACATTCCTTCTGATGAAGCTCTCCGGTATCGGGTCGAACATCATGAGCCTCGGTGGTATCGCCATAGCGATCGGGGCGATGGTCGATGCGACGATCGTCATGATCGAGAACGCCCACAAGTACCTCGCACCCCTGACCAACCCCACCCCCGCGCAGCGCACCGAGGCGATCCTCAAAGCAGCCAAGCAGGTGGGGACGCCGATCTTCTTCGCGCTGCTGCTCATCGTCGTCTCGTTCCTCCCCATCTTCGCCCTCACGGGGCAGGAGGGGCGGCTCTTCACCCCGCTGGCGTACACCAAGAGCTTCGCGATGATCGTGGGGGCGATCCTCTCGATCACCCTCGTCCCGGTGCTGATGCTCGCCCTCATCCGAGGCCACATCATCGACGAGCACCGCAACCCGATCAACCGTTTCTTTCTCTTCCTCTACTCCCCTATCCTCCACCTCTCGCTCAGGGGGCGCTACCTCGTGATCCTACTCCTCTTTGGCGCGCTTGCCTTTATCTACCCCCTCTACAAGGGGCAGAAGTGGGAGTTCATGCCGATGATGAACGAGCAGACCTTCATGTATATGCCGGTCACCCCCTACGGTATCGGTATCGATATGGCCAAAGAGCTCACCCAGCAGACCGACAGGATCATCAAGTCCTTCCCCGAGGTGGCGAGCGTCTTTGGCAAGGCGGGCCGCGCCGACACCGCCACCGACCCCGCGCCGCTGGCGATGATCGAGACGATCATAGAATTCAAGGACCCGTCACAGTGGCGTGAGGGGATGAGCTACGAGAAGCTCATGACTATGATGGACAAGGAGCTCAAGATCCCCGGTCTCATCAACTCATGGACCTACCCCATCCGCGGCCGCATCGATATGCTCCTCACCGGCATCCGCACCCCGCTGGGGATCAAGCTCTACGGCAGCGACAACAACGAGCTCCAGAAGATCAGCTCCGCCATCGAGCAGAAGCTCAAAACCCTCCCGCAGAGCCTCAGCGTCTCGGCGGACAAGTCCAACAGCGGCTACTACATCTCCCTCGATATCGACCAGGAGAAGCTCGCCCGCTACGGCGTGAGCAAGAACGATATCCTCGATGCCGTCTCGCTGGGGGTCGGGGGAAACAAGGTCACGACGATGGTGCAGAACCTCGAACGCTACCCCGTCTCGCTCCGCCTCCAGGGTACCAACCGCAAGAGCCTCGAATCGATCGCCGATATCCACATCAAGACCCGCTACGGGATGCAGCCGCTGCGCAACTTCGCCTCGTTCTCGTTCAAGGAGAGCGCGAGCGTGATCAAGAGTGAGAAGGGGATGAAGGTCTCCTTCGTCTACATCACCCCCAAGGAGGGGATCAGCAGCGAGGAGTACCGCGAAGCGGCGCAGAAAACGCTGACCGACATCAAGCTCCCCACAGGCTACTACTACGAGTGGTCGGGGCAGAGCCGCTACCTCGAACAGGCGATGGAGAAGCTCCGCTACATCATCCCGGTCACCCTCCTGCTGATCTTCATCCTCATCTATATGGCGCTGGGGAGGCTCAGCGACTCGCTCATCGTATTCTCGACCCTCCCCTTCGCCCTCTTCGGCGGTCTCCTCTATATCGACTACCTGGGGTTCAATATCTCCGTGGCGGTGATCGTCGGGTTCCTGGCGCTGCTGGGTGTCGCCGCCGAGACCGCCATCGTGATGATCATCTACCTCACCGAAGCGATCGAGCAGAAGCACACCGAGCTCGCCCGTCCCCTCACCCATGCCGAGCACCTCGAAGCGATCTACAGCGGCGCAGCGCTCCGCCTCCGCCCCAAGCTCATGACGGTATTCGCCATCATCGGCGGCCTCATCCCCATCATGTACACCCACGGTGTGGGAAGCGAAGTGATGCAGCGCATCGCCGCCCCGATGATAGGAGGGGTTGTCACTTCAGCGATATTGACGCTGATAATCATTCCGGTTTTGTATCTGGTGAGTTTGAGGTGGAGGAGATAACTGGAATCGGGGTTTTAAGCCCGCATATTTGTGTAGGTTCGATTTCATCGAACATTTATTACACAAAAAATGTGAGGTTGATATTATCCGAAACATTTGTTCGATAAAATCGAACCTACAGTGCCTCATCATTTGGATCAGCAGTAGGGTGCTGTGCCCTCACAGCACCACAACATTACGAATGGAGCAATGTTTCTGTAAAATTGATGGCTTTGCTACGGTTGTAGATTATGGTGTTGTGAGGGCACAACACCCTACGCGTGCCGGGATTCCAATCACACGCCGAACACCAACCTCACCCTCGTCCCTTCCCCTTTCACCGATTCGATCTCGAACCCTATGCCGTAGCGTTTGCAGATCGTGCTGACGATGTCGAGTCCTATCCCGAAGCCCCCTTCGCTGTTGTCGGCGCGGTAGTAGCGGTTTTGGATTCGGGAGAGTTCGCCCGGGTCTACGCCGATGCCGTGGTCGGTGACGGTGAGCGCATTGCCTGCGAGCGTCACCTCGACGGTGGTGTTGGGGCGGGAGTATTTGAGGGCGTTGCCGAGGATATTGCCCACCAGTCTCCTCGCACTCTCGGGGTCGATGACGACGGTCAGGCTCTCCAGTGATGTAACGATCTCTATCCGCTTGCTCCTGGCATATCCCTCCAGCAGCGCGAGCTGCTCGGTGACGATCTCCCGCAGGTCGAGCTCCGTGACCTCACCGTGTCCGCCCCGCTCGTCGCGCAGGAGGTAGCAGAGGTCGTCGTAGATGGCAGAGATGCGGCCGGCGCTGAGGCGGATGCGCTCCTTTGCCCTGCTCTCCTCACCGCCGAGAGCTGAGATACTCATCAGGAGGGCGGAGATGGGGGTGTTGAGCTCATGGGTAGTGTCCTTGATGAAGCGGTCGAGCCGTTCGCGTTCGTTGGCGATGGGGCGGAGGAAGAGGCGGCCTAGGATGTATCCTATCGCGCCGACCAGCAGCAGCGTGAAGAGGGTATAGATCACCACACGCTCCCGCAGCTTCGCCACCTCGCCGAAGATGGTACGGTCGCGCAGGACGATATACTTCACCCCCATGTGGAGCTGCGCCGAGCGGTCGATCACATAGAGGGTGTCGTCACGGGTGTAGACCGAGCTGTTGAAATCTGCCCCCTCGATCTCCTCACCATAGAGGAGCTCACGGGCGCTCGAGTACATCCCCACGCTGTAGGGTGTATCGTTGCGGTAGTCGAAGGGCTGGCGGTGCATGTGCGCCCCGATCGCTGCGAATGCGAGCTGCGCCCCGTGGCTCTTCATGGCATCCTGGCGCATCTGCACCATCGTCCCCGAGACCGTGTCGTAGTAGAGCACGGCGATGATAATGATCAGGGCGAACGACGAGCCGAGGTAGAGCCCCAGGAAGCTGACGAACGATCGCCTCTCAAGCGTTGACAAAACGATAGCCCACCCCCTTGACGGTCTCGATCCGCTCGGCTCCGACGAGGCGGCGAAGGTTCTTGATATAGGTGCGCAGCGTCGCGTCGCCGGGATGCTCCTCGTACGCCCAGACATTGCGGGTCAGCTCCTCGTGCGAGACGACCCTGCCGCTGTGCCTGGCGAGGTACTCGAGGATGGCGAACTCCTTCTCCCTGATCGTCCGTGCTTCACCGTCCACGATGAGCGCGAGGTTCTCCCGGTCGAGGCTCAGCGTCTCGTCGATACGGACAAGGGTGTCGAGTCGGTAGATGCGCTTGATGTTCTCGATCCGCAGCTCCAGTTCGTCGAGCTCGAATGGCTTGCGGATATAGTCGTCGCAACCGCTGGCAAACCCCTCCTTCATATCCCCGATCCCGCCGCGTGCGGTGATGAAGATGGTAGGGGTGCGGTCGCCGCTGCGCCGTATATCCCCGAGGAGCTCGTAGCCGTTGCCGCCGGGGACATTGACATCGAAGAGGTAGAGGTCGAAGCTGCTGCGGTCGATATGGTCATAGACCTCCCCGATATCGTAGGCATACGCCACCCCATACCCCTTCCCCTCGAGGTACTCTCTGAGTATATCGGCGATGATCGGGTCGTCTTCGAGGAGGAGGATAGTGAGCATCACGACTCCCCGCTACTTCGTGCCTGTGTGAGGAGCCGTACGCTCCTGCGATCCTCGCTGAACTCCACTCTATCCTCGCACATATAGTATGGATAGGCTTTCCCGCCATCTCCAACGAACCATGCGTACTTGTAGAGTCGCTCGTCATCGACAAGCTCGAAGGGTTCACTACTTTGGAGGATAATTTCTCCACTCTCAGTCTTCAACTCCATAGTCTCACCGTCGAGATTCTGCATCGATGAGAGTTGTCGTAGATGATTGGGGTCACTGATATCAATTATACTCACTTGCCCATCGCTTCCACCATACGCGATCAACTTTTCACCTACTTTGGCAATGCAAAGAACCAAACCTTGTGATTCAATCGTTCCATACTGCACAGGATTGCTAGGATCATGAATATCAACCAATGTTATTTGATTGTCAAAGCCACCATATGCAATCATTCCATCCATTACTTTGACAATAGAAAGAACAGTATCCTTTGACTTGAGTGCTCCCACTATTTTAGTTGAAGCAGGGTTATCAACATCAACCAATGTCACTTGTTTATCATACCCTCCATAAGCAATTATCTTCTCTGATATTTTAACTATGCATCGGACTTTATCTTTTGATTCGATTTCCCCCAATACTTTAGGTGAAGCAAAATTTCCAATATTTACTAGTGTGACGCGATTATCATTTCCACCGTATGCAATTATCCCCTCTGATATTTTAACTATGGAGTTGACTATACCTTTTGTTTTGATCTCTCCCAATTTTTTGGGTGAATCAAGGCTCCCGATATAGACCAGTGTCAATTTTTTATCATACCCTCCGTAGGCGATCACCCCGTCAGCAACTTCTGCGATCGAATTAATCCAGCCTTGTGAATCGATCCTCTCAAGCACTTTGGGCAAGGAATTATCAGCAGTACTAACTAACGCAAACTGCTGATCATCACCACCATATGCTATTAGATCTTTTCCCACTTTTGTTATAGAGCGAATCCAAGAACTTTGCTCATTTATTGTGCCATATAATCTAAAGTTTGATGATTTGTCGATATCAACAAAAGTCACTTGCCCATCTGCTCCACCATAGGCTATCATCCCCTCTGATACTTTAGCTAGAGCATGAATCCATTGCTGTGACTCGATCACATTCAATACTTTTGGTAAAGCAGCGTCATATATATCTAGCAGTGTGACCAGTTTATTATTACCACCATAAGCGATTAATCCCTCTGCCAGTTTTGTGATGAAATAAACCGAGCCTTTTGTCTCTATTACATTCATTTTTTGTGGTAAATAATGATCATCGATATTCACTAACGTCACGCGATCATCACTTCCTCCATAGGCAATCATACCTTCAGCTATTTTAGCAACGCAATGAACTCTATCTGTTGATTCAATTACACTAAGAATTTGTGGATCGGAAGGATTACCGATATCGACAAATGTTACACAATTATCATCACCGCCATAAGCTATTATTTTCTCTGTTACTTTGGTTATAGAGCGAACTCTATTTTTTGAGCTTATTACACCTAGTATTCGTAGCTTTGTAGGATCACTAATATTCACTAATGTCACTCGGCCATCACTCCCGCCATAGGCGATTATAGCATCACCTACTTTCGTAACACAACGAATCCTATGTGTTGATTCACTCACGCTTAGAACTTGTGGATTGGAAGGATTAGTGATATTGACAAATGTTACACAATTATCATCTCCACCGTAGACGATCACCCCATCAGCCGCTTTGGTTATAGAGAGAACTGAGTCTTTTGATCTAATCTCGCCAAGCTTCACAGGATTGCATGGATCGTTAATATTCACTAATGTCACTTGACTATCTCTTCCGCCATATGCAATCACCCCTTCAGCTACTTTGGCTATAGCGAGAATAGAATCTTTTGCTAATAATGTATTGATAATCTTTTGACTGTGATACTCGTATATCAGTATCTCACGACCACTTGCAATCACTAAATACTCATCTAGTGCTATTATCTCTTCAATATTTGATGTCAATCTTATCCTTGACAATGGTTTCAATGTCGGAGGAGCTATTGGAATGCGATCCTCCTCTACCTTCCCATCAATAGGTACACCCCTAAGATTGGTATTGTATGGATTGAGCTCTTCCCACTTGCCATCGAGCGACGCGAAGAGAGTGGGATCGAGCGTGGTGATCGCCTTGCGATGTCGTGGATTGATCCGATTGTTGATCACCTCGATGGTCTCGAGTATCTTGGCTCTATTCTTCATCTACCAGTCTCCTGATAGGATCGAGCTCTTTGAGTAGTGTCATAAAATCATCCTCACTCATATACTCTGCAACGATCTCCAGCCATTTCGGTTCGATGATGCCGGGTCTCACTTTAGCTTTCGCGATCAGCTGTCCAATCGTCAGTTCATCAAGCCACACATCTTCGTTAAATGCCCTATCTTCACTAAATGCCTTACGCCAGATCGTGCTATCACTGCTCATAATGTACTCATAGAATCGATCAAGATCAAACGGTACTACCCTGGGTTTGTTCACCCCTGACGACTTTGTTTTTTTCTCTTCTTTTTTGACTTTTATTAGCTTGATATAGTTGACGACCAGATCAGGATCGATCTCACCGAATATCAAATCGAGATCGAAGTTCACACGGCTGCTGTTGAGCGTCATGATGATCGCCAGGAGCTCCTTGTATATCTCATACTCTTTGCGAGGCGTTTTGTTCTTCTCTATCCATGCACATATCTTCTCACTCTCATGGAGACTCTGTACCTCCTTCATGTTGATCCACCCGTTGAGCCTCTCAATGATCTGTATGATATCGTTGTTTTTGATAAACCGATAGAGCCTTGGTGCAAAGAGCTCAAGCATCGTTACTTTGGCTACGAGTATCCTGTCGACTGCTACGCCAAGGTCAGCGATGAGATCACGCTTCACCTCATAGAGATTGACTGCTCGGATGATCTTACGAGGAGTGGGAGGGGTCGCACGGATGAAAAACTCCAGAAGCTTCTCATCGATCCTTTCGTCCATGCTCTCCCGCTCACCCTCACGAGTCCTTTCCTGTACCGTAAAGAGCTCTTTGTGAGTCGTCAGGAGATATTCGCGGGTATTGGGACTGTCGAGCGGCGGGATGCGCAGGGGGAGCTGTACCATCTTCTCAAGGTATTCGTTGCCTGTGATGGGGAGAGAAAGGTGCGAGCTCTTCTGGGTCTGGCAGGATTGCCTCTCCTCGTCACTCTTTTCGCCGTGGTTGTTGATATAGATATAGTTGTCATTGCGCTGGATATAGTCGCGGTAGTGGTGCTCCACTCCACGCTCTACCACATCATCATCGACCGCGAGGACGAAGGCACACCCCGCCACATCGAGGAAGAGCTTGATCGATTCTAGCATCTTGAGTGTATTCTCTGGTAGACAACGATCAAGATCGTCAATGAGGAATACGAAGCGGACATTGTCCAACATCGTGATCTTCTCTATCCATTGGGGTATATTGAGATATATTGACTCTATACGCTCTTCTGATAGTATCTTGCCAAGCTGTTTTGATCTATCTTGTTTGTCTGCTAGCTCTGTAAGCTTCTTACCCATTTTGGCACTATCGAAAAAACTCCCAATCAGCCCCAAATCCTCACCTGTAATAACTTTGGTTAAACTATCCAATCCTCCGCTAGGCATTTGAAGTCCTGCTATTAGCGAAAGAGCAAGTATTTTTATCTTGGCTTGTATCTTTTTGTATTGCTCGATATAGTCATATTTCTCTAGTTCACTCACCATCGTTTTGACCAGAGGAATGATAATATGTTCTTCTTTTTCAAAACGCCATGCATTAAAAAATATCGGTATAATCATCTTGTCAATGGTAATATACTGATCCTTTGGTGTATTTTCCCAAAGTTTTAACTTCTTCTCTTCATCTTCAAGTATACGATTTTTGATCCCTTTTAACAAATGGGTCTTGCCGCTTCCCCATTCACCAAAAAGTCCTATCGTCAATGGTTCAATAGTCGTGTAACCATCACAGTAATAGCCAATATCTTTTTTGATCTCCGTAACAACATTTTTTGCATTATCCAAATTCTCTCGATATTGATGTTTTTTAAATATGGATTTATAGATCGGCAAATGAAATTCATTAAGCGCTTGAGTATACTTAGCTTGCGCTTTTTGCAACTCTTTGCACTGTTCAACCACATCATCAAGCCGTTTGAAATTACGATTGATTGCTTTGACAATAGTACCGATATAATCGCTGCTGTGAAATGCTATAGGATATCCTTTGGAGGTGATGGATAATTATAGTATATTTATTTCAAAAATTGATAGTCGAGAGATGAAGATCGACCGCATAGCGGTCGAGTATAGCCGTGTACAATGCAGTGAGAGGTATACCAATAGACGTATATCTCTCAGGGGTGTATATCAGTACTCTATCGGCGTGATCTTGACGTTCGACCCGTCGAACCCGGAGACGTTGTGCTCCATAGTGTAGTCGACGATCGTCTTGAGGTCGCCGTTGATATTGTCGATGATCGTGTTGAATGCTGCGATCTCATCGGCTGTCATCTTGGACATGCTGTCGCCAAACATCGCGGTGAACATGAACTCAGGGTTGAGGATCGAGATGTCAACAGACTTGTTGTCATCGGGGTTGACAGTGACTGCTATCTCACACGGCAGTGCAGGCGTATGGTATTCACCCGTAGAGAGAGCTTCTTTGGCGTAGGTCGGTGAACATGCTTCGACGATATATGAACCGCCGGGAACCTTGAGCGGTGCCAGTCTGCCCGATCTCCATGCAGGCTTGACTCCATCCTGCGTGCTCGGGAGGATATTGAGGAGTTCGCTCTCCTGTACCCCTACCGTACCCTCTTCGTCGCTGGTCATCACAGAGATGAGCTTCTCTGCTATAGCTTTGGCATCGGCAGCGGTGTATTCCGTACCGAGTGTCCCCGTATACTTGTAGTGTCTGTACGGCTCTTTGCCTCCGTTGTCCACATCGGTCGTCGCGACGACGCTTGACATCGTGGTGTAGATCGTCCCCATCTTCGTGGCCTCTTTGGTGTATGTTTCGCCTGCACCATCGAGTGCATTGTAGATCATCGCGTATATCTCGCTCTTCACCTGCGTCGGCAATGTCATCATAGCATTTTTGAAGTTTTCGTTCTGCATTACATCAGCTGTGAACACTTCAGTAAAGAAGAGTGTAAATATCGTCTCTGGGTTGAGCATGGTGACATAGATGCCGTTATCGTCGTTGTGTACGGTGATCTCACATGGAAGCGCAGTAGCATGGTACGATCCGTTGGGTACCTTCGCACCTTCATCGCCGCCCACATTGACCACGCCGAGCGCCTGTGACGCATAGCCGGAATTGCATATCTCAAGCACTTTCACTTTCTTTGTATTGGTCGGTGAGTACGGCTGAGTAGGATCGATCGTAAGTTTCGTCGGTATACCGAGGATGTGTTTGTTGACATCGTCTGACGTGAAGTTGTTCTCGGCAGTGGTTGCTTCCAGCCCGGCTACGATCCAGTTGGTCCCTTTGAACGTCTCCGCATCAACGCCGGGTTCGTTGGTATTGGCGACATACTGGCCGATGATGGCAGCGATGGCGGATACCTTTTGATAGGTGGCTGTATGGTCGACCGTACCATCGGCATTTTTGACCACATCGAAGACGGCTACCTGCTCGAATGCCGAGAACTCCCCGTCACCGAACGGTATCTTGTCACTGTTGTCTGCCGTGGTGTTGAGATCGGCTGTCGTATTGTCATCACTGCTACTGCTGCTGCCACACCCGGTAAAACCTGTTACCAACAGTGCCGCCAACACTGTAGAACCTAAAAACTTCGTCAATATTTTCATCCTGTCACCTTCTTTTTTGATTTTTTGGTAACACAAGTATTACAAAACCATATACTGTTTTCAAATAAATTCAGATAATAAAATATTATTTTTCAATATTTGTTACTATGGGTATCAATTTTTTTGATGATCGGATAGAAAGTATGGACAGGTCTGTCCAGAGTTGACAGACCGTGTGAGGGATCGCTTTGTTCTTAGGCGTTGAAAAAATACTTCTGCGCTTCGGCTTTGCTCTCCAGCGGGGAGACGGTGACGACGCTATCTTCACCGAAGGTCACGCCGTACGATTCTCCCATCTGGCTCTTGCCTGCGTAGGTGATCGCTATGCGGGCGGCGAGCTCCCTGTCTGCCGGGCTGGCATCGGCGGTGATGAGGGAGAAAGGTCCGGCAAGCGGGAGCTTGACACGGATGTACTTGTCGCTGGTTATACCCTGGAGTCCGTCGTTGTCCTCCTTGTGCCTGCCGACGACGAGCTTGGCTCCTTCGGGGAGGCGGAAGTGGCGGCCGAACTTGAGGAGATCGATGTCGCTCACCTCCATTTTGTCGTACTTGATGAACTCACGGATGCGGTCGCTGAAGTGCTCTTCGGTGAGGAGACAGCCGCCGCCCGGACTCTCGTAGTCTTCCCAGCCGTAGGACTCGGCGAGCTTCATCTGCGTCTCGCGGCTGCGCCCCTCGATGTCGAGGAGTTTCTCCCTGTCGACCCACCCTTCGATCTCAGGGGTGGTCGGCGCCATCCGTTTGGCGCACAGCGGTCTGAGGATGAGCTTCTCCTCCTCGTCATTGGCGAGTTTCGACACCTGCCCAAGCGCCTCGACCCTCTGGCTCATCGGGCGCTGCCCTATCACCTCTCCCGTGACCAGGAACGAGACCCCGTACTGCTCCATCAAACCCTTGGCGACCTTGAACATATATCCGTGACAGTCGATGCATGGGTTGAAGTTCTTGCCGTAGCCGTATTTCGGATTGAAAAGTATCTTCTGGATATACTCCTCGCGTACATCGATCACTTCGAGCTTCGCCCCCGCCATCTCGGCTCTCTGGCGCATGAGCTCGGTGACATCCTTGCTCCCGCCAAAGCCCGTCTTCATGTGCAGGGCGATCACTTCGATCCCCTGGTCGGCTATGAGCTTGATGGCGAGCATGCTGTCGAGCCCGCCGCTGAATAGTGAAAATGCTTTCATTTATACCTCTTTGAGTAGATTTTTGTAGGCCACGCTCTCCCCGCGTTTGAGTCGGGGTATTATATCGGTTTTGATTTTTCTTATCAAATAGCTTTTCTTGCGAAACTCTATCGAGTTGTCGGCTGCTATGAGCTTGAGCTGCTGGTCGTAGTGGCGTATCAGAAAGCTCTTGAGCATATCCATCAGCTCCTCCTGGCTCATCGCCTGCAACGACTCGTCGAGGGTGATCCCCACGAGCCTCGGGTCTTCGGCCGCACCGCTGACGATAAGATCGAACAGCTCCCTGTAGTTGCCGAACATACTGCTCTCGACTATATCGAGCACATCGTCGATCAGCTCCGGCTTCTCAAGCAGTGTCTTGAGGATGCTCAGCTGTGCTATATCATCTTTCGGGCGGGTGATCCCGTCTGCGACCTTCTCCTTCTTGACATTATCCCCGAAGAGAGTGGAGGATATCTTGAGGTAGGTCGCAGCAGTGGAGACATAGGCTTCCCTGATGATCTCGCTGTGGTTCTCAAGGTAGCTCTTGATCCTCCCGAACGCCTCCTCTTTGGCGCGCGGCGAGTTCAGGTCGTACTCCGAGGAGATCGACTCGATCACGAAAGGGATCAACGGTTTCCTCTCCCGGAGCAGTCTTGCCACTTCGTCTCCCTTCCCTTCTGCGATCAGATCAGCCGGGTCTTTCCCTCCCGGGAAAAGCACCACACCCCCTTCGAACCCCGCTATCGAGAGCATCTGTGCTGCTTTGAGCGCTGCTGCCCTCCCCGCCTTGTCACCGTCGTAGGCGAGGATGACATTGGGCTCGCCCTTGCGCAGCAGCGGGAGATGGTCGGCTGTGAGTGCTGTCCCCAGCGTCGCCACCGCCTCCTTGAACCCTGCCTGGTGGAACATGATCACATCGAGGTACCCCTCGCAGACGATGATCTTTTTATTGGCGTAAATATGCTCCTTGGCACGATGGTAGCCGTAGAGGAGGCGTGACTTGTTGAAGAGCTTTGTCTGCGGGGAGTTGATGTACTTCGCCGGGTGATTCCCCAGTGTCCTCCCCCCGAAACCCACCAGCGTACCACTCGTGGAGTAGATCGGGAAAGTGATCCGCTCTACGAGTCTCGCATAGTAGCCGCTGTTCTCACCTATCGCTACAATGCCGGCTTCGGCCGCCTGTGGCAGTGGGATATGGTGTGAACCGAGGAACTGCATCACCTCCCCGCTCCTCCCGACATACCCTATCTCGAAATCCTCTATCGAGCTTTTGGATATCCCCCGTCTGTGGAGATACTCCAGCGCCTGGGGCTGGAAATCAAGGTTCTTCACATACCATTTCTGGACAGATTCGAGTACCCTTTTGATATTGCTGTAGTCGCTGCTCCCCTGGGAGTATCTGAGGGTGAAGTTGAAGCTCGAAGCGATCTTTTCGATGGCTTCCGGGTAGCTGAGCTTCTCCAGCTCCATGACGAACCTGATCGCATCGCCCCCGACGCCGCATCCGAAACAGTGGTATATCTGCTTGCTCGGGCTCACTACAAAACTTGCTGTCTTTTCACCGTGAAAAGGGCAGTTGGCTTTGTAATTGGCCCCGGCTTTCCTGAGCTCGATATAGTTGCCGATGACATCTACGATATCGATACTGTTCTTGAGTGCTTCGATTGAGGAGTTGTCGATCATTTGGATTCTTTGTACAATGTAGGGTGCATTTCGATGCACCGGAAATAACGCATTTGTAAATCATACAATATGCAGGTATAAGGTGCAATTACTTGCACCCTAAGGGTGGTACGGCTTATTTGTACCTGAAGGTAATTCTTCCTTTGTCAAGGCTGTATGGAGTTAGCTCCACTTTTACCTTGTCGCCGGGTAGGATCTTGATATAGTGCATTCTCATCTTGCCTGCAATGTGGCACAGAATGATATGTTTGTTATCAAGCTCTACTCTAAATGTCGCATTCGGGAGTGCCTCAACTACCTTACCATCAATTTCAATAACATCATCTTTCGCCATGAATTTCCTTTTGTTATGCCTCTGTCAGTATGACGGCTTTGCCGTCGACTATAGCCACCTGGTGTTCATAGTGGCTTGTTCTCAGTCCGTCTTCGCTCACGACCGACCACTCATCTTCGAGCAAGACTGGGTTCCCGTCCTTATGGCAGATCATAGGTTCGATACAGAATACCATACCGTTCTTGATCTTGGGTCCCTGGTTCGTTTTGCCCTCGAGATAATTGGGAATGTTCGGTTCATCGTGCGGTCTGCTCCCGATCCCGTGGCCGCAGTAGTTGCGTAGCGGTATGAAACCTGCCCCGGTGATATAATCCTCAAGGATCTTGGAGAGTTCCTTGAATCTCATACCCTCTTTGATCTGGGAGATCGCATGATAGAGTGCGCCACGTGAACATTCGATCAGCTTTTTATCCTCTTCGGATACTTCGCCGATCGCCATTGTGATCGCAGCGTCGCCGTAATACCCGTCCACTTTGGAGCCGATATCAAGACCAAGGATATCGCCTTCCTGAAGTATATAGTCAGTCGGTATCCCATGGATCACTACCTCGTTGAGCGATGTACAGACTGCGGCTGGAAATCCATAGAGTCCTTTGAAAGAGGGTGTTGCCCCGAGATTTCTGAGATACTCTTCGCCCATAGTGTCGACCTCTTTGAGACTCATACCCGGTTTGACTGTTTCCTGGAGATATTTGAGAGTTTTTCCGACTGCCTCGCCAGCTTTTGCAAGCTTGGCGATCTCGTCGGGTTTACGAAGTGCTATAGCCATTAGAGACCTACATTCCCTAATGTCTGGTATTGGTTCATCGTTCTCTGGGCTTCGATCTTTCTCATGGTGTCAAGTGCTACCTGCACAACGATCAGTACCGCTGTACCGCCGAAGTAGAAGCTCGCACCCATACCATTGATCAGGATGAACGGCAGAGTAGAAACACTCGCAAGATAGATCGAGCCTGAACCTGTCAGTCTCGAAGCGATCTCGTTGAGGAACTCTTTGGTGTGCTCACCCGGTCTCACGCCAGGGATGAAACCACCCTGTCTTTTGAGGTTGTCGGAGATATCCTTCGCATTGAACGCGATAGACGCGTAGAAGAACGCGAAGAACACGACCATAGCGAATGTCGCAACGTTGAATACCACACCGCCCGGTGCCAGCGCATCGGCTACCGCAGTAGCGACGCCGTTGGTACTCGCCTGGAGCATGGTAAGAGGGAACATCAACACGGCTGAAGCGAAGATCGGGGGGATAACACCCGAGAGGTTCACTTTGACCGGGATATAGTTCATCACTCTTTTGTTCTGGTTCTGCATGATCGTCTTGCGCGAATAGGAGATCGGAATCCTTCTCTCCCCAAGCTCGACATAGATGATGAAGAAGATCGTAACAAGCATGATCGCCAATATAGCGAGTACCATCAGGAAGTTCATCTCACCGGCATTGATCGCTTTGACCGTGTTCGAGATAGCCGAAGGGATACCCGAGACGATACCTGCGAAGATGATCAGTGAAATACCGTTACCGATACCTTTCTGGGTGATCTGCTCACCTATCCACATAAGAAGCATCGTACCTGCAAGCATAGAGAATGTAGCGATGACCGTGAACATTGTCGGGTCGATCATTACTGCGCTCTGACCTGCGCGGCCTGTCATACTCTGAAGTCCTATCGATACACCGATCGCCTGTACGACTGTGATGAAAATAGTGAAATATCGGATGATCTGCATATATTTCTGCATACCGTCACGTTCTTTTTTCATTTGTCCAAGTGCGGGGAATGTTGCTGCGAGAAGCTCCATTACGATAGATGCGGTGATGTATGGCATGATACCAAGGGAGATGATACTCAGTCGGCTGATTGCATCACCGCTGAACATGTTGGCGAGTCCCAAAGCGTTGTTGGCATTGGCATCAAAGAACTCTTTGATGACGCCAAGATCAACGCCGGGTGTAGGGATATATGCTAGAACTCTGTACGCGAAGATAAAGCCCAGTGTCACCAGGATCTTTTGAGTCAGCGTGTTACCCATATTATTTTCCGCTTGTCGTGACAGCTTCGTCTTTGATCTTAGATGCCAAGTCTCTCGCGCTTGCGCCGATAAGCTTCACTTTTGTTACGCTCTTACCGAGCTTGTGGATGCTCTTGATGCTCTCAAGCGTGATCTCTTCGAGCTCAGCGATACCTTTGATTCTCTCAACGTTGATCACATAAGGCTTCTCGATTCTGCTTGTAAAGCCGATCTTTGGAAGTCTCTTGTAAAGTGGCTGCTGACCACCTTCGAAACCTCTCTTGTGGTTGTAACCAGCTCTTGCTTTCTGACCTTTGTTACCTTTACCGGCAGTTTTACCGGTACCTGAACCCTGGCCACGGCCGATTCTTTTTCTGTTCTTTGTAGAACCCGGTGCCGGTTGTAGATTGTGCAATGACATACCTGCTCCTTACGCTTTGATTCTAGTAAGTGCTTGAATTGTAGCTCTTACAAGGTTGTTTGGGTTGTTCGAACCGATAGACTTGGTGAGGATATCTTTGATACCTGCAAGTTCGATGACCGGTCTTGCCGCACCACCTGCGATAACCCCTGTACCTTCTGAAGCAGGTCTGAGGATAACGCGGCTTGCGTTGAACTTGTGCTCGATGTCGTGAGCGATAGTCGTACCCTTGATGTTTACTTTTACAAGGTTCTTGAACGCATCGTCAACGGCTTTCTTGATCGCATCGGGAACTTCTTTTGCTTTACCGAATCCGTAACCAACAGTACCGTTCTTGTCACCGACTACGATAAGAGCGGTGAATCTGAATCTTCTACCACCCTTTACAACTTTAGTAACACGACCGATGTTTACTATTGCTTCTTCGAAATCTTCTCTGTTAATATTTTCCATCGTCTTCCCTTAAAACTTGATTCCGGCTTCTCTGAGCGCATCGGCGAACGACGCGACCACACCGTGGTAAAGATAACCGTTTCTGTCAAATACTACAGTTTCGATACCTTTAGCAGAAAGATCGGCACCGAGTGCGGCTGCGATCTGCTTGACATCTTCCTTGTTCGCTTTAAGACCAAGCTTGTTGCCGTCAACAGCAGCAAGTGTATGACCTTTTGTATCATCGATAACCTGAGCGTAGAAGTGTTTGTTTGATCTGAACACTGTAAGTCTTGGCTTGGCCTCAGTTCCTGAGATCTTGCCTCTTACTCTTGCTTTTCTCTGAGCGCTGAGTCTGTTTTTTCTTTTCTGAATACTCTTTAGCATCTACCGCTCCTTACTTCTTCTTACCTGCTGATTTACCAGCTTTTCTGATAACCACTTCACCGGCATATCTTACACCCTTGCCTTTGTACGGCTCAACAGGTCTGAATTCTCTGATCTCGGCAGCTACCTGACCGACAACTTGCTTGTCAGAACCGGTAATAGTGACAACGTTCTTGTCTACTTTGATCTCAAGCCCTTCAGGGATGTTGTAGTTGATCTCGTGAGAGTAACCAAGCTGCAATGTAAGTACGTTACCGTTGACCGCTGCTCTGTAACCGACACCGTTGATCTCGAGGACTTTTGTGAATCCTTTGTCAAGACCGATGATGATGTTGTTAAAGAGGGCTCTGTATGTACCCCAGTATGCTGAGCTTGTCTTGTCGTTCCCTACTTTGGTGAAAGTTACGCTGTCACCTTCGACAGCGATACCTACACGGCCGTGAGTCTCAAGTCTCTTCTCAAGCTTGTTCTTCTTTGCGACGATTACAGTACCGTCTACAGTAACTTCAATGCCTTTTTCGATTGCTACGGGTTTTTTTCCAACTCTTGACATACTTACTCCTTACCAGATACTACAGAGAACTTCACCGCCGATTCCACGTTTAAACGCTTCATCGTTTGGAAGTACGCCCTGGCTTGTTGAAACTACGAGAGTACCGTAACCGTTCTTGAATGACTTGATAGAGTCTTTGCCCTGGTGTACACGACGACCCGGCTTTGAGATTCTTTTCATTTCGTTGATTACACTTCTGCCGCTCTCGTCATATTTGAGAACAACTTTGATCTGCTTTTTGTTGCCTTCCAGCTCTTTTACTTTGAAACTCTCAAGGTAACCCTTCTCTACAAGAATAGAAACGATTGCCTCAACAGTGTTTGAGTGTAGAAGAGTAGTAGCGTCCAATCTTCTTTGTGCAGCATTTCTTATTCGGGTAAGAGAGTCTGCAATTATATCTGTCATCATCTTTTACTCCTTAATTACCAGCTTGCTTTACGCATGCCTGGGATGAGGCCTTCATTGGCCATTTTTCTTAGACATACACGGCAGATACCAAAATCCTGGTATACTGAGTGCGGTCTACCACAGATCGAACATCTTGTGTATGCTCTGACAGCGAACTTTTGTTTGCCCTGTTGCTTGTTGATCATAGACTTCTTAGCCATTACTTTCTCCCTTTAGCAAAAGGCATACCGAGCTTCTCGAGAAGAACGAATGCCTGCTTGTCGTCATCGACGCTTGTTACCATAGTGATGTTCATACCGTGAGTCTTGATGATCTTGTCATATACTACTTCAGGGAACATCAATTGCTCTTGAAGACCGAAGTTGTAGTTACCTCTACCATCGAAACCTTTTCTTGGAACACCTCTGAAGTCTTTTACTCTTGGAAGTGCGATCGAGACAAGCTTGTCAAAGAAGTTGTACATATTCTCGCCTCTGAGTGTCACTTTGATACCACTCGGGCTTCCTTCTCTGGCTTTGAAACCTGCAACCGATTTCTTTGCGTTGACGACAACTGCTTTCTGACCCGCGATCAAAGAGATGGTCTCAGCGATGTTCTGAGTAAGTTTTGCATCTTTACCCTCTTCACCGATACCAACACTGATCACGATTTTTTCAAGCTTCGGTGTCTGCATCGCGTTAGCAATCCCGCACTCTTCTCTGAGCGCAGGAACGATGTCATTGTACTTTTGCTTCATTCTACTCATAGGATTAACCCTCTACTTTTTTCACGTTTGAGATATGTATAGGCATCTCTTTTTGAGCAAACCCACCCTCTTTGTTCTCTTCGCTAGGCTTGACAGCCTTCTTAGCTACCTTGCAGCCTGCAACGATTACAGACTCTTTTTTCGGCAATACCTGAAGGACTTCTCCCTCTTTGCCTTTGTCGTCACCGGCGATGATAACGACTTTGTCACCTTTTTTGATTTTCAACTTTGACATTACCATACCTCCGGTGCAAGTGATACGATCTTCATGAAACCTGCATATCTAGTCTCACGGCTGACAGGTCCGAAGATACGAGTGCCGATAGGCTCTCTCTTGTCATCGATGATAACAGCTGCGTTGTCATCAAATCTGATCAATGAGCCGTTCTCTCTCTGAACTTCTTTTTTTGTTCTTACGACGACAGCTTTGACAACTTTACCCTTCTTTACTTTACCTGTAGGAAGAGCTTTTTTTACAGAAGCGATGATGACATCACCTACTGAAGCGTATCTTCTTTTTGATCCGCCGAGGACCTTGATACACATGATCTCTTTTGCACCGCTGTTGTCAGCTACGTTTAGTCTGGTAAAACTCTGGATCATTACAACTCTCCTTTCTTGAGGATTTCAAGAAGTCTGAAGCTCTTTGTTTTTGAAAGAGGTCTACACTCGATCGCGCTTACTACGTCACCCGCAGTAGTCTCGTTCTTCTCATCGTGGATAAGGTATTTTTTGAATCTTTTAACGGTTTTGTGATATCTTGGGTGAAGAACGCGTCTCTCAACCAGGATAGTTGCCGTCTTATCACCGGCTTTCTTGATCACTGTACCTGTTATCTCTCTTTTTGGCATTGTTTACCCTTTACTTCGATCTAGCAGCAGTGATTGCTGTTTGGATTCTTGCGATATCTTTTTTGGCAGCTCTGAGTTCACTTGTGTTCGTAAGCTGCATAGTTCTTTGCTTTGCTTTAAGTGTGAAAAGCTCGAGTTTCTTCTCTTTGAGCACCTCAATAAGCTCAGCTTCTGTTTTGGTTGACAAATCAGTATATTTCATTGCTATCCTTTCTGGAAATGATCTTCGATTTGAAAGGCAGTTTATGGACAGCAAGTGTCAAAGCCGCACGTGCAAGCTCTTCTTCTACACCGGCCATCTCGAAAATAATTCTACCCGGCTTGATGTTCATGACCCATTTATCAACTGAACCTTTACCTTTACCCATCCTTGTCTCTAGCGGCTTCGCAGTGAGCGGCTTGTCAGGGAATACACGGATCCAGGTTTTACCCTGTCTGTTGATTCTACGGGTCATAGTGATCCTCGCAGCTTCGATCTGTCTTGAATCGATTCTGCCTGCCTCTGTAGCTTTGATCGCGAATTCACCGAACTCGATCTTGTTGCCTCTGAAAGATTTGCCTCTGTTGCGGCCTTTCATCTGCTTACGCCATTTTGTTCTCTTAGGCATTAACATAATTATTCACCTCTTTTTCTAGATGGTTTTCTGCTTGGTTTCTTCTCTTCGGCAGGCTCTGCTTGGATACCTTTTTGAAGAACTTCACCTTTGAAGATCCAAACTTTGATACCGATGATACCGTAAGTAGTGTGAGCTTCCGCAAAACCGTAATCGATTTTTGCTCTGAGCGTATGGAGAGGAACTCTTCCCTCGAGGTACCACTCGTTTCTCGCCATTTCAGCACCGCCGAGTCTTCCTGATACAGAGATCTTGATCCCTTTTGCACCTGACTTGAGGGCACCCTGGATCACTTTTTTCATCGCTCTTCTGAACGCTGTTCTTCTCTCGAGCTGTGTAGCGACGTTCTCTGCTGCAAGCTGAGCAGATGCCATTGGTCTCTTCTCTTCTTTGATGTTGATAGCAACATCTTTGCCGAGTTTTGTAGAGAGAGTCTCTTTGAGCTTCTCGATATCGCTACCTTTTTTACCGATGATGATACCCGGTCTTGCAGTAACGATGTTCACTCTGAGCTTCTTGACTGTTCTTTCGATGATGATGTTGGAAACACCTGCATAGTAAAGCTCTTTTTTGAGATATTTTCTGATCTCGTAGTCTTCAGCGATGAAAGAAGGTGTTCTCTCTTTTGCAGGGAACCATCTTGATTCCCAGTTTCTGTTGATACCTAGTCTAAGACCTATCGGATTAACTTTCTGACCCATAGTTACGCACCCTTCTTAGCAGTTTTTTCTTCTTTTTGTTCAGCCACTTCTACGAGGATGTGTGACGTAGGCTTGATGATTCTGCTGGCAGTACCACGAGCTCTCGGTCTCCATCTCTTCATTACCGCTGCTTTGTCTACTCTGCAGCTAGTGATAACAGCATCTTCCGGCTCCATGTCACCGTTTGCTACCGCAGAAGCGATAACTTTTGCGATGATACCTGCTGCTTTGTTCGGCATGAACTCAAGACTTGCAAGTGCGAGCTCAGCGTTCATACCCTGAACTTCTCTTGCTACAAGTCTAGCTTTTGTCGGTGATACTCTTACGTATTTCAATAATGCTTTACTCATCGTTCACCCTTAACCTATTTTCTTCTGTACAGAGCCTTTGTGGCCCTTGAAAGATCTTGTCGGAGCGAATTCACCGAGCTTGTAACCTACATGGTTTTCAGTTACGAATACAGGGATGAATTGTCTGCCGTTGTGTACGTTGATCGTCAAGCCGATGAACTCAGGGAAGATTACCGATCTTCTTGACCAAGTTTTGATAGGCTTGTTCGAACCCTCTTCTTTTGCTTTAAGCACTTTTTTCTTTAGGTGACCATCAATAAATGGACCTTTTTTTGTAGATCTAGCCATCTCTTAGCCCCTTACTTCTTTCTCTTAGTGATGATGAGTCTATCACTAGATTTTTTCTTACGAGTTTTGTAACCTTTGGTCGGCATACCCCATGGAGAAACAGGATGTCCTGAAGAACCTGTTTTACCTTCACCACCACCGTGCGGGTGATCTACAGGGTTCATCGCAGAACCTCTGGTTTGTGGTCTGATACCTCTGTGTCTGTTTCTACCCGCTTTACCGATAACGATGTTCGCGAAGTCTTCGTTACCTACTGTACCGATAGTCGCCATACACTCGCCAAGGATGTATCTCATCTCGCCTGAAGGCATTCTAAGAGATACGTATTTGCCATCTCTACCCATGATCTGCGCGTAACCACCCGCTGATCTTGCGAACTTGCCGCCCTGACCAGGGTTAAGCTCGATGTTGTGAACAAGTGTACCAACAGGGATAGACTTGAGTTTCATCGCGTTACCGACTTTGATGTCGAGACCTGCTTCAGCTGACATGATTTTGTCACCTACGACAAGACCTTTTGGCTGAAGAACGTATCTTCTGTCACCGTCAGTATACTTGATAAGGCAGATTCTGCAGTTTCTGTACGGATCGTACTCTACTGTCGCTACAGTACCTTCGATACCGAACTTCTCTCTTTTGAAGTCGATGATTCTGTAAATCTTCTTAGCACCTGCTTGCTTGTGTCTTGAAGTGATTCTACCGTTGCTGTTTCTACCTGCGTGTGCCGGGAGTTTTACGAGTAGACTTCTTACGCTTGCTTTGGCAGTGATATCACCACTGTCAAGGTTTGTCATATAACGACGTGAAGGTGTCGTTGGTTTATATGTTTTGATTGCCATCTACCGCTCCTTATACCGCTAAGCTTTCGATCTTCGCATCTTCAGGAAGCTTGACGTAGAATTTCTTCATGTCTGGTCTTTTTCCCGCAACGCCTCTGAATCTCTTTACTTTACCGTTCACTCTCATAGAGTTTACTCTTACAGGAGTGATCCCGAAGAACTCTCTGAAAACCTCTTTGAGACCGTTCTTAGTCATTCTTGGAGTTGTTTGAACTACGATGACACCCTCTTCCTGAAGCTCCAAAGTCTTCTCTGTATACATTATTGATTTGATATCTGTTATATCTGCCATCTTAACTCTCTTTCGTTAGGTTTTCCCAAACAGCTTTCTCGATCACGATCGCGCTGTATGCAGCTGCCAGGTAGGCGTTAAGCTCATTTGGTTCGATTAGATAACTGTTAGCCAAGTTTCTGAACGCGAAGAATGTCTTGTCATCGATAAGTTCCTTGATGACCAGTACATCTCTCTGTGCAAGTGCATTTACGAATGCAGCAGCGTCTTTTGTCTTACCTGATTCAACAGCTATTGTATCAACAACGAAGATTTTACCGTTCGCAGCTTTCTCAGCGATCGCATGCATAAGAGCAAGTCTCTTTTGTTTTTTGTTCACTTTGAGGTCGTAGTTTCTGTTGTTTTGTGGACCAAAAGCAACACCACCGCCTGTGTAGTGAGGAGCGCGGATAGAACCTTGTCTTGCTCTACCGCCGCCTTTTTGTGCGAATGGTTTTTTACCACCGCCGCTTACCTGTGATCTTGTCTTTGCCTGAGCAGAGTTTGCTCTGAGACCAGCCGCGTAAGCCTTACAATATAGATAGAGGTTGTGTGGGTGGACTTCCAGGAATGACTTTGGAAGTTCCTCTGTTTTTACTACTACTGCATTACTCATTTAACAATCCTTACCAATCCTCTGGCACCATTGTGACCAGGAATCGAACCTTTTAGTACTAGGATACCGTTCTCGGCATCGAATGAAACAACTTCATTTTTCACGGTTACTTTTGTGTTACCGTATTGACCTGGCATCTTTTTGCCCGGCTGTACACGACCTGGCCATTCAGCGTTACCGATAGAACCGATTCTTCTTCCGAATCTGTGACCGTGCTCAGCTGGACCGCCGCTGAAGTTGTGGCGCTTCATACCACCCTGGAAACCTCTACCTTTTGTGTTGAGCGAAGTTTTGACGCTTGCCGCTTCTGCAAGAGGAGCTGTGCTGAGATCGCCTGCTTCTGTACCTTCGGCTACTTCGATCGTCATGAACTTGTTGAACTCTTTAGAGATAGAGTATTTTGTCTGCTGACCCTCGATAGACTTGTTGAGCTTTTTGCTGCTGTTGTAAGCTACGAGCGCTTTGCCGTCTTCTCTCACTTCACACACTTTGGCGTCAATGACCTTAAGAAGTGTAACGGGAACACTTGGTACTTCGATTGTTCTGCTCATACCAATTTTTTCTATGATAAATTCCATCTGTTACTCCTTACTTATCCATTGATCTGATTTCTACTTCGATCTCAGGCGCCAGATCCAGCTTCATAAGCGAATCAATAGTATCTGATGTAGCAGAAACAATATCAATCATTCTTCCGTGAATTCTGATTTCGAATTGTTCTCTTGAATCTTTGTTGACATGTGGAGATTTTAGAACGGTGTAGCGCTTCATTTTAGTAGGCATCGGGATCGGGCCTCTAATTTCTGCTCCTGTTCTTTTGACTGCGTCTACGATAGCAGCAACTGATCTGTCTAGGACACGATGATCATAAGCTTTAAGCTTCAATCTGATTTTTTCCATTTTAACCCTTATAAAGAACTCGTCGGTTTCCCGACATTTTTAAGTGTGGACGCGTATTGTATCGAAATACTCTTCGAAATGGAAGCTTTTTAGATGATTTTGGTGTTCATTTCCGGAAAGTATGTCCTTTTAATAAGGAAATATCTGGGCAGTACTATTATCTGAAAATAGCGTGAATGATAACTCTTCGAAATGATTTCTGACCAAGTGATTCAATGAGTGAACCGACAGCTTTGACTATACTCCGGTACCATCTTTAGAAAACCTGATGATGAAACAGCTCCCCTTCTCAACTCTCCTGTAGACGATCGTCCCTTTGTGATGGTCTTCGATGATCATCTTTGAGATATAGAGTCCCAGCCCGGTACCGTTCTTGTCAAGCTTGGTACTGAAGTAGGGATCGAACATACGCGATGCTGTCTCCTCCGGGATACCGCCGGCATTGTCGCTGAGCTCGATCACGACCTCATCGGCTGTATCGCAGGTGGATAGTCTGATCATATTGTCACCTGTTTCCTTATCGTCGAATGCATCCTGTGCATTCTTGAGCAGGTTCAGTATCACCTGGATCACTTTGTTCGGATAGAGTTTGACAGACGCCGTACTTTGATAATCGACCACGGTATCGATCCCCCTGCTCTCCATAAGAGGGCGCATCATCTGAAGGCTCTTCTGGCAGATATCATTGACCGACATCTCCTCCATGCTCCCCTCCTGCCTGAAAAAGTTTCTGAAATCATCGATGGTCTCGGACATGGCATCAGCATGCCCGAGGATGAACTCGAAGTTATCGTTCAGCTTTTTCAGGAAAGCCTCCCGCTCGTCCTTTTCGCTCAGGTCGTACTGCCTGAACACGAGTTTGGTCTGTATCGAAAAGACCGATGCCGCAATGGCGCTCAGCGGCTGTCTCCACTGGTGGGCTATCATCGCCATCATCTCACCCATCTGGGCAAATCGTGACTGATGCTCCAGCAGGACCTCTTTGTTCCTGATCTCCTGTACCGTCCGGTCGACTTTTTGTCTCAGGTTGTCGTTCGCTTCCTTCAAAAGCTCTTTTACGTCTATAATCTCCTGAGTTTTACGGGCTGATTCGAGCTCCATCGCTCTTTGCTCGGTAATATCGTATCCTATACTGATAACCGATCCGTCATATAATTTGACATTTGCCCATCTTGTGACCCTGGTCTGGCCGTATCTGTCGACGGGGTGCCATTCCCTGAAGTCACCCTGCGCTTCGTCGTCAAAGGACCTGAACACCTCTGCGGCGACTCTTTTGTCCGGATAGAAGAGCAATATCGGCTCCTGATGCTGATTGATCTCGTCGATACTCCATCCGAAGACCTTCTGGCACTCTTTGTTCCACAGGATACAGCGGCCGCTGTTGTCGAACCCGTCTATCATGACCGGAGAGAGATCGAAGATCGCCCTGAACTTCTCCTCGCTTTTTCTGAGCTCCTCTTCCGTAGCGATCCGCTTTCTGATCTCGATACCCAGCTTCCTGTTCCAGTAGATCGTACCGCCGAGTATGAGGAGGGCAATGAGGAGTATCTCGTAGGCGAGCGTGTAGTCCCTGACCTCTCTGTAGTGGACGTTGATCCATCTGTGGCGCAGTCTTTCGTTGACGATATTCTCCAGTGCCAGGACACCTTTGTTGATGATATTCATGAGGACAGGATCGTCGATATGCACACCGATACTCCCGTTGACCCTGCTCTCTTCGAAGGTGGTCATGACCTTGAGCGTGTGGGCATAATCGGATGAGACGAGATAGCCCATCTGTGCCGAAACGCCTATCACCCCGTAGAGCTCGCCCGAAGCGACCCTCGAAACATCCGGCGTATCGAGCATGACATAGTCGAGACCAGGATAGTGGAGCTCGAGGTATCTTCGGATATAGGGGGGATCATTGTGGATACCTATCTTTTTCCCTTTGAGATTCTTCAGGTCAAAGACATAGGGTTCGCTGTTGCGCGTGACCAGTGCCAGAGTGTCCCAGCCTACGATATCAGAGGTGACGACATAGGGGACGATCTGCGGCGAGGTGAGCATAACCGGAATCGCGTCACACTCCCTGTTCTCTATCTTTTTGAACTGCTCTTCAGTATCCTTCACATAGAGAAAATCGAACGGTATCCCAAGCTTCTGCTCCATCATCCTCAGATAGTCCACGCTCATCCCTACAGGCTGACCGTTCGAAAGCATCGTATAAGGGGGATTGTTCACGGGGAAGCACATGGTAATGGTGCCTTTTTGCTTCAGGTACTCTCTCTCCGCCGGGGTCAGCACCACCGATGTGACCATCTTGCGGTAAATGAAATCATCAAGCCTGGCAGGGATATAGATATCGGCCATTATCAGGCTGTAGAGCTGCGCTACCGACTTGATCCTCTCGAGACTGAGCTCACCGTAGTTCTTTTCGATCCCCGAGAGCTTCCTGAGCTCCCGCGCTTCATAGCGGAGAGCCTCTTTGGACTTGTTGAGCGTATTGTACTTGTTGTAAATGATCTCTACACTCTCCTCGACATTGTTGAAGGCATACTCCCACCCACGTTTGGTCGCATAGTAGAAGTTCCTGACCGTCCCGGGGTCCTTGCCTATCATCTCCCTGGAGCTGAAGAGTATGTCCCCGTATGCATCGAAACCGTACTCGTTTGGGTTGAATATCACGGGTTTATAGCCCTTTTCCCCCACAACAAAAGGTTCGTTGCTGCTATATGCCAGCATCACATCGACCTCTTTGTCGATGAGCTTATTGACATCGAACACCACATCGAGACGATGGTAGTCTATCTTGTTGGCTCTGAGCATGGAGAATATCGAGATAGCCGTATCCTTCGAATAGATGGCGATCTTCTTGTCCTTGAGGTCCTCTATCGTCCTGATACCAGATGATTCCAGTGCCATCAGGACATTGGGGGAGTGCTGGAAAAGCGCCATGAGCGCGACGATAGGTTTGCCGCGCATATATCCGAGTATGACATCCGAATCGCTGACACCGAAAGAGACCTTGTTGTCGAGCACATCCTGAACGATATCGGTACCATTCTCGTACTCGCTGATATCCACTTCGATACCTACATCCCGGTAGAACCCCTTCTCCTTAGCTATAAGGAATCCTGCCGACTGGAACTGGTTCTTCCATTTCAGCAGGAGGGATACCTTCCGGGGAGCGACCTCCGAGGCCTCCGAAAATGCGAAGAGGAGAACCCATACTACCGAAACCAGACGAATATACTGCATTTTTTACCCCGGCATCCACTGTCGTCAGCCAAGCTTTATAACAGCCAGATCATAAATTCTATATACTATTATAGCGATGCTACTTTAAGCCATCAGTGATAACAGACGAATGGGAAGAAAGACAGGAACAATATGGAAGATATTCTAACATTACAGAAAACATGGCAGAACTACTCGGTTTTATTCGTTGAGGATTATGAACCGCTGAGGGTTACGCTCACAGAGGTCTTTGAAACCTATTTCCATACCACGGTTACAGCAGTGGACGGAGCCGACGGCCTGCAAAAGTACCAGGAGTACATGGAAAAATACAAAAAGCCTTTCGACATCGTCCTGACCGATATCAGAATGCCGAACATGAACGGCATCGAGCTTACAAGGGAGATAAGACGCCTCAGCCCTGCACAGGCCATCATCGTCCTTTCCGCACACAAAGAGAGCGACCAGCTCATCGAGTTCATCAACCTGGGTATCGATCACTACCTGTGCAAACCGGTCAATCCTGAGGATATCTATCATGTTTTCAAAAGCGTGACCAATAAACTCTCAGCAAAAAAGAAGCTGCCTACCCCTGAAGAGTCGGAGAGCATCACACTTGCCCCCGATCTCCAATGGAACAAAAAATATAAAACACTCTACCAGGACGGCAAAGAGCTCAGGCTCACACATTATGAACTCATCGTCATGGAGACGATGATCACAAAGCTCAACCAGATATGTACGATAGACGAGTTCGTCAACTGCTTCTATGCAAAGAACTTTGATCTTGATCCGGCCAATATCAGGGGCCATATATCCAAATTGCGTAAAAAGCTTCCCGATCTTGGCATCACGAATCTCTACGGTGTCGGCTATAAACTCGAAAACATTGAAGCGTGAGGAGAACAGTCCTTTTGGAAAGATATCCTGTCCCCGTTCCCTGATCCGTACGGCACAGGGCTCCACCGGGTGTCCTGCACTGTACAGAGCTTCTACTCAGCCTGTTTCCTGCCGAAAAAGCCTTTCAGGAGATACCACAGTCCCACAGCCGCTACGCCGATGAACTTGGCGAACTTGAGGACGAATGCCGCCATAAGCGCGAAGAAACCGAGCTTTTTCGCCGCGACCCCTGCGACGAGCGCGGCAAGGCCATACTCGGCGATACGGTCGGTGTTCTCGTTGAAATCGGTGTACTGCTTCCCTGTGTTGAAGCTCATCGCACCAAGGAGATCGTGCGCTACAGGCTTGAGGGCATCGATGTTCTGACTGTCAGTGACGAGGTTGAGGGAGATGTACCCTTCCCTTCCGAGCACGTAGGTATTGTAGTTGATCCCGTGGGCCTCATCTGCCGGCGCGTCTTTCTGTGTGAGTTCGGCCGACCAGACCAGCTTGTGGGTCAGGAGATCATATGACGGCGGCGTGATCCATCCGAGCACTTCCACTTCGGGGAAACCGATAGCGACACGTTCCTTGTTGCTCATCTCCGTCCCTTCTTTGAGGCTTTCGAGCAGATCGTCGGGATTCCAGTTGAGGGCATCGTCATCCTTGATATACCCGGAGTCGTTGAAGCTCACGACGAAAAAGCCCTGGTCGACCTTGCCCAGGGGGATGACGATCCCCTCCACCTGGTCATCCATACCGTTACCCATGGAGGCAAGCAGATCGATCGCCTGTTGCTTGGGTATGAAGCCGAAGTTCTCAGGCAGTTTGAGGGTCGCCTGCGCGAGGATCGAGATATCTTTCGGTCCTTTGACCATAGCCTTGTTGGCCGCTTCGTACGCCGTGTCCACTTCACTCTTCGGTACTCCGTCTTCTGGAGCGGCATAGAGCCAGGAAGCAAAAAGTACCGTGAGTGCAACGAGCATCTTTTTCATTTTTATATCCTTGTTTTTGGTTTGAATAATTCGACTGTAACATAATTTTGTCAATTCGCAAAATTTTTTGATGAATTTTTGAATTATTTTTTCGTTGCTATTTTCGACCTCAAATATACTCTTCGATACAATACGCAAAATCTTCCCGGCGGAGCGCTATGTCCAACCTCCTTCTCATCGTCATCTATATCCTGGTCGGCTACCTGCTGCGCTTTGTCCCTCTACTTCCGAGGGAGAGTGCACGCCGTCTCAACAGTTTCGTCATCTTCGTCTCGCTCCCCGCGATGATCCTGCTGCTGATCCCCAAACTTGACTTCGGTGCCGATGCGATGATCCCCGCCCTCACCGCGTGGATCGTCATGGGGATGAGCGCAGGGGCAGTGTGGCTCCTCTCACGGCAGCTTGGATTCTCACGGGAGGTCACCGGCGCACTCATGCTGGTCACGGTCCTGGGGAACAGCTCGTTCGTGGGGATACCGCTCATCAGTGCCTATTACGGGGAAGCGGCCCTCCCCTATGTGATCGTCTACGACCAGCTGGGGACATTCATCGCCTTCTCCACCTACGGCACCCTCATCGGCTCGTACTATTCGCACAGGAGCGAGATCAACCTCCTGATGATACTGAAGAAACTGATCCTCTTCCCGCCTTTCACCGCTCTGATCGTCGCGATGATGATCCGGGATATCTCGTTCACCCCGCTGGCAAGCGATATCCTCGGCTACCTCGCCGCGACCACTATCCCGCTCGCCCTCGTCGCGGTCGGGTTGCAGCTCCAACTGCGCCTGCCGCGTGAGGAGCTGAAGCCCCTCGTACTCTCGCTGTCGATCAAGCTCCTCGCCGCACCCGCCGTCGCGATCATCCTCTGCACTGCTCTGGACTGGAAAGGGATGGCGGCTGATGTGGCGGTCATGGAGGCGGCGATGCCCCCGATGATCACTGCGGGAGCGATGGCATCGATGCTGGGTCTCGCGCCGAGGCTGAGCAATGCCATCGTAGGCTACGGGATATTCCTCTCGCTCCTGACGACCTACGGGGTGTGGCTGCTGACGGCCTCATAGTCAGAAGACGGTTTTATATTATATTCAATAGATTGGGCCTATAATACTCCATTAATCACTCAACAGGACATATAATGAAAACACATCACAAGATCATCGCGTCATTGGGGATTTTACTTTTTGTATCGGGTTGCGGCGGCGGAGGGTCGGACAGCACGACAGCGACGGTCATATTCAAGAATGTTGCAACGGACACGGACGTGTGTGCTCTCTGGAACGATCAGCAGGTAGGGCCCATCCAGCCCGGCGGGAGCAGCAGCGTGACCGCAGACCCGGGTGCCAATACCATGCAGTGGACCAACTGCAACGGGACGAACCTGACCAACGTCAGCACGCTCGATGTCGAAGCGGGACATACCTACACCTACACTTATGATCCGGCCGATTACAATGGTGGTACCGGTGGCACCTGCGACTATTACTACGACCAGTTCAAATGCGGTGAAGTGGTCAACGGCATCGAGTATATCGGCGGCCTGGTACCTGACGAATGCAGCTGCCCTACAGGGACGACATTCGACAGTGTCGACACCGTGACAGCGGGCGGCCCCTGGAATATGTGTATCTGCGACTAGGCACCGCTTTCCCGGCAGCGGCACTGGATCATGACGCATCGCCTGATCACTTATGGTCAGGCAGATGCCGTCCCCTCTGACAGTCTGTATCTCCCCTCCCCGCACTTCTCTATCCTCCACCGCCGCTTCGCCACCGCATCGACGAACACCCTGTCGTGGCTGACCAGGATGAGCGCGCCGGTGTATGTACGCAGCGCCTCTTCGAGGGAGGTGATGGAGTCGATATCCATGTGGTTGGTCGGCTCGTCGAGGATGATCAGTGAGATGTTCTCCAGTAAGGCTTTGGCGATGAGGAGCTTGCGGAGCTCGCCGGGACTGGGAGGATGATCGTCGAGGAGCGCCCTGGGATTCGAGGCGAGTCTGGTGACGATCGTATAGAGCTCCCCTTTCTTGTCGTTGGGCATCGACCTGATCTCGCCGTAGAGCCGCTCCCGCCCCTCCTCGTCGATCTCCTGCGGGAGGTAGAGGAGGTTCTTCGACCCGATCACTTCGAGGAGCATACGGATGAAGCTGCTCTTCCCCGTGCCGTTGTCGCCGGTGAGGGCGATCTTGTCGGTCGCTTCGATGAGGATATCCGGATACTCCAGCGTCTTCTCGCCCGAGAGCCGCAGCATCCCGCCCTCCAGCATCAGCGGGAAGCACTGCTCCCTCCCACCGCCCTGCTCTATCACGATACCTTTCGCATACTCTTTGTCGATCGCTATCTTCCTCTCGGAGAGCTGCTCGTATCTCGACTGGAGGGTATGGAGGAGCCGGGAATCGTTCCTGTCCCTTCCGGTAAGTTTGGCGAGGTTGATCTTCTCTTTGGCATCTTTGTCTCCGGGATCGATGTCGCGCTTGGAGAGTCGCCCCGCCGAGCGTGATACTTTCTCCTTCTGGAGCTGCTGTGTCCGCTGGAGCGACCTGATCTTCTGGTTGTGGAGTTCGTGCTCTTTTTGCAGTGCGGCGCGCTCTTTTTGCCACTCGCGCATGGCATTGGTGTAGGGGGTTCTGTAGCTGTAGACCCTGCCGCCTCTGAGTATCGAGGTGTGGGTGCAGAGGGTGTCCATCAGCTCCCTGTCGTGGCTGACGAGGATGCCGATCCCGCGATAGCTCCGCAGGGCATGGATGAGTATGAACCGGGTCGTATGGTCGAGGTGGTTGGTCGGCTCGTCGAGGAGGAGGATATCGGGCTCGCCGTAGAGGGCGACGGCGATCTGTATCCTCTTCCTCTCACCGTAGCTCAGGCTCTCCCATCGGTAGAACCACTCCTCCTCGATCCCCAGCATCTCGATGAGACGGTAGGCCCGCGCATCGTAGGCGTTGACAAAGGTATCGAACCCTTCGGGCGGGGTATCGAGCTTCTGTTCGCAGTAATAGGTCAGGGTATTGCCCGTGATGGTGCCGGAGGTGGGTCGCAGCTGCCTGTCGATGAGCCTCAGCAGGGTGGTCTTCCCCGACCCGTTGGCTCCTGCGAGGGCGTGCCACCCCTCATCGAACGAGAGACTGAGCGAGCTGAAGATATCCCTCTCGCCGTATCGGAACGAAAGGTCACTGATCCCCAGGTGCAGCATCGCTACTCCGTCCGGATATCGGGAAAGTCGTGGATCATTGCATCATAGCTTCTGTTGCTCTCCAGCTTCTCCACGACGACAGCCAGCGGTTCGGGGTAGATATCGGCGAGGTCGTACTCCCCTTCGCCGGGCTCGAATGCCAGCTTTTCGACAGGCGGTGAGAACTGCGCGTCGACCCCCTCTTTGTTGCCCCGGGGATCGACCCTGTACCAGCCGTACTGGCAGAGATAGACCGCGTTGAGTCCGTGGAGACAGTGGATATCGTCCCTGTACTCCCCGCATCCAAACCGCTGGTAGCAAAAGCCCGCGGGGATGCCGTTGGCACGCAGGAGGGCGGCGAGCAGGTGGGATTTGGCGTAGCACCATCCCGTTTTGTATCGCAGCACTTCGCTCGCCTTCCAGGTGGTGATGTCGTCATGATGATCGCCTGTATGCCGCACCTCATCACGCACATACCTGAAGCAGGCTTCGGCTATCGCTTCGTCGTCTTCGAGTCCATCCGACAGCCTCGCCGCCAGCTCCCTGACGGCAGGATCGTCATAATCGACTATCTCGCTGCGCAGCAGGAACTCCGGGAGGTTTCCAGACGGTCTGGCGGTGTCATAGGCGAGTTCGTAGTATGAGTTGCCGTTGTAGCCGAACTCCGCGATCACCTCAAGCCCGAGTTTGCGGGTGTGTGCTGCGAAGGAACGGGTATTGATCCTGTTGATGAATGTGACGAGGACGGGATAGCGCTTTGCCATCTCCACCCTGGCGAACTCGAATATCGCTTCGAGCACACCGCTGCCGCGCACGCTCCTGTCGACACACACCGGGCCGTACTGGTATGAATTGTCCACGCTGAGTTTCACCCCGTGGTATTCGAGTTCCCCCAGCCCTCCGATCATATAGGCGAACATCGGCCATGCCGACCAGAATCTCCACGAAGCAGCCATGACATAGGCGATCACCCTCTCGTCCTCGAGGGCGATGAAGAGCCCCTGCTCCTCCTCTATGAGGCTGCGGAGCTGCCCGCTCGTGAACGGTGTGGTCACGAACCCGTCCTTCTTCTCCTCTTCGGCAATCGAATCGATCTGGTAGCGGTAATGCAGCTCGAGCACACCGTCGATGTCTTCGACCCTAGCGATCCGCAGCTGCATGGTAGTACTCCTTCATGAACGCGATCGTAGCGTAATCTTCCCCTTCACCCCTCGACTCAAGCTTCGCTGTCAATGCATCGAAACGGCTTTGAGTCAGGTTCTGCCCCGCCTTGACCTTCATCGTCATCATGCCCGGGGTGAGCGCGTATACCGCGGTCTGATCGAGCATTCTGGTATAGATGGGATTGTCCGGGGAGATCGGCTCATAGCCTCCCTCTCCCTGGAGCTTCTCCATCAGCGCGCCGAGGATGCGGGATTTCTCATCGCTCCCTGTGACCGCTTCTACCTCCCCTTCGATATGCACCGATGCGAAGTAATGGGTCGCCGGGCACGCCGAGCGGGTATCGCTGAAGTATGAGGGGATCAACGAAAGGGGCCTGACCGCCAGAAAGGAAGCGTTCTGGTCGGCGGCTATCGCCTCTGCCTTCCGCCCCTCCTTCGCACCGTGGAAACATATCTTCCCATCATGGAATACGAAGTTGAGCGCCACGCCGTATGGCTTCCCCTCAGCTATGAGCGAGAGGGTGCCGTACTCGCATTGCCCCAGTACCTCTGCGATCCGTTCCATATCGGTCACTTCGAATTCTACCCGTCTCATCACGCTCCTTTTCCTCTCTCCGGAGGCTACTTCACCCTCGCCGCATCGACGAGGAACTCCATCCCGACCCTGCCGATATTTTCGAGGTGGATATGCCCTTTGGGGTCGATCCGCTCATCGTCGATGTACATCTGCTCGATCTCCAGCAGCAGCGGCTCGTAGTCGCTGCCGATATCGAGAGTCTTGACCAGCCGGCAGAAGAGGGCGCACTTCGCATCGGCGACCATCGGCGGATACCCGTCGAGGATGCGTCTCGTCTCGATACCGAAATGCTCCGTCTCGCTCACCTCATGGGGAAGCTCCTCGGCGCTGTGCTTCAGCGCCTCTATGAGCCCGTCGTGGGCGAGGTTGATCGTGCATCTTTTGTGCCTGAGGATATTGGCGAAGGTATCTTTATGCTCGCCGTTTTCCTTATGTGCTATCGACACGACAACTAGCGGAGGTTCGCTGCTCAGCGGCGTGAAGTAGCTGAACGGCGCGAGGTTCACCACCCCCTCGTCCTCGCTGCTGATCCATGCGACCGGGCGGGGGAAAATGGTATTGCTCATGGTCTTGTATTTGCGCCCTTCGCTGAGCGTGCCGAAATCTACGATCATCATTTCTCCTTAATAACACACCTGGTCGAACGCAGAGCGGACGACCCTCGCACCCTCGAAATAGATATGATCCTCCTGGTATGCCTTGCGCGCCTTGCCCCAGCTGCCGCCGGTGATATCCCTCACCTCACCGCTGGGACAGTACATCCTGTAGGTATACCCCACCCCGCGATACTCGAAATCTACGATGAAGAGCCCGCGCGGTTCGCTCTGGGGATGATAGTAGTTCCTCACATAGGCACCATTCGCTGCCAATACCGATCCGACCGCCGTTACCATAGCCAAAGCTCTCAATAGTTTCATCGTGTTTCCTTTGTATTGATATACTGCATTATAATGCAGAGTTCATGAATCCGGGTTGACCCCTCACGGCGTATCGGAGAAGGTCGAGACGGTGAGCTGCGGGAACGGTATCTCCCAGCCGTTGAGCGTGCACGCTTCGACGCACCAGCGGTTGACCGCACGGCGCAGACGGTTGTAGGCGGGAGCCATTTTGCCGCTGAAATTGGTGACGACCGCCAGGTTGAGCGACGAGTCCCCCGCACTGTCGAACTCCACCGTCAGAGAGCCGAGCGACTCCTCGTACTCCTCCTCCCTGATCCTCCTGCGGATATAGGATTCGAGCTTGCTGATCGCTTCGGCAGTACTCTCCTTCTGGTGTTTGTAGCTGATCCCGATCGTATTGACCAGCCGGAACCCGGTGGAGATGTTCATGGGAGAGAGGGAAAGGAAGTCGTTGATATTGTAGGTTTTGCGGCTCCCCCCGAGGTCGACCAGCTCGATGAACTCCAGCGAGATCGCCACCACCTTGCCGAAATAGCCGTCGCCGAGCACTACCCAGTCGCTCTTGCGGCAGGGGAACCACGGCTCGTCGTTGTTGACCGGCTTGGAGATAAGCCCGATGAGCTCGGCGATAGGGATACGCATCTGCACGAGTGTATCGGGGTTTTCGAGTATTGTGAAGATATTGATACTCTTGACCCTCCACGGCAGGTCACGGTAGTTGATCCGCTCGTTCTCCCTGACCGAGCCGATATTGAGCAGGAGGATGCTCTGCTGCCAGAGGTTGGGGATGAGATGCTTGAGCGCCCAGAGGACGCCGATCATCAGCAGTATCCCGATGCTCGCCAGCAGCCAGTTCTCTTCATAGTAGAAGACCTGTATCGGCGCGAGGAACGCGAGGATCACTGTCAGTATCCTCAGAAAAAGATCGATCAGCCTGAGACTGACCGTACGGTGCGGGTCTACCATCCTCGGGAAGAGTTTGATCAGCACGACAGATACGATCTTCATCACGACCAGCACTCCCACGAATGCCCCGAGTGCCTCCAGGAGTGCCCTCCCCTGGTTGTGGAAGAAACTTCTGAACCCATCCTCGAAAGACGAGCCGAAGGGTTTCTCCTCCCCTTTGAGCGCTTCGATCCTGTGCCTGGTCGCCTTGAGGTTGCCGCTGAGTATCCCCGCCTGTTTGTTCCAGTACTCCAGGAGCTGCATCAGGTCCCCGTGGAGCGTACTGTTCATGTCGCGTCCCATCAGCCCGGCGATATTATCCACCGCCTTCTGCGCCTCCGAGAGCTGTTCGCTGTAACGCTCCTCTTCCTCCTTGAGTCTCGCTTTTTTCCTCATCGCCTCGGTAGAGTCCTTCGCCTGCTGGATCAGCGGCTGGAGCAGGAGCTGGAAATCTTCGCTGAGCGTCCTGGCCGCTTCAGCGCTGCCGTTCGAGTTCATCGTCTCGTCTATCCCCGAAGCAACATTCTCGAACATCGTCTTGGCTTCCGTGTTCTGGTTCTGGAGATACTTGATCTCTTCGGTGAGCCGGCTCTTTTCGTCCGGCTGGGTGGATTGTTTGAGGAGAATGGTCTTCTCATCGAGCTCTTTCTGGATCATCTCCTGCGTTTTTTTGAGCTCCATCAGTGTCGCGATCTTGTCATCTCCTGCCCCTGATGCAAGCGATACTGCCATGATGATAAGGATTAATACTTTTTTCATTGTCGCCCTTTTCCACCCTCTGATCTCAAAGAGAATGTAACATAATAAACCAAAATCTTGAAATATGCAAGTCGATCCATAATCTATTCTATGGCATTATACTCTGACCGGAGGTTCACTATGCTCTTGATCAAAACGATAGCCGCTTTCATCCTCATCATCCTCAGCGAGATGGTCAACGGTACCCTGCGTGTCCGCTACCTCGTCAAACGCTACGGCAAACCAAAAGCCCTCGTCATCTCCTTCATCCTGGGCTCCGTCATGGTGATCGTCTGGTCGTTCGTCACCGTCCCCCTCATCGCCCCCGAGAGCCTGGGCGAGGCATGGATCATCGGAGCCGTATGGGCGTCGATGATGACAGCTGCGGATATCTACATCGGCAGACGCTTTTTCAAGCTCTCCTACCCCGCCATCATGCGCGACTTCGACCCCCGCTCGGGCAATCTCCTCACATTCGGTATCATCCTGCTCCTCTGTATGCCCGCGATCGTCTGGATGACGTCAGGGTCATAGATCGGGAGCGGCGGCTTCTCCACCGTCAGGGAGAAACCGCAGGGATCATCTCGTTTGATACTTTTCTATTAGTTTCGCTGTCTCATTGCCCACGCTCGTACCGTCAGGCAGATAGTGGATATAGTCGAATATATCATTCTGGTCTACGGTCACCGTCATCCCGGCTTTGAGCGCGGGTATGTTGTAGGGGTCGTTCTTCAGCAGTCCTGTGATCTGCGTCCCTTTCCACTCGTGCACCTCGACCCACATCCACTCGTTTGTATCGTCACCGACGGGGAAAGGAGCCTTGAGCAGGAGATATTCACCGGGTTTAAACCCTTTGTTGAATTTCTCTTTATATCCGGGGAGTTTGGCTTTTGCCTCTTCGCTTTTTTTGAGGATTTCATCATTGTGTTTGACATAGGATATTTTGTCTTCAAATCCGAAAAGAGAAGCGAGTAGCTGCTCCTGTCTGGCCTGGAGACTTTTGCCATCGAGGGTATCGAAGTCTACTTCCAGCAGGCGGTTATCGGGATCGCCCTCTTCGTTCTTCGTCGGCTTGAGGGTTACGGCGATCCCCTTGGATGCGTTCTCGTAGAGTATATTTTTGTAATACCCCTTGACTACAGGATGTTTGATCGCATCTATGTTCGCGATCATTTTGAGAGCGGTTTCTCCTGACCGTGTCTCGACGATCTGCTGGGCGATCAGGTTGATGAGATTCCCTACGCTGCTGTTGTTCGACCATGCGAAATCGTTGACCACGATATCCTCCCTGCCGAATTTCTTCATCCCCAGGGTAATGGCCCTGATATAATCACTGTTCTTGTAGGCATGGATCGTGATCTGTTTGGTGACATCGGGGATCTTCTCTGCTGAGTAACTCTCTATCCTCTGCTCCTTCCATTTGTCATATCCGAAGACCTCCCGGGTCTCTTCATCCCAGATAAGCCCCCGGTATGCTTTGCCTACCTCGAGGGTAAAGATGGAAAAATCATAGAGTCCGCTGTAGATATACTGCTCAGGATACCGGACATCCAGTATGATTGCCTGTTCGTTGGCACCCAGCACCGCAACATCCTCCGATGTGATACCCCGACCGAAATATCCCAGCGACTCTTTGTCCGGTGGCAGATAATGTGCCTTCCGGGTATCGATGAGCGAAATCATCACCTGCGGTTTATCCGATTTGCGGTCGATTTCGGCTACTATGTCAAAGCCCTTGAGGTACTGCTGCGACAGCTGCCTTGCTTTCTCTACAGTGACATTGTCCTCCAGGCTGTTGGGCAGGTAAACGGCATATTGATACCCTATCCCACCGACCGCTCCGAGGAGAACATTCATCGTCAGCAAAACTATCCATAATATCCTCATCTTTATCTCCTTCTTGATTTACTGCATCAGTATAAATGGTATTAAATTCATCCGTAAACAGATCTGTGCAGTAAAGTCTAACAAAAAAATGTCAAAACACGAAATGGGATATGGGGTAATGCCGTAGTTATTAGACATAGAGCAGTCAAAGAAACACCTCTATCATCCGCAGGGTGGGCTTGCCAGCCCACCAATTATTTCGTATGAAGGGTAATGTTCAATTTGGAGTAATTGATGATATCTGGAACAAATGGTGGGTTAGCAAACCCACCCTACATGTGAAGAACCATTCCTTTTTCCGTAGGTCGGGGTGCCCTCACCCGCGAAGAAAATTATTGACGCTCCCACAATTGATAGCGTGTTATATTTTCAATCTCGCCACTATACATATCCATATGCCCGTGATAGTCTTTATTGAATGTACCTTCGATGAGGACATATCTACCGTTATACTTTCGCAGTTCCTTTTTTGTCTTACCTATCTTCTCATAATTCAGTTCCATCCAAAGTGCATTGCTGCTCAGACTATATTCACACGATTCTTTCGACAAACATATTTTGGTACCCTCGAACTTGATCTCCACTACACCAATGACCCGGACTACTTTCCCATGATATTTCTCAGGCGTTGCGATCAGATTGATCATCGAAACACTTTGTGCATTACTGTCAGCTTTACCATGTGCAAAACATGCACTGTGAGTCAAAAACATCAATAAGATAATCAAATATCTCATAAAGACCTCTCTATAGGCTGTATTTATAGTGATAACAGAAACATATCCATATCGAGGTGCTCTCTCGTCAACACAAATCACGCAAACAGTAACAAAACAATTGTAAGATGGATCTGACCTACAATGTATGTTTTATCATAACCGAGACTTCAGGCTTCTCGAACGACTACCACTGCCCGAACCTGCTCGAGGGGGCGAGTGCAACCTACGGTGAACATCACTAGGATAAAGAGCAAAGAACATCTGATTCGAGAGTACATAGTAACATTCTTTCTGAATTGAGATAAGACGATTATACTACAATTGGATTTTTTTGTAAACATCGTAACCGGGTTCAGCCTGCAAGTGAACAATCATAGGGGTATATTACGGTTTCTGGAGTTATACAAGGGTGTTGTCGGGGGACAACACCCTTGGGCGACGATGTGTTTAGATCTCGGCGCTCTGTTCTGCGTTCTGTGCGAAGAAGTGTTTCTTCACCGCTTCAAAGACAGATTTCTCTATCGGAGCGTGGGCGTAAGACTCATCGGTGATGAGGTTGATCTCTCTGAGCTCGTTCATCGGGCACTCGCCGATCTTCTCCGTGAGGAGGAGGTCACAATCCTTAAGAGACTGTTTGATCTCTTCGATCGGGTTGTTGCCGTTGCAGTTCTCTGGGCCGCTGCAGTAGGCATTCTCTACCTTTCTGTGCATGACGAACTTGATAGCCTTGTCGCCCGCTTCGTAGATGAGGAATTCGCTCGCACTTCCGAAGTGCATATTGATCACCCCTTCTCCTGCGGTAGTGACCGCTACGAGCTTTGTCTCGCCTGTGGAGCTGAGCTCTGCCTTGGTAGCCTGCTCGATTTTGATCCGCTCGTTGGCTTTGGCGAGGGCTGTTCTCCAGTTCTCGATCATCGCGTGTTTTTTGGCGCGTTTGTCGATATCGTAGACATCTTCAAGCGCTTCGAAGGTCATCGTCGCGAAGGTATCCTTGGTGAACTCCGCACCTCTGTCCTCTCCGATGAGACCGACAGCGTCGGCACGGCACTGGCGGCAGTGCTGCATGAGCTTCATATCCATGCCGCACGCTTCCTGCGCTGCCATTACCTCCTGGTCTGTCGCGCTCGGTACTCCCTCGAGACCAAACTTCGTACCGAACTCCGGTGCGCTCAGAAGCGGCATGATGTTGTGGAGGAACACATTCATCTCTTTGAGCTTTTTGGCTACATTCGGGAGGTCTTTGTCGTTGACACCCGGGATGAGGACTGAGTTGGCCTTGACGAGGATACCGCGCTCGGTGAGCATCCTGATCCCCTCAAGCTGTCTGGCGAGGAGTATCTTCGCACCCTCTTTGCCCCAGACCTTCTTGTGCTCCCAGTGTACCCACGGGTATATCTGGCTGCCGATCTCGCCTGTCTCGTCGACAGTGTTGATCGTCACCGTGACATGATCGACATTGTACTTGACGATCTGGTCGATGTAGTCGGGGAGTCTCAGACCGTTGGTCGAAAGACAGAGCTTGAGGTCGGGGGCTCTCTCCTGGAGCATTTTGAATGTCCTGAAGGTCGCTTTCGGGTTGGCGAGCGCGTCTCCGGGCCCGGCGATACCGACGACCGAGAGCTGTTCGATGTTCCCACCGACATAGAGCACCTTCTTGACAGCCTCTTCGGGGCTGAGCCTGCTGCTCGTGACACCCGGGCGGCTCTCGTTGGAGCAGTCGTACTTACGGTTGCAGTAGTTGCACTGGATATTACACGCAGGAGCCACTGGTACATGGATCCTGGCGTAGTGTTGGTGAGCCTCCTGGCTGTAGCATGGGTGGTTATTGATCTTTTCCTGTATGGCCATAGCCTGCGAATCGTTTGGATCGAACCCATTTTGACTGGTCGTACCGCATCCGCCTGTTGAACAACTCATGATCGTCTCCTTTTTATTGGTCATTGGGAGGTACATTACATAAAGTGTTCCACAGGGAAAAATAAAATGAGGAATTTTTGCAAAAAGATGAGTTCGGGGTCGTTGACCCCGTCCCACTTAACTATAAACAAAACTTGGAGGAAATATGTCGGGGCTTGCGCCCCTGGAATTACTATACTGAAGGAGGTGAGAAGGGGAGCCTAGGCTACCACGTTCTCACGATTTTCGCGCGCTTGCGCCGAAACGCTCTCTCTGAAAGGGCGCGGCTGGTTGGCCGGTGAGAGCATCCCTTTTTTCTTGTGGACCCGGAACTTGTAGCGTCCCTCATCCTGACCTGCGAGGTAGTAGTCGTCGTACTCTGCGGTGTACGGCATATCCCACACGATCGCACCCTCTGTGGGGCAGACATCCGCACATTTGGGGACGGTGCTGTCGACGCACTCGATGCAGTTCTCGGGTTTGACATAGGTATAGCCGCCCTCTACCGGAGAATCATCCGCGCTCACGATCGCCGTGGCAGGGCACTCCTCGATGCAGGCATCGCAGTTGATACAGCTGTCGGTGATATAGACGGACATCTTAGAAGTTCCCTACATTGCCGTGAGCTTCACGGGTAGCGATATCGATGTTCTCCATGAACGGCTGTGCTTTGACCGACGGGAACATGATCCCTTTTTTCTTGTGCTCTCTGATAGCGTAGGTACCGCTCTCGTGACCGGCTGTATAGTACGCTTCATAGTCAGTGGTATACGGCATATCCCAGACGATCGCACCTTCAGTAGGGCAGGCCTCGGCACATCTCGGGGCATCTGCATGACCGACGCACTCTACACAGCTCTCGGGCTTGACATAGTATTTCTCATCGAATGGGTTCTTTTCGTCGCCGTCCGCGAGGATAGCTGCGACCGGACACTCCTGTGCGCACGCATCACATACGATGCATTCATCTGTAATCATTACTGCCATGGTAAATCCTTTGTGTTGGTTTTGTATCGTATATGCATAGAGTATTCCACGGGCTTGGAACACTTTTTGCATTTGTATTGCCAAATACTCAAGGAACTTTGAAAACCATATAAATATAGTTCCAAAGAGGATACGACAAGCCATGCACTTGACCCATGCAATGGGCGCTTGCGTTTGCATGGCGCAGGAGTATACTCTTTGGAACGGCGTTTTTGGAGGTACTCTCAGGGAGTCTTATAGATGAAAGAGTTTGAAGAACACAAACACAGATTGAAAAACGAAACGATGGATACGATGCACAGGGAGTTCCTCGATATCTACAACGGTGCCGACATCGAGTCGACCGAGTCGCTCAAGCGCCATCTCCAGAGGCTCTACTCCCATACGGTGAACCATTTCGCCGAAGAGGAGCAGATGATGGAGGAGATCGACTACCCCAACAAAAGGGAGCACACCAACGAACACAAGAAGGTGCTCTCGGAGATGGAGTATTTCCTCAAGATGGAGCCGACCCTCTTCGGCCGCAATATGCTCAGGGGGTACTACTCGCAGATACTCCCCGACTGGTTCGACCGACACCTGCTCAGCATGGACAGCGATCTGGTCAGTTATCTCACAAAAGCAAAAGGAGTTCTCAATGCCGACTAAACCGATACAGAAACAAAAGTTCGTAGGGATGGAAGCCCCCGCCGTGAGGCTCAAAAACACGGAGGGCTCGGAGATGGTCATCGGGATGATGGCCCCCAAGGTACAGGTGATGGTGACGATCCCCTCGGCCAAAGAGCTCTCGACAAAGCTCCTCGACACCATGCTCAAGTACGATGAGAAAGCCTCCGTCTATCTCATCTGCCCCGAGCCGATCAGCTGCCCGCTGGGCGCTGTCAGCGCCACGACCGAGTGCGAGAAGTTCTCGCTCAAGTACGGTGTCTACCGTGACGAGAGCTGCGTCGGCTCGGTCTTCATCGTCAACAAGGACGGCGAGATCGTCTACAGGGACCTCGCGGTGCTCGATGGAGAAGCGCTCGATATCGATGCCTTCGATACGGCGCTCGATGAAGCGATCAAGTTCAAGAAAAAAGGTCATACCCACGAAGACTGGATGAGCGCATAAGGAGCCGGACATGGGACAGATAGAAGATAGGATCAAAGCACAGCTGATGCTCGACATTTTCGGCAACACCACCGCCATCTACGATACCATCGAAAGCCGCTTCGCTATCGATGAGAAGAGGGACGAACTCATCGACCTCCTCAACAGGTTCAACAACGACCTGAGCGCCCTGCTCAAGGATGTGAGGCTTTCGTAAGATTTTAGTCATTTTGGATATATTTGTGTTATAATCTACCAAATATCATCTCTGTAAAGGAGGTAGCCAAATGGCTGTGAAACATATCAACAAACAGGCAAAAGAAGAGAGCGGTGTCCTCCTTTCGGGGGCAGATGCAAAAAAAGTATTCTCTATGTTCGTCCATGACAAAGATACGGGCAGAAACAAGAAGAAAAAAGAGAAACTCCGCACGCTTTTTACACAAACAATATGAACATCAATAATTTCAAAGCTGGCACACTTCGCCAGGAGTATCAATACAAAAGTTTTTTGCCCGAAAAGATCAACCATACTTTCACCTGGGATGATCCGCAGATCAATACTATGCTCGAAAACGCAACCAGGGCTCTGGGTGAGCTCAATGCCTATACGATGATCGTGCCCAATATCGATATCTTCATCCAGATGCACATTACCAAAGAGGCGAACACATCGAGCAAGATCGAAGGCACCAAGACTGAGATCGATGAGGTACTCGTCGCTAAAGAACAGATCAATCCCGAGAAAAGAGATGACTGGCAGGAGGTACGAAACTATATCGATGCGATGAACTATGCTATCAAAGAGCTCGAAAAACTTCCTATCTCGAACAGGCTGATCAAAAATATCCATCATATTCTGCTCAGCAGTGTACGGGGTGAGACTAAACAGCCTGGGGAGTTCAGGCGGTCTCAGAACTGGATAGGCGGAGCGAGTCTGGCAACGGCCTATTTCATTCCTCCGCATCATAATGAGGTAGATGAGTTGATGAGCGACCTGGAAAAGTTCCTGCACAATGATGAAATACTCGTCCCGCATTTGGTCAAGATAGCTATAGCACACTATCAGTTCGAGACGATACACCCGTTCCTGGACGGTAATGGCAGGATAGGAAGGCTTTTGATCACACTTTATCTGGTCAGCAATGGACTTCTCAAAAAACCATCCTTGTACCTTTCGGATTTTATCGAAAAGAACAAGACAGTGTACTATGAGGCATTGACCCATGTGCGAACCGATAATGATCTCAACCGATGGATCAAGTTTTTCCTGGAGGCTGTCATCGTGACGGCAAACAGCGGTATCAGGACATTTCAGGATATTCTCACCCTCAAGCAGGAGATGGACAGTCTGATAATCGGTTTCGGTAAGAAAGCCCATAATGCAGGCAAGCTGATAGAGTTTTTGTATCAAAGACCTATTATTGCCATTAATGAAATTGTCGAATCATTAGAAATAAGCAAACCTACGGCAAACTCATTGGTAAAAGAATTTGAAGCAAAAGGTATTCTCAGAGAAATCACGGGATTTCAAAGAAATAAACTGTTTGTTTTTGACCGTTATCTTACGATCTATAGTCAGAGTTAGAGCTTTAAATGTGATTAAAAATATTCATAGTTAAATTTGAAGCTCTAAATTTAACTATGAAAATCTATAGTTAAATTTAACACTCCTAATTTAACTATAAACCACCAAACTCCATTAAACCAATCTAAATCAACACTCCTAATCACCCGTTGCACAATTTTTTTCAGATATTGTGAGTAAAATAGCATCAAAAATAATAAAGGTATACATAATGGCCAAGATAGCTATTCCTGTCAGAGACGAGTCTCTGGTGTTTTTCGGCAATGCGGGGCATACGCCCAAGTTCGCTATATTTGAGATGGTGGGGGGTGGGATGTTCCGCTCGTTCAAGCTCGAGGGTGTGATCGACAACCCGAGGACAGACCTCGACGATCACGACCACGGCGAAGAGGATGAGCATCATCAGTGTTCGCACGGGCATGACGACGAAGAGCACATCGCCCAGCACAACAAAATGGGAACGGCGCTCGAGGGGTGCAACTACCTCGTCGCCAGGAGAGCGTGCAAGAACACCGTCAACGCGATGAAACCGTACGGGATCAAGATCGTCAAGTACGGCGGCAACGCGAACGGCGCTGAGGCTATCCTCAAAGAGGTAGCGGCTAATTTCTCATAAGAAATATAATTGTCATTACCGCGTAGGGTGCGCTTGCCAGCGCACCTTTTGCTCCATCCGGTAATGGTTTACAATGTGAACAAAATCTGTATGCGTGATATGTGGTGTGCTGGCAAGCACACCCTACGTAACTTCCATGTTTACACTATCGTGACAACTTTCTACTCTTCCCACGGCGCCGGGGTGCCTACTACCCTGAATACCGGGTTGTTGACAGCGGCGGCGACATCTTTTGCCAGGTTGACAAGACCTGCATAGGCTCCGTAGCTCACTTTCTTCTCCTGGTTGACATCGACGAATGCCACTTTCTTCTTGATCGCGGTATAGAGGCTGCGTCCCCCGGCGAGGAGGATATCCACCTTGTGCTCGTCGATGAGTTTCCCCTGCTCGAGCGCGGGGACTTTCATCAGGATGGGGACATACTGCGCGGCGATCTCGATATCCTCCGCCGTCGCCTTGCGGATAGAGGTCGCGACCACTTCGATACCGATATCCTGGAGGGCGGAGGCGATCGACCATGATTTGTTGCCGCCTGTGTTGAGGATCGCTTTTTTCCCTGCGAATATCTCTTTGTACGGGGCGAGCTGCTCTTCGAGCTTCGCCTCCTCCTCTTCGATGATCCTCTCCGCTCTCTCTATCAGCTCGGGATCGCCGAAGGCATTGACGATGCTCATGATGGCGTTGCTCGTGTCGCGCTTGCCGTAGAATGAGATGGAGATATAGGGGATGTTGTACCGCTCCTGCATCTTGCGGGTGAGGGTGATGAGCGATTTGGCGCAGACGATGACATTGAGCTTGGCAGTGTGGGCTGCCTGGATATCCTCGATGCGCCCGTCCCCGGCGAGGGTCGCGACCACCTTGATACCGATCTTCTCGAGGATCGGCTTGTACTGCCACATATCGCCCGTGACATTGTACTCGCCGATGAGGTTGATGCCGTAGGGATGTATCTCTTCAGGCTCTCTGGTGCCGATGAGCTGGTTGAGCACCGCTTCTCCGGCGAGGCGGGAGCCGAGGTTCTTGCCCCCGACGAATCCCGGGGCGTGGACGACCACGACGGGGATGCCGTACTTCTCTTGCATCCTTGCCGCGGTATTGTCCATGTCGTCGCCGATCATCGCAGTGACGCAGGTCTCGTAGACGAAGATCGCTTTGGGTTTTTTCACCTCGGCGATATAGGCGATACTCTCTTCGAGCTTCTTGTCGCCGCCGAAGATCACATCGTTGGTCGTGACATCGGTGTAGTAGCCGAGCACGGTGTTGTTCTCACCTTTGAAGCTGGTGGGTGTCGCCCTGGTCTCCCATGAGGCGCTGAGACAAGTGGAAGGGGCATGGACGAGGTGGACGGCGTCGGCATAGGGGAAGAGGGCGATCTGCGCCCCCTCGAAGGCGCACCCGCCGCTGGTCGCCCCCGGCTTGGGCTTGTCACAGCTGCTCTTTTTCTTGTCGTTGTGGGTGCAGGCTGATTCGCTGAGGAGTTCTCTGATAAGTTTCTTGTTGACCATGGTGTTCCCTTGTAGAGATATCTATATATCATAGATACAAGAACCATTCCTTTGTTTGATGCTATACTTTCGTTATTACATCACAAAGGGATGAACAATGCAGGAATCTATCGACTGGGCCAAGGTCTATGCGGCGATCTGGAGACCCAGAAAGGAATCGCTCAAGGCGGTATACCACCTGGAGGAGACGAGGTTCGACGACCTCGTGGGGATCGAACGGCAAAAGGGCGAAGTGATCGCCAATACCCGGAGGTTCCTCGACGGCCTCCCCTCCAACAACATCCTCCTCTGGGGCGCCAGAGGTACGGGGAAATCCTCCCTGATCAAAGCGCTCCTCAATGAGTACCGGGACGAGGGGCTGCGCCTGATAGAGATCGACAGGGAAGACCTCGACGATCTCATCGAGATATCCGATATGATCCGCGAACTGCCGTACCGGTTCATCATCTTCTGCGACGACCTGTCGTTCGAAGAGGGGGAGAAGGGGTACAAAGGGCTCAAGAGGATACTCGAGGGCTCCATCGAAGCGCCGCCGAAGAACATCAAGATATACGCCACCTCCAACCGCCGCCATCTCATCACCGAGTACCACCGCGATAACGAAGGGACGCGGGTAGGGAGCGACGGCGAGATACACTACAGCGACAGCGTGGAGGAGAAGATCGCGCTGAGCGACCGATTCGGGCTGTGGCTTTCGTTCTACCAGGGGACGCAGAGCGACTATCTCGCCGTGGTGGACAGCTACTTCAGGGACTACGGCGGCGACAGGGATGCGCTCCATAAAGAAGCGCTCCTCTTCTCCCAGCGTCGGGCGAGCCGGAGCCCCCGCACCGCAAAGCAGTTCTACAACAGCCACTTCGGGAAGGAATAGAATATGCATAACCCCCTTTGATAATCCAAAGGAGATGTTATGTTAGCCATACCTATAGACAAACAAAGCGCAACAACCATATCCAAGCTCTACGGCAACGCACCGTACTTCGCCCTCGTCGACGAAGACCTGAGCGTCATCGTCATCGACAATATCGAATGCGGCAACGGCCCCAAGATCGCGCCGTTCCTCAAAAGCATCGATGTCACGGCGACGGTCTTCTACCACATGGGGGAGGGGGTTTACAACTCATTTGTCAACAATGAGATCGCCGTTTACAGCGCCGACAAGAAGCCCTACACCCTCGACGAGCTCTACGAGGACATGAAGCACAGCAGGCTCCAGAAGCTCGACGGTGACAACTACAGGAACCTCCTCGATCCCGGTTCGGCAGCATCGTGTCAATGCGGATGCAACCATGGCTGAGGTGAGGGATCGGTACATCACTTTCGAGAATATCGACTGCTACGAGAACGCAGCGCTCGTGCTCGACGCGATGAACGAACTCTTTGATCTTGTGCCCGGCTCCAAAAACGAGCTTTGGGTGCAGTTCATGGAGAAGATACCGGAGAACTACCGCGAAGTGTGGAGCAAAGGGGAAGAGAAAGATACCCTCTACCTCGTCTGCGCCAATGTCTTCTATATCCACGATCTTTTCGATGAGCATGACTTCCCCAAAGGGACAGAGGTACTCGACCAGGTCGAACTGGAGTGCTGCTGATGGAGAGGGATATAGAGTACTACATGGGGCTGGAGTACCCGGTAGAGGTATACCCGGGCGAACATGAGATAGGGGATGCCTATCTGGCGATCTACACCGACTTCGATATCAAAGGGTCGAGCGAAGATCCCGAGGAGGCCATAGAGATGGCTACGATGTGCCTGCGAAGACACATCCAGAGGCAGCTTGAGCTGGGCAAAGAGCTGCCAAGACCAGGAGAAGGGGTAAGATTCATGCAACACAGAGAAGGGCTCGCAGCATACAGGGCAAAAGACTACGACAAGGCTATAGAGATATGGACGAACGAAGCGAGATTCAAGAGTGATCAGGCGATGACCAACCTCGGTCTCCTCTATCTCAAGGGTGAAGGGGTCGCCAAGGACTATGACAAGGCGAAGGAGTGGTTCGAGATGGCAAGCGAGTACGGCAACGACTCGGCCAACTACAACCTCGCCCTGATGTACCAGACAAGCATCGGCGTGGCGGAGGATATCCCCCTGGCGATCGAGTACTTCAGGAGAGCGGTCGCCAAGGATCACCAGAGCGCGTGCTTCAGGCTCGGGCTCCTGCTGCTCAAAGACCGCACCGACCAGGACCTCGTCGCCGAAGGGTTCGACGCGATGCTCAAGGCTGCCAAGAGCGGCCACCCGATGGCTATGGCGCAGATGGGCGGCTTCGACAAGCTCCCCGACAGTGATGCCAAGCCCAATATGCTCTTCCGCTCCAAGTCACGCGAGGCGCAGATAGAGACGATCGAAGATGCGCTCGAGCGCTATATCCGTCCTATCCTCATCAAGGATGGTGGCAATGTTGCTCTCCTCGGGTATGTCACAGAGCCGCAGATCGAGATACGCCTCGCCTACCAGGGGAACTGCGCGGGGTGCAGCCTCGGCGCCACCAACACCTACGAGATGATCCGCTCGACCCTCTCGCAGGTGATCGACGGGAATATCAGGATATATATCATATAGCTACATCCCGTATACTTCCCAAAGAGCGTGCTCCTGCACCATGCGAACGCTTTTACCCATTACATGGGTTGAGCGCATGGTTTGTCGCACGCTCTTTGGAGAGGTTGGAATGTATCACAGGAGAAACAAATGAAAATAGCCTTCGCATCCAAAGACGGTATCAGTGTCAACGAACACTTCGGATGGTGCCAGAAGTTCTATATCTACGAAGTGACAAGCGACAGCGCAACACTTGTCAAAGAGGTTGACTCCTCCGAAGAGCATACCGAAGAGGTCGACAAGCTCATCTACAAGATCGAATCGCTTGATGAGAGCGACATCGTCTGCGTCGCCCAGATAGGCCCCAAGGCCTCCAATATGGTGCAGAAAGCGGGCATCTATCCCATGAGCACCTCCAATGTCCCCAAAACGATCGAAGAGATCATCACCTCCATCCAGGGGATGATGGGTGACAACGCACCGCTGTGGCTCAAGAGGATACTGTTGACAAGGGGTGGGTGACAATTTTCGGTCGGTGGGTATGACGAAGGGTGTCATTCCCGACCCGATCGGGAATCTCCATATGTACCGGCACTTGATGGATTTGGATTTTATTTGGTTATAATCTTTCAAAGATGAATCAAACCCATAAGGCTATTCAAATGCTTTATCTCAGATATTTTATCCTGTTTATTCTCATGAGCATACTGTACATAATGGTATGTTTTTACAGTTTCAGGAACGACTACTGGTTGTTGCTGGTGTTCCTGATGTTGGTTATCACACCATATATCGGCAGAATGGTCTTACGAAGCGAAAAGAAAACCCGCGATTTTTATATTTCATATATCGTATTGGTTATTGCTATGATACCAACATGGGGTGATGTTTCTGGTGCGACCGATTATCCCTATAATATCGTTGCGTGGGTGGGCATAGAATTGGGTCGTGATGGAATATTCCTGTCATATATATTCCCATGGATGATCGTTCCGGTCATTTATCTGATCATCACGCTCAGAGCAGTGTGGGAAGAACAGTAGCCGAAAGTTTCGGTATCTTCAAGAGATCGTAGGATGGATGAAATCCACCATTAGCTCCGATCGATAACAAATATACAAATCGGATAATGAATGTATGCGTTGTTTTTGGTGGGTTGGGAAACCCACCCTACACCAATCTTATATAAATCTAAAATATTTGCACGACCTGCACGAGAATGCCTGCCTGTAGCGGCTATGAACTGTACCAAAAGTTACACAGAGCGTCATCCCAATCATCACAACCTCTTGAATATGATCTGCAGAAAGATGGATGCAAAAAAGGGAACACCTTATGCATAGCATCGTGTATGAATGAAGCAGTCAAGATCAGGAATAATCTGTATTATATCGGTGTAAGCGATCCGAACATCAGAACCTTCGACATCATCATGAAGACAGCCAACGGCTCCACCTACAATGCCTATGCTCTCAAGACGAGCGAGGGGGTCGTGATCTTCGATACGGTGAAGGAAGAGTTCGAGGATGAGTTCTTCGAGAAGATCGAATCGCTGTGCAGCTATGATGACATCAGGTACATCATCATGCACCACCTCGAGCCTGATCACAGCGGCGCGCTTCCCAAACTGGCTGCGAGGGCGAAGAATGCCAAGGTCTTCATCTCCCCGATGGCACGCCCGATGCTCAAGTCGATCGCCAAACGGGACGACCTCGACCTCGAGAATGCCTGGACCGGCAAGGAGCTGCATATCGGCGGCAAGACGATCCGCTTCCTCAGCACCCCCAATCTCCACTGGCCGGAGACCATGAGCAGCTACCTCGTCGAGGACAGGGTGCTCTTCAGCGGCGATGTCTTCGGGAGTCACTACTACGACAGCCGTCTTTTCGACGACCTGGTAGGGGATTTCGACTATGCGTTCCGCTACTATTACGACCATATCATGAGACCGTTCAAGACCGATGTCCTCAACGCCCTCAGGCTCTATGAGAAGTGCGATATCGACATCATCTGCAACCTCCACGGCCCCATCATCCGGGAGAACCCCGGCAAATACATCGACAAGTATGCCAAGTGGAGCAGCCGTGACGACAGGCACCACGGCAAGAAGATCGTCTCGATCTTCTATGTCACCAGCTATAAAAATACCAAGAATATGGCGCACTCCATCTGCGACGGAATAGAATCTGTAGAGAACGTCATAGCCAATATCTACGACCTCAGTGCACTGGACGAGTCCAATATGCTGAACATCCTCGAAGAGTCCACCGGGGTGCTCATCGGTTCGCCCACCATCAACGGCGATGTCCCCAAGCCGGTATGGGACCTCCTCGGGTGCATGATGCTCCTCGAAAAGCGGGGCAAGACCGGCGGGTGCTTCGGCAGCTACGGATGGAGCGGCGAGGCAGTCGATATGATGCAGGGGAGACTCAAACAGCTGCGCTTCAGGGTCCCCCTGGAGCCGAAAAAGGTCAAACTTATCCCGACCAAAGAGGAGCTCTTCGAGTGTTATGAGTTCGGGGTGGAGTTCGGCGAGATCGTCAACGGAAAAGAAGTGGAGATCACATTATGATGCAAGATTATATCAGTATGACCAAGACCAGAGTGTTCGTAACTCCTCCGCCGGAGATGCTGTACGATTATGAACTGTTGGAGGCGAAGGTGACGAAGCTGCTCCAGCAGTACGCTGTCGATGCCCAGACCAGGGAGAAGCTCGCTCCCCATATCGCGAAGACTTCGCTGATGTCGGGGCATCTCTACGAGGACCTGGGACTGAGAACCCGTTTCGAGATGGGACAGATGATGAAGAAACACTTCCCCAAACTGGCGCAGATGAAACCTGCCGATATCCTGTGGAAGAAATTCATCTACGACTCTGTAGGCGAGGTAGCTCCGGCGTGTGCGAGCTGCAAGGATCAGGTCAACTGTTTCTCGTGCAGGGCAGTATAATTCGCCATTGAATCAAATATAAAGGACAAAAAAATATGGAAGTTTACCTCGATAATAACGCAACGACAATGATAGACCCGAAAGTGCTCGACGAGATGATGCCGTTTTTGACAGAAAAATACGGCAACCCCAACTCCCTCCACAAATACGGCTCGGCCACCCATCCCAAGATGGTCGAGGCGATCGATCACCTCTATACGGGGATCGGCGCGGCGGACGAGGACGATATCATCATCACCTCCAACGCTACCGAGGCGAACAACTGGGTGCTCAAGAGTATCTGGATCGACAAGATACTGAACGGCGACAAAAAGCACATCATCACCTCGGAAGTGGAGCACCCGGCTATCACGGCGACCTGCAAGTTCCTCGAGACTATGGGAGTGGAGGTGAGCTACCTCGAGGTCAACGAAGAGGGCGTCCTCGATCCGCAGACCCTCAGAGACGCTCTCAGGGATGACACAGCTCTCGTCTCGATCATGTGGGCGAACAACGAAACGGGCAAGATATTCCCTATCAAAGAGATAGCCGATATCTGCAAAGAGGCTGGAGTACTCTTCCACTCCGATGCGACGCAGGCGATCGGCAAGGTGAAGGTCGATGTCAAAGAGATCGGCGTCGATATGATCTCCTTCTCCGCGCACAAGTTCCACGGCCCCAAAGGTGTCGGCGCTCTCTATATCAGAGGCGGCGTGAGCCTCACCCCGTGCTTCCACGGCGGTGAGCAGATGGGGGGCAAGAGAGCCGGTACGGTCGATGTCGCCTCGATGGTCGGTATGGGCAAGGCGATGCAGCTCGCTACCAACCCCATGGCGATCGCCTACGAGGTGAACCATGTGGGGATGCTCCGCAACAGACTCGAAGCGGCGATCCTCGAAATCCCCGATACGATCGTCATCGGCGGGACAGAGAACCGTACGCCCAACACCACGCTGATCTCGTTCAGGGGTGTAGAGGGGGAATCGATGCTCTGGGACCTCAACCGCGCAGGGATCGCGGCGAGTACGGGGAGCGCCTGTGCGAGCGAAGACCTCGAGGCCAACCCGGTCATGAACGCGTTCGGGAGCGACAGCGAGCTGGCGCATACGGGTGTCCGCTTCTCACTGAGCCGATTCAATACCATCGAGCAGATCGACTACGCCATCGAACAGGTCAAAAAAGCGGTCGAGAGACTCAGGGGGATATCGAGCTCGTATGCGTACAGTCCGAAGAACCATGTGAGCGGGCTGGGGGCACACTAAATGCATAGGTAGGTTCGATTTTATCGAACACTATTTGCATATAGAAACCGTACATAACATCCGTGACAATCGTTCGATGAAATCGAACCTACATATTGAGAGAAAAGAGCGACAAGTCGCGAGAGCCGTCTGCTGATGACGACATTAAATACAAAAGGAGAAAATTATGGCAAAGAATGATCTGGTAAGCGGTTCGATTTGGGATGAGTACTCATCTATCGTAGCGGACAGGATGAACAACCCAAGACACATGGGCGAGATCACCGAGGAGCAGGCGGAAGCTATGGGCGCTGCCCTCATCGTGGCGGATTTCGGAGCCGAGAGCTGCGGCGACGCCGTGAGACTCTACTGGGCGGTAGAGAAAGATACCGACAAGATCGTCGCTTCGAAATTCAAGTCGTTCGGCTGCGGTACGGCGATCGCATCGAGCGATATCATGACGGAGCTCTGTCTGGGCAAAACGGTCGACGAAGCGGTCAAGATCACCAATATCGATGTCGAAAAAGCGATGCGTGACGAGCCGAACACTCCTGCCGTCCCTGCGCAGAAGATGCACTGTTCGGTCATGGCATACGATGTCATCAAAAAAGCCGCGTCACTTTACAAAGGTGTCGATATGGAGAGCTTCGAGACGGAGTTCATCGTCTGCGAATGTGCGAGGGTGAGCCTCGATACCCTCAAAGAGGTGATCAAGCTCAACAAGCTCACCACCATCGAGCAGGTCACTGACTACACCAAGGCAGGCGCGTTCTGTAAATCGTGTATCAAACCGGGCGGTCACGAAGCCAAAGATATCTACCTCGTCGATATCCTCGCCGATACACTTGCAGAGATGGACAGGGAGAGACTCGCAGAAGCTGCCGTCGAAAATGCCAAGGTCGACAAAGACTTCGGCAAGCTTACTATCGTCCAGAAGATCAAGCTCGTCGACTCTGTCATCGATGAGTTCGTCCGCCCGATGCTCGTGATGGACGGCGGGGACATGGAGGTCGTCGATATCAAGGAGACCGGAAGCAACTACGATCTCTACATCCGCTACCTCGGCGCGTGCAGCAGCTGTGCGACCGGCAGCACCGGCACCCTCTACGCCATCGAGTCGACCCTCCAGCAACAGATCGACCCGGCGATCAGGGTCGTGACGATCTAAGACCTTCGGGCATATCGCCCGTATGGTGTTGTCTCCCTCCTGACAACACCATACAGAAAATTACCCCGCAGCACCACTCCAAATCCATATATGATTCAAGATATATTGCCTTTCAGACACTGATGATTTTTGTCTATTTTTGATAAAAAATGTAGTGGGGTCAGGAATATTGATTACTATTTAATCAGTTTTGAGGCCTGACTCATAAAAAAAAGATTGAACCGTTTAATAATTGATTAAATATTAATCATATATAATTCTCTATATATAGATTTTGGAGGATATTATGGAAAACTC
>QKDN01000031.1 GCA_003252535.1 Campylobacterota bacterium | reverse complement strand
GATGACGCGCGCCGGGATACCGATAGCAGTAGAGTCTGGCGGTACATCCTTGACCACGACGGAGTTCGCCCCCACCTTGGAGTTGGCCCCGATGGTGATATTGCCAAGTACCTTCGAACCTGCACCGATGACGACATTGTTCTCTACCGTCGGGTGACGTTTCCCCTTCGTGAGGCTCACACCGCCGAGAGTGACCTGCTGATAGATGACGACATCATCCCCCACGACCGCCGTCTCGCCGATGACCACTCCTACACCGTGGTCGATGAAGACCCTGCGCCCTATCGTAGCCGCCGGGTGGATGTCGATCGTGGTGAGAAACTGTCCGATAGCGGAGATGAAACGGGGGAGGAAACGGAGCCCTTTTTTGTAGAGCCAGTTGGCATGGCGGTAGAAGAGGAGCGCCCAGAGGCCGGGATAGTTGAAGAAGAGCTCAAAGACAGAGTGCAAAGCCGGGTCGTTCTGCCTGACATTCCTGAAATCCTCCCTGATCAATCCGTAAATCGTCACTCGTTTTCCTTTATCGCCTGGATGGTCTTGAGATAGCTGTTCTCGCTCAGGTAGAGATAGAGCTTGCCGAGGAGTTCCCGTTTCTCTTCGTTGTTGATGATGGTCGACTCTTCGATCCGCTTTTTGAGCACTTTGTCGATCTTGCCCGTATCGTAGTCGAGGTCGTCGAGGACATCGAGGAGGTTCTGCGCCTCGATGATATCGCTGAATACCTCGTTGCCGTCCTCATCGAAGGTCACGACCACTTCGGTGGGGTGGGTGAAGAGGTTGTGCTTCATCCCCAGTACCTCCTGGTACGCCCCCGTGAGGAAGAACGCAAGGAAGTACTCCTCCTTCGTCACATCGATATCGTGGAGGTAGAGCGGGTATGTCGGGTCGAACCCTATCTCCCCGTCACTGTCGCAGGTGATATCCCAGATACTCGCCGGCAGGGTTGGCTTGGTATCGAGTCTGTCGAGCGGCATGATCGGGAACTGCTGCTCGAGACCCCAGAAGTCCGGGAGCGACTGGAAGAGCGAGAAGTTGACGAGGTACTTCTCCTGGATACGGTTCTGGAGCTGCTTGAGCTCGTCGGTATCTTCGTTGCGCAGAAGATCCATCGCTTTCTTGATGATCAGGTTGACGAGGATCTCGGTGTTGGAACGGTCTTCGAGATCGATATACCCGAGATCGAAGAGGGTCAGGATCGACTCCATGTGGTCGAGAGCATCGTGGAGATATTCCCTCGCCGTCCCCCTGGTGATTTGGTTGTAGAGATCGAAGAGCTCCTCGACCAGCGGAGGGTTGACCTCTTTCTTGATCAGCGAGCTCTCGTGGTACTCCTGGGTGAAGAGCTCGAGTACCGGGGCGATCAGCACCGAGTGGCTCGCAGCGATGTATCTCCCCGATTCTGTATAGATATCAGGCTCGTCGACCCCTTTGTTCTGCGCGATCACCTGCATGAGATAGACGACATCGTTGGCGAACTCTTTGAGGGAGTAGTTCCGGTCCTGCATATTGCTGTGCTGGCTGTACTCGACCGCCAGACCGCCCCCGATATTGATCGCTACGAGAGAGGCAGCGCCACGCTTCTTGAGGTCGGCGTAGATGTTGCCCGCTTCCCTGAGCGCCTTTTTGAGCGGCCCGATCTCGTTCATCTGCGAACCGATATGGAAATGGACCATCGTAAGGCTGTCGAGGAGGTTCTCCTGCTTGAGCATCTCGAAGCCCTTGAGCACCTCGGTCGATGTCAGACCGAACTTGGAGCTGTACCCACCGCTCTTGGCCCAGATACCGATCCCCGAGCTGTGGAGCCTGATACGCATACCGATGTTGGGCATGACGGTGGAGTGCTCCTCTTTGTTGAAACTTTTGTTGACATCGATGATCGTCTCGAGCTCGCCGAGACCTTCGATGGTGATCGTGATATTGTGACCCATCTTTGCGGCGATGAAGCACAGGCCGATCATCTCCTTGTCCTTGAAACCGTTGATCGTGATGGGGGCGCCGACCGGGGTCTTGGTCATGGCGATGATGAGCTCCGCCTTGCTCCCCGCTTCGAGCCCGTACCTGTAGCTCGAGGAAACGCGCATCAGCGAATTGACGAAGTTGGGGTACTGGTTAACCTTGAGGGGGAAGACCGCATGGAATTTCCCCTTGTACTCGAACCTGTCCATGGTCGTATTGAAGGTCTTGAAAAGCTTGTCGATCTGCTTTTTGATGATATGGGGAAAACGGAGAAGGATCGGCCCTTTGTAGCCTCTCTGGCGCACATCCTGCGCTATCGAGAGGAGTGAAGGTTTCTTGGCGTGGTTGAGCACCACTTTGTCGCCGACTATCTTGAAATTTTCATCTGCCCAGACATTTAATCCGAAATAATCCATATATTAACCCTGTTAAATATTTTCATTATTATTCCCAAATCTTGGGAAGTTCATGCTGAAACTCATTTTTTTCGGCCGCTCTTTTTGGTCCCTTTTTTCACATCGGTCATGCCGACATCAGGGTTATAACGGTCCCTTTTCGTCGTTTTCCTCTTTTTGCCGGCAGTACTCTTCGTTTTCTTCCCGAATGCCCCGGCGACCCGCTTCTTCGGCTCGCTCTTATCGATTTTGGTAGAGGCCCTGTCCATGATCTTGGCGGGGGCGTGCTCTTCGTCCACCTCGCGCGGTATCTTGTGTCCGAGGAGCCGCTCGACCCTGCGGAGCGCCCCGAGCTCTTCGTTGCTCCCTATCGTGATGGCGAGTCCTTTCCTCCCTGCCCTCCCCGTCCTGCCGATGCGGTGGATGAAGTCGGGGAGGATATGGGGGATGTCGAAATTGATCACCACCTCGAGACCGACGATATCGAGCCCCCTCGCGGCGATATCGGTCGCTACGAGCACCCTGGCTCTTTTGGCCTTGAAGCTCTCGAGCGCCCTGCCGCGCGCCCCGGCGTTCTTGTCGCCGTGGATCGAGACGGTCTCCAGACCGCTCTGGACGAGCGCCTCTTCGACCTCCTTCGCCTTCTCCTTGGTACGGGCGAAGACCAGCACCTGCGAGAAATTGCGCGAACCGATCAGAAAGGGGAGGAACTCGAGCTTCCGCTCGTTCTCGACGATATAGAGCTGCTGGTCGATGTGCCGGAGCTTCCTCCCCAGCGGCGAGAGCTCGACGAGCTGCGGACGGACAAGGAGCTTGGTGGCGAGGGCTTTGAGGGCGTTGGAGAGGGTGGCGGAGATGAGGATGCTCTGCTTCTTCTCCCGTATCATCCCCATGATCTCGAAGACCTCTTTGCTGAACCCCATATCGAGGATCGTATCGGCCTCGTCGAGGACGAAGAAGCTCACCGCCTGAAGGATCGTGCTGTTCCCCCGGATCAGTTCGAGGAGCCTCCCCGGTGTAGCCGCGACGATATCGACCCCGCGGGCGAGCTGACCCGCCTGCGCTTCGAGGGGTTTTCCCCCGTGTATTGCGGCTGTGTTGAACCCGAGATGGCGGCCGTACACCTCTGCCATCTGCGCTACCTGTCGCGCCAGCTCTTTGGTGGGGACGAGGATGAGCGCCTGGGTGTAGTGGGCATAGTGCTCTTTGTTCTCATGGCTGCGGCGGAGCTGCTCGAGAATGGGGAGGAGATACGCCGCGCTCTTCCCCGATCCGGTGTGGGCGCTCGCGACGACATCGCGCCCCTGCATCAGCAGAGGGATGAGCTTCTTCTGTATCTCGGTGGGGTGGACATATCCCTGCTCGTCGAGAGCCTTGAGGATATCGCCGTGGAGCGGGAGCGTGGCAAATGACATGGTGATCCTTGGGAATTATTGGGGTATTGTATCATATTCATTTGAATCGGGAGGATTTTGCGATAACATGATGCTATAATAGACAGACAATAAACCTGATAGGAGAAGAAATAGATGAAGAGATACATTGTACTGTTGGCGCTGGGTGTCAATGTCGCTATGGCGATGGCGAATCCCGCCTGGGTGTTTTGTGAAGAAAAAGGCGGCAAAGCAGAGATCAGAAAAGATGCAGAGGGCAATGAATATGGCATATGTATCTTCAAAGACAAAGTGTGCAAGCAGTGGCCGCTATTTCACGGTACATGCGAAAAGCCGGACGACGAGCCTGAGAAAGCAGGTACTCCCGACTCGCAGCCGCATCGCTGAGCTCTATGATTTGGAGGGTGGGAGAATCCCAATTTATTCTCTGGTTCCCAAGTTGTACTTGGGAATCCATGTGAGAACTACGCAGAACAGTTAATATGCATTCCGCAATACAATTGCGGAACGAGGGAAAACTCCCATATATACTCTCATCGAGGACGATGGAGGACAAGGCATCATGCAATGTACTCTCTTGAAAACTTTTTATGAAAATCTATTGCATCATGAGTGATTTTAAGCAATTCATCAGCCTTGATATAAACCTCCACAATATCATCTATTTTTAGATTGCTTAAATTAAAAAATTCTTCAGGATGGTTTCTATCCACTGCCAACAGTCTTAGCATTTTTTGACTTCCTATGACAAACATGGATATATGCGCTCTTTCCAAAAAATCTGCCTCTACTGAATAATCATAATTTTCATCTTCATATAAATCATCAGGATATTGATCAAATTCATCTTGTGAATTGAACATGTGTGCAGGATATCTACCCTTTAAAAGATGCTTTACTAGTTCCAGCTTGTTTTGCTTGAATAGCTCACTATCAATTTTAGGGTTCAATAATTTATATCCTAATAAATCATTAAGATTTAGATTAAGCGTCGACACATAATCAAAAAAATTAGATGGAAACGGCAGAGAATTTAAATAAAAACAAACGAATCCTTCTGTGAAACTATCGCTACTCCACTTCTGAACTTTATCCAAATATATTGCAAACTTATCAGGATTTCCAAAAATCATGGCTTTACTCCTAATTTTTTTTCCCTGGTTCCCAAGTTTTACTTGGGAAGCCATACGAGAACTACACAGTGCTGAACGCGTAGGGTGCTGTGTCCTCACAGCACCGATATTTTCATTTCTCAGTAATATTATGGTGTTGTCGGGGGACAACACCCTACAGGTTACTGTATATCAGAGAAAAATATTACCCCAACTCCCCAATCTTCCTCTCATACTCTTCACTAATACTATCAAACTCCGTCTGCGCGATCTCGAGTCTCTCGAAGAGCTCTTCGATCTCTTTGTTGGCGTCGCTGACGGCTTTGGAGAGGCGGGTGAGCTCGCCGACATCGTTACTACTTGCGATGCGGAGCAGCTCTTCGTTGCTCGTCTCGATGAGCTCTTCGCACTCCATGATGCGGTTCTCGCAGTGGTCGATCTCTTTTTTGAGCGGGGAGAGGAGTTTGGAGCGTTCGTTGACCAGGTCGGCTCGGAGCTTCTTGAGCTCTTTTTTGTTGACCGACGGGGTCTCCTTTTTGGGGCTCGGGGCGCTCTGGGTGGGTTCGTCATCCCATCCTATCTTGGCGAGGAACTCTTCGTAGTTCCCCTCGAAGTGTTCCGCACTCCCCTCGCGGAAGACGATCAGCTCGTCGGCGTGGCGGCGGAGCAGCATCTCGGAGTGGGTGACCATCACCACCGCCCCTTCGAACCCCTCGATCGCTTTCGAGAGTGATTCGATCGACTCCATATCGAGGTGGTTGGTGGGTTCGTCGAGGAGGAGGAGGTTGGCGGGGGTGGCGATGATCTTGCCGAGCATCACGCGGCTCTTCTCGCCCCCCGAGAGTACCGATACCTTCTTCTCCGCGAGGGTATCGCTGAACATCATCGCCCCGGCGATCGCACGGGTCTGCTTGTACTCCATCTTCATATGGGCGCTCTGTATCTCTTCGAGGATCGTGTTGTTGGGGCTCAGCCTCTCGATATTGGTCTGTCCGAAGTGGGCGATGAGGGTCTGTGGGTGGTAGGATATCTCACCCGAGAGGGGGGTGAGTTCTTTGGCGATGATATTGAGCAGGGTCGATTTCCCCTTGCCGTTCTTCCCGATGATGGCGAGCTTTTTCCCTTTCTTGAGAGCGAAGGAGACCTTCCTGAAGAGGATGTTCTCCGGGGTGTAGCCGAAACTGAGCTCATTTGCTTCGAGGATAATCTTGGCAGGGGTGTCGGCGTAGCTGAACTCGAAATCGAGCTCGGCGATGTCGCCCAGCCGATCAAGCCTGTCGATCTTCTCCAGCTCTTTCGCCTTGCTCTGTGCGAGCGCTGCGGTGGAGGCGCGGGCGCGGTTTCGCGCGATGAAGTCCTCGAGCTCGGCGATCTTCTTCTCCTGGTTCTGGCGGGTTTTTTCGTAGAGTATCTCGTCCTCTTCGAGCTGTTTGTAGTATTTGGCGGTGTCACCCTTGATGAGCTTGCAGCTGCCGCGGTGTATCCCCATCGTGTGGGTCGTCACCGAATCCATGAACTCCCTGTCGTGGGTGATGATGATCACCTCGCCGTCGAACTTCTGCAAAAATCCCCTCAGCCAGCGCATCGAGACGATATCGAGGTAGTTGGTCGGTTCGTCGAGGAGGAGGAGGTTGGGCTCGGTGGCGAGGAGTTTGACGAGGTTGATACGAATCTGGTAGCCGCCCGAGAAGCTGCGCGGGTCTTTGCCCAGGTCATCCTGCTCGAACCCGAGCCCGAAGAGGAGCTTCTCGATCCTGTAGCTCTCGTACTGCTGCTCGGGTCCGAGCACCTGCATACACTCTTCGAGCACCGTAGGCTTCGTGAAATGGATATGCTGCTTCAGCGCCCCGATCCTGTACCCCTTGGGCATCGTGATCTCGCCGCTGTCGTAGTGTTCCTCGTCGAGGATGATCTTGAAGAGGGTCGATTTGCCCGAGCCGTTGCGACCGACCAGCCCTACCCTGTCCCCCGCCCCGAGGGCGAAAGAGAGGTTTTCAAACAGTGATTTTGCATTGAAGCTTTTGGTCAGGTTGGTCACTTTGATCATGGTTTGGGGCTTATCCTATAATTTTTGGGCATTGTAACATAAAGAGCTAAAAGGCTCTATCCAGTTATTTTTATATTTCTGGTACAATAGACTTCTTGTATAACCCTCTTTCGGGGGCAAATCCTCCCGTTGGTCTGAGCCGCTCAAGAGGGTTATCCAAGAAATCCGATCATCCTAACAGAAAAGGATACCAAATGATAAAAAAGATCATGGTTCTGCTCGTTCTCTTCCTCATCAGCGCTCACGCCAAGACAGCCTCACAGATAGAGGCGGAGGCCGATATGGCGCTCGAACAGTTCTACAGCGAGATCAAGGGGTCGCGCTCTTTTGCCCAGCATAGTGTCAAGGGGATGCTGATCTTCCCCAATGTCCTCAAGGCGGGTTTCGGTGTCGGCGGCGAGTACGGTGAGGGTGTGCTGCGTGTGGGCGGCAAGAGCGTGCAGTACTACTCCACCGTCGCAGCATCGGTGGGGCTCCAGCTCGGTGCGCAGTCGAAGAACATCATCGTCGCGTTCCTCACCGACGACGCGCTGAGGAAGTTCAGGAAAAGCGACGGCTGGAAGGTCGGCGTGGACGGCTCGGTCGCCATAGTCGAGTGGGGCGTGGGTAAGGATATCAGCAACGCCACCTTCAACAAACCGGTCATCGGCTTCATCTTCGGCAACAAGGGGCTCATGTACAACCTCACCATCGAGGGGAGCAAGTTCAGCAAGATCGAGAGGTAATCACCCTCTTCCGATCCCCATTTTCGGGCTTCACACTCCTCTCCTGTTTTACAAATAGAAACATTATTCTCTTTTTCTCTCTCCATGCAAGCTTATTCATAAATCGTATATATTATAATGTGTTATAATCAATAAATAGAATTTATAATAAAGGATCATTGTGGTCAGGAAATTGTTTGTAGCAGGACTTATGAGCCTTTCGCTCATGGCTTCGGATCTCTCCATCACCGGGACGGTCGTCTCGGACAACCAGAAGATGATCGGCGCCCGCTTCATGGGGTATGTCAAGAATATCTACTTCGAGATCGGCGACAAGGTGCGCAGGGAGGATACCCTCTTCGATCTCGAATCTGCCGAGTTCGATATCCTCAAGAACCAGGCCGACCTCGCCCTCGAGCAGGCGGAGATCATGGTCGATATGTACCGCACGAGGCTTGACAATATCCGCCATGAGAGGATGAATATCCTCTCCAAGGACGGGGACAATACCTTCGAGCTCAAGAATATCGATGTCATGGCCGAGAATGTCCAGGCTGGTCTCGCAGCCGCCAGGGGACTTGTAGCCAATGCTTCCGTCAAGGTCAAGCAGATGGCGACCATCTCCAACTACCTCGAGGTCAAAGCCCCCAACGACGGTATCATCGTCCAGAAGAACATCCGCGTGGGCGATCTCATCGTCCCGGGGATGCTCGCGATGCTCCTCGTAGACCTCGACCACCTCGAGATCGAAGCGCAGATATCCGAAGCCGACCTCCTCAAGGTCAATGCCGGAGACTTCGTCTCTGTCGCCATCCCCTCGATCAAGTTCAACACGCGCGGCCGTATCAAATCGGTCGTCCCGAGCGCCAACCCGATGACCCACACTTTCACCATCAGGGTATCCTTCGACAAAGGGGATATGAAGGTCTACCCCGGAATGTACGCGAAGATCAACCTCGACTACAAACCTGCGGCACTGATGGCGAAGGAGCAGAGGTAGGGTTCCGCTTTCCCGTGTGTCGGCGGCTTCAACCCCGTCAATGCTCGGCGACCTTGAGCTTTTGGATAGCTTCTGCGAGCGGCAGGATGGCATCGCTGGCGATACTTGTTTTGGTAACATCCGGGAGAGCTGGCCCGGCATTGTAGCCGTAGGTCTCGATCACGGTGCTTCCGATCCGGGCACGAAAACTCCAGGCGCTGGCGTCGAACACCTCCATCCCCAAATCGACTGATGAGTAATACTTGCGCCACTGGCGAAGCTTGAGCCGTTCGGCCTCTGCCCAAAATGCCATCCACTGGGATTTGGAGGGATAGTATCGTCTCGTCTCCCAGACCTCTTTTCCCCTGTACCCGGCGCCTGACGGCGCGTGAGGTATCCGCTCGACCAGGCAGGTGCCGTCCCATTCCAGTCTGGGGCCGCTGGCATAGATAGGTGACGGTAAATATGCGAACTCGAACAGGGTGGGTTCCCACTGCTTCTCTGTTTGCTCGACACTTTTTTCCGGCACGGGATTTTTGTCAGGCACGGCGCACGACGCAAGCAGGAAGCATATAGTGAGAGTGGAGCAGATTTTGATGGTAGATGTGATGCGTCGCATAGCTTTTTCAACTCTTGTTAATTTGATTTATTTTAATTTTGTCATATTCGCAAACATAAAGTGATTCCATTATGAAAATAGATATGTTTCTTATAATGTTCTCAAGGGAATTATCAACAATTAAGTATCCTGTTTCCTTTATTTGTTCTTTATGTCTTTCAAAGACCTCAATTATCATGCTAAGTGACAACAGACAATCATCATTATCGCCATAATGTTCTATAAGTTTCTTCATTCTTTGATTAAATGATCCTTTCGCTTTGTCGTCATAAAACCCATTTGCATGAGCTATTTGATTTCTTATTAAGTTCAAAAGACTCCACATAACTTCGAGAGCCTTCATATTGAAAAAGAATTTACTTCTGGCATACAACTCTTCTTCAAATTTTTGCCGAATATTAATCTCTGAGATAATTTGTACTAAGCATGTACTAATAGTTTCGGAACCTTTGATGAATTTGTTCTCAGGATTAACCAAGTTTATATAGATATTTTTTAAACTATCCTCAATTAAAAAGAAGTAGTTTAAGAACGTTGAAGTGTTTAAACCTCTCAAGATCATTTCTCTATTAGAGAGCGAATATTTTTTTGCATCTTCGTAAAATAATTCTGATGCAAAAGTCCTCTTTTCATTTTCTTGCACTATTTCTCCAGGGTCAACAAGGGCACCAATACACCATATCCGGTACTTATTGCGTTGATCAACAGATGTTTTCGGAAGTCCTTCAATCATTCCATCAATCTCTTTATCCATCTCTTCTTTTGTCGTGTCTTTATAAGTTTCAGGTAGTAAGCTAACTTGAGATACTATTGCAGTAACCGTAATTAAAGAATATCGAGATAAAAACAGCTCATAATAAGGAAAAATGTCTTTTTCAGGCTTCAAAACATCAATTAAACCACTTTGCAACAATGTCATATTTATACTCACCTCTTATTTTGATCATTAACAATTCATTTAAAGATAAAATTTCTCTTGCTTCCCATATTTTTGTAGAAATCCATACTTACTTCACAGAGGAAAACATCATCCAAAAACCGAATGATCCCCTCATCTCTCTCTATACCGTCTGAAGATCAAATCAAAATCAAACGCCACTTCACACCCGTCGATATCAAACCTGTAGACTTCCTCATTAAAATCCCCCTCTTTGCGGTACTTGCCGTCACGCAGGCGATAGAGTTTGGCTACCAACAGATCGGGGTAGACGATGCAGTAGTACTCCACTCCCTCATCCTGGTATATCTCGAACTTGATCCGTTCGTCACGGAGCACAGAGCTTTGGGAAACCACCTCGAAGATCACTTTGGGAGCTTTGTTGAGATAGTCTTCAGGCTCATAGCAGACCACGACGCAGTCAGGTATCACCACCGTCGATTGCTCTATCCGCCACTCTGCTTCGATCACAGCTATGCAGGAGCCTCCGCACGCCTCTATAGCATCATCGAGTTGACTGGCGATCTTTGTGTTGATGATCTGATGTTTGGTGACAGGAGCCGGAGACATGGCGTAAGGGATACCGCTGATAAGCTCCCACTTACCCTCCCAGCTTACATAGTCAGATATCGTGTAGTGAGGCAGATATTCTTCTTTCAGTGCACCCATGACCGCTCCTTTGATTTTGCTGATTATAGCATAGTTTTATCACTTCCTCTCCCCTCTTCCCCTACTGTTGCGGCCCCGGTAGCTGCTCTCGCCCCTTTTGCCTTTGGTATGGCACTCGTCACAGATCGAGAAGCGGTAGCTGAAGTCGAGGAGTTTGCCGCAGCGGCTGCATTTCTTGGTGAAGTGCCCTTTTTTGAGGGAGTTCTCGATATACCTGTTGAGGCGCACACGCGACTCTATCGCCAGCTCCGTGTCCTGAAAGTGGTCGGGGAACTTGAACGAGAGCCAGAGGTAGAGGGATATCTCGCGCACCCGGTCCTCGGCGTTGAGGAGCATATCGTTGGTCTGGGCGAATGCCGGGAGATCGCGCGGCGGGATGTACTGTACACCGGCATCGTTCTCGAGCTGCCTGATATAGCGGTGGAATACCGACTCGATATACGGCGAGGAGATGCTCGCGGGGGCACAGCTGAGATAGTAGCGGGTCTTGAGATCGAGCTGGTACTCCCCTACTATGGAAGCGATCTCCATCATCGAGTCGATATTGGCCGCCTGGAATGGGCCGTCGAACTCCATATTCTCAGCGAAGAACGTCAGGATATGGAGCAGGTCGTCGGTCTCGAGTATCTCTCCGATGAGCATGACGTGCTCGAGGCTCGCCATCACCGAGACCGGGAGCCTGATATCTCTGAGCGGCTTGTGGAACTGCCCGGTGATGGTCTTGAGCGTGCCGCTGTCGAGAGCCCCGACGAACCCCTGCTCCTCGATGCCGTATCTCCCCGCCCGTCCCGCTATCTGGAGTATCTCTGACGTGGCCAGCTCGCGGCGGCGGAGACCGTCGAACTTGTTGTCCTTGGCGAAGAGGATCGTTCTGATCGGGAGGTTGAGCCCCATCGCAATGGCGTCGGTGGCGACAAGGATATCGCTCTCCCTGTGGCGGAATCTCCGTGCCTCTTCACGGCGTACTTCGGGAGATAGGTTGCCGTAGACTACCGAGACATTGTAGCGTGAGGCGAGCTGCAGCTTGAGCGATAGCACTTCCTTACGGGAGAAGGCTACGATAGCGGTCTGCTTGCCGATATCGTTGATGGAGGTGGGGTGGCTCATCACTTCTAGGGGATTCTTGCGCTCGAACGCTACCACCTCCAGCTCCTCGCCGAGGTACTCACAGAGCTCCCTGACCGCACTCAATGCATCGGATGAGCCCGTGAGGATCACCTCTTTGGCCGGGGCTCCGATGAGGGCGTTGGCCCATGCCCAGCCGCGGTCGCGGTCGTCTATCATCTGTATCTCGTCGATGACACACACATCCACATCGACACTGAGATTCATCATCTCTATCGTCGAGGAGATATGGGTCGACTCCTCGTCTATGATCTCCTCCTCTCCCGTGATCAGAGAGGCATGAAGGGTCTGGCTGAGAGACTCATACCCCTCGAGGGCGAGGAGCCGCAGCGGGGCGAGGTAGTATCCCGTGGAGGCTGCACGGAGCTTCTCCATCGCCGCGTAGGTCTTGCCGCTGTTGGTGGGGCCGACATGGAAGGTGATCTTCCGCTTCAGCGACCTCGCCAGCGGGAAGAGGTTCTTGAAATCACGGATCGTCTTGGCCAGCAGCTCCTCGCGGAGCTTCTTCTCCTTGAGCGGTTTGATCTCTTCATTGAAATGATAGAGGATGCGCCGCTTGGTCTTGTCCTTGATCTTGAGGTTCATACTGCTCTGTATCTGTGGTGCGACGAAACGGACGATGATATCTTTGAGCTGCTCTTCACTGTAGTCGAGACCTGCCGTCTCGAACGCGAGCTGGTCGTAGAGCGCTTCGACCGAGAGGAGGAAGTGCGACTCTGTTTCCTCTTTCAGCTGGTGGAGGTCTTCGACCACGGGGAGCTCTTCGTTGCTCCACAGCGCCTTGTAGAGGAAGGCTCTGCTATAGGAGAGCGTAGCGAAATACCGCAGCTCTTCACCCCAGAGATCGTAGCTCCTCTCGCGCTGGATGATGAAGTGTTCGCCGCTCTCGAAAAGGTCTATCTTTGGATTGATATTCATTAATATTTTTTCGATCACGGAGAATGGTATCGGGATATGGTAGATGTCGGTTTCGGGCGGCATAGCCTTGATCGCCGCACTCGCCTGCTCCATATCGAGCCATTTGTGATCCCCACCCAGATCCGAGAGGAACCTTTCGATATCGCCGCTCTTTCCGGCGATTGCCTTCTCTTTCTGGGCCAGCAGCAGTGCAAGCATATCTTCGCCGCCTCTCTCGAAGAGACCGTCGATATCGAGCGGTTCGCTCTTTGTGAGTAAATATTTATTGATATCAAAATCGGGGAGAGCGAAGGTGTACTTGTGGTAGAACTCCATCTCGCCGAGGGTGGTGAACGTGACATCGAGCTTCTCCTCGAGGTAGTCCTGGCGCTGCCGCAGACGGAGGTAGCCCAGCTTCTGCCGGATGGCATCGGGGGTGATCCTGGTCCTCCTGGTCTCCGCGAAGGCTTCGAGGATGAGCTCCTCCTCTTCTCCGGTGTGCTCGATCTCGTCTAGCATAGAGAGGATCAGCTCCACCCTGTCGGCTGGGATATCCGGGGCTATCGATCTCCTCGGAGCCTGCGGGGAGATGCTCTGGCGCAGGTACCTGACGATATCCTCGCGCTCCCTGTGACCCCCTTCGCTCCACGACCTGCGGAGCGTGCGGATCATATCCTCGCGGGTGATATGGGCGAGATCGAGCTCGAGGAGCATCGAGAGCTCCATAAGCCTGTCGTCGCTCAGCGTACCTATCCCCTCTTCGAAGGTATTCCCATCAAAAATCTTTCTTATTTTGTTATTGAGCCTGATGAGATATTTTCTTTTTTTCTTCGCCATTGATTCATTACTTTTTAAGTAAGTATATCATATCTTTTTGACAACCCTATCCAAAGGAACGGTATGCATCTGAAAAAACTACTCCTTCTTCTGACACTGATCGTGACCTCCACCCAGGCCCTCGTCCACAGGGAAGAGATCAACACCGGGAGCGCACTCGCCAGGCTCGATGGCGAAACTTCGCAGATAAACAAGCCTTTCTTGTGGCGTGTGACCAGAGGGGAACAGGCTTTCTACCTCTTCGGTACCATCCATCTCGATGACGGCAAGACCCAGAAACTCCCCAGACTACTCACCGATGCCATTGCACAGAGCGATGAAGTACGGACCGAGCTCCCCATGACCCTGAGCACACAGCTGCAGTCGCTCCGCCTGATGTCACGCATGGACGGCAAGAGGCTCAGCGAGATCATCCCTATACAGCTCTACAATGACGCGCGGGAGTATGTCAGGGAGGTGTCAGGAGCCGATATGTTCCCCCTCTATGACACGATGAAGGTCTGGGCAGCAGGGATGATGCTCTCGTTCATCGGCAGTGTAGACAAAAGCGGCGAGCTCGAAGACATCGATACACTCATCTACGATCATGCCAAAAATCTCGGCAAAAAGGTAGGCGGGATAGAGACTGTGGAGGAGCAGACATCGATGTTCGACCCGCTCACCCTCGATGAGCAGATCATGCTTTTCGAGTCCTCGCTGAAGTATCTCCGTGAACACCGCGACTCCAACAGTGAGCTCATCGAGCTCTATCTCGAAGGTGACGGGGAGAAGCTCTACGACTTCATGATGTCGACTCTCGAAAACGACACGAAGTACAAAGCGCTCAATGAAAAAGCGATGCAGTTCATGCTCTACGACAGAAACAGCCGCATGGTGCGAAGGATCGAAACACTCAGTGAGGCAAATCCGAAGAAGGTGTTTCTTTTCGCCTTCGGTGTCCTCCACTTCCTGGGAGAGAGGAGCATCATAGAGCATCTCAGGAAGAGTGGGTACGATGTGACAAGAGTCAAGTAGATTCAAATCCAATCCATGTATAATTAAACCAAATTTTTGACGAGGACAGCCATATGATGCCCGAAGAACGATACAAAAAGCTCAAAGAGTATCTCTCTGCCGAGAACCCTGTACTGGTAGAGGTGATAGACAAGTACGAAATGCTTGACAAGCTCAGCCGCCGCGTGGGGCTGATCGGCCCGGACGAGACCTATACCAGCTATATCTCGTGGTGGCCGATGATATCGGTACTCGGGACCTTCTCGGCGGGCAAATCGACCTTCATCAACGAATACATCGGCAAGAAAGTCCAGCAGAGCGGCAACCAGGCTGTCGACGACAAGTTCACCGTCGTCTGCTACGGCAACAGCGAGAATGTCACCACCCTCCCGGGGCTCGCCCTCGATGCAGACCCGAGATTCCCCTTTTACAATATCTCTCAGGAGGTCAACAAGGTCGATGCAGGGGAAGGGAACCGCGTCAACAACTATCTCCAGCTCAAGACCCTCAGCTCAGAGAGGATCAAAGGGAAGATACTGATCGACTCTCCCGGCTTCGATGCCGACAGCCAGCGGGATGCGATCCTCAAGATCACCAGCCATATCGTCGAGATGTCCGACCTCGTTCTCGTCTTCTTCGATGCCAGACATCCGGAGCCCGGGGCCATGAGGGATACCCTCAAGCACCTCGTCGCCACCACCGTGGGGCACCGCGATGCCAACAAAGTACTCTATATCCTCAACCAGATCGACACCACTGCCGCCGAGGACAACCTCGAAGATGTCATCGGCTCCTGGCAGAGAGCCCTCTCCAGCGAAGGGCTCATCTCCGGCAACTTCTACAGTATCTATAATGAGGCCTCCGCCGTAGCGATCCACGACGAGGCGAAGCTCAAGCGTCTCAAGGGGAAAAAAGATGCCGATATCGAAGAGATATACGAGCGTATGGAGAAGGTGAGTATAGAAAGAGCCTACCGTATCATCAAGTCGATAGAGGATTTCGCCGGCAAGATACGCGACGAGAAGATACCGCAGCTCCAGACGGTACTCCAGGAGTGGAGCCACAAGGTACTCTGGAGCGACGGCATCGCTTCGGTACTGCTGGTCGCGCTCCTCTCGGCACTCAAGGTCTACTTCAACTTCTTCGGGGCGCAGGTAGGGTTCGTAGTGGCGAGCGGACTTTTCGGCGCCCTGCTGCTGACAGCCCATATCAAGGCGCGCGGCTTCTTCGCCAGAAGGCTCGCGAACGAGTGGAAAGAGAAAGACAAAGAGATAGCCAATGCCATCATGTACAACACCAGATGGTGGCGCTCGATCCTGGGCTTTGGCGGGAGAAACTGGCACGGTACGACCAGGAAGAGACTGAGTGAACTGATGGAACTTGGCCGCGAATCGATCCAGAAGCTCAATGACCAGTTCGTAACACCCTCCGGCACCTCCCGGAAGACACCCCTACAGGTTACCGATGAGTAACCTGTCACAAAGCGTAACCAATTCCGGGGAGCAGAGGGGGTAATATGGGAATATTTTTGACAACAGGATCAAGACCAGGAGCGATTTTCCCCTCTAAATTGTGTAAAATATGACCACTTTTGAAAATTTTCTGTTTTTGATAATAGTTTTTATAAGAAATTGTTTTTAAACACCTTATAATGTCACAACTTATTGTAACAAAGGAGTCTTCGTGAATATTCATGAGTATCAGGCAAAACAAATTTTTGCTAAATATGGTGTACCGACACCAAGAGGTATCGTTGCAAATACACCTGCTCAGGCAGTCGCTGCTGCACATGAGCTCGGTGGAAAAATCTGGGTTGTCAAAGCACAGATCCATGCCGGCGGTAGAGGTCTTGGCGGCGGTGTCAAGCTTGCGAAAAGCGTTACTGAAGTAGAGCAGCTTGCAGGCGAGATCCTCCATATGCAGCTTGTCACACACCAGACAGGACCTGAAGGGAAAGAGGTTCACAAAGTCTACATCGAAGAGGGTGCGGATATTCAGGACGAACTTTACCTTGGCGTAGTGCTCGACAGAGCCAAAGAGATGCCTGTGATCATGGCCTCTACCGAAGGCGGTATGGATATCGAGACCGTCGCGCACAACACTCCTGAAAAGATCATCAAAGTTGCCGTAGACCCTGCTGTAGGATTCCAGGGCTTCCACGGAAGAGAGCTTGTATTCGGTCTGGGGATCACCGATCCTGCCGAGCAGAAGAAGTTCATCAGCTTTGCTTCCAAACTCTACAAGCTCTATATGGAGAACGATGCGGAGCTCATCGAGATCAACCCGCTCATCAAGACAGGTTCAGGCGACTTCCTCGCACTCGACGGTAAAATGGGCTTCGATGACTCAGCTCTGGGCAGACACCCGGACATCGAAGATATGAGAGACATCTCCGAGGAAGACCCGGATGAGAGAGAAGCGAGCAAATACGGCCTCAGCTATGTAGCGCTCGACGGTGAGATCGGATGTATGGTCAACGGTGCGGGTCTCGCAATGGGTACTATGGATACGATCAACTACATGGGTGGTACCCCGGCGAACTTCCTCGATGTCGGCGGTAAGGCGAACGCAGAAACAGTTGCAAAAGGTTTCGAGATCATCCTCAAGAACCCGAACGTCAAAGCGATCTTCGTCAACATCTTCGGCGGTATCGTAAGATGTGACCGTATCGCGAACGGTATCCTCGAAGCGACGAAACTTGTCGACGTACACGTACCTGTCATCGTCAGACTTGACGGAACCAATGCAGCAGAAGCGGCAGAGATCCTCAAAAATGCAAATATCGCAAACGTAATCGCAGCGACCGACCTCGCAGACGGTGCGGCAAAAGCAGTAGCAGCTGCAAAGCAGAGCTAAGAGCATAAGGCACAGAGCTTAGAGCTGATCTCGTGTTCACACAATTAAAGGTTTGGCAAAGTTCTATGGAACTGGTAGAGTCGGTCTATCGACTGACTCAAACTTTTCCAAAGAGTGAAATCTATGATCTTGTATCACAAATCAATCGCTCGGCTGTTTCTATCCCCAGCAATATAGCTGAAGGGAAGGGGCGGAACTCTGATAAAGAGTTCAAACAGTTTTTGTATATTGCAAGAGGTTCGCTTTTTGAGCTCAGGACTCAATTGGAACTGGCTAGAAGATTGGGTTATATCAATAGCGATAAAGATTTAAAAGAAAAAATAGTTGAGATTCAGAGTATGTTACATACTCTTATCAACAAGCTCTGAGCCCAAAGCTCTCAGCTCTATGCTATTTTTCGACTGAAAGGAGAAAATAAAATGAGTATTCTGGTAAACAAAGACACAAAAGTAATCGTACAGGGTTTTACAGGTAGCGAGGGGACATTCCACGCTGAGCAGTGTATCGCATACGGCACAAATATCGTCGGCGGTGTCACACCGAACAAAGGGGGTCAGGAGCACCTCGGCAAGCCTGTGTTCAACACGGTCAAAGAAGCAGTAGCTACTACAGGCGCTACTGTCTCTATGGTATTCGTTCCACCCGCGTTCGTAGCCGATGCGGTCATGGAAGCTGCTGATGCCGGTATCGAGCTCGCGGTCATCATCACCGAGGGTGCGCCTGTGCGCGATATGCAGGCGGCAAAAGCCTACGCTACGAAGCATGGTATGAAAACCATCGGGCCAAACTGCCCCGGTATCATCACAGCTGAAGAGTGCAAGATCGGTATCATGCCCGGCATGATCTTCAAAAAAGGTAACGTAGGCCTTATCTCCAAGTCAGGTACGCTTACATACGAAGGTGCGAATCAGGTAGTAAGAGAAGGTTTCGGTATCACTACAGCTGTAGGTATCGGCGGTGACCCGATCATCGGTCTTAGCTACAAGCAGCTTCTTCCACTGTTCGAAGCTGACCCTGAGACAGAAGCGATCGTCATGATCGGTGAGATCGGCGGCGATCTCGAGATCCAGGCGGCAGCCTATATCAAAGAGCACATCACCAAGCCGGTCGTAGCGTTCATCGCAGGCCAGACTGCTCCGGCAGGCAAGAGAATGGGTCACGCAGGTGCGATCATCTCCGGATCGGCCGGTACGGCTGCCGAGAAGATGGCAGCCCTCGAAGCAGCAGGTGTAAAAGTCGTCGTCTCTCCGGCAGAGATCGGCAAAGCGATCAAAGAAGTACTTTCGAAGTAATCTCTTCTTTACACTTCCCTCCTCTTCCGCTTTGGAGAGAGGAACGGAAGTTTTTCTCTCCGTTTATTCCGATTTTTCCAACATATCCCTGACTTCCATCAATGCAAATCCCAGCAGGTTCTCTCCCCGCCACAGATTCGGATTTTCTACCCGGTGGTCATCTGCTGCCAGACCTATGCCCCATATCCTATCCACCGGGCTCGCCTCGACCAGTACTCTCTGACCCGTGCCGATAAGGAACTCTGCAAGCTCCTTGTTTTGGCTGAATTTCAGCAGATTATCAGCCACAACGATACCAAATCTCTCTCGTGCCCATATCTCTTCGTCAAAGCCCCTCACCTCACGACCGAATGCTTTTGCCGCACCGGGGTTTGATGCGTTGATGATCTTCTGATATGCATCCCTGTCACCGAAGAGCCTGGCCTTCTCAGCCATCATATAGTGCTCTGCGCTCATGTAGCTGATACCATTGTTACTGAAGTGCATGCCATACCACTGGCTCAGGGATGCTTTTGTGACATCCGTACCCTTGCTACGGTGCCCCCAGAAGAACATATATTTGGCGCTCTTACCTCTGTTGACATACTCCTGGAGCTCCTTTTTGGATCGTATCTTCAATGCTCCCTCCTGCTTTTAAGTCATGATACTATGGTGTCGTATCATCATACGCTTTAATGACTTCCTCCAACTCTTGTCTGTCCCTGAGCTGTTTTTCAGGAAGCTGCACTTCACAACAAAAACCGCCATCCATATATACACGTTCCCCATCAGAGAACTCGAACAGCGTACTCCCAAGATCGCCTGAGAGATGATGAGAGAGAAACCAGTACTTGACCTTGTCACCATTGGTCAGATAGATATAGCCAAATTCAACACCTTCCTTTGTCCATGCCATTTTTACATAGCTGTTAAATCCTTGTTGCAATTCTGAACGAGCAGGATCGAACTGTTTGCTGGCTTCTTCTACATACTTCTGACTTTTGCTTGGTAAGTCAAATAGGATCACAACAAAAACAATCACTATAGCTGCAAGTATATAATACTTCATACTTTATTTTTTTGTTGTATTTGACTCATTATTGGGATCAAGATCGATCCTTTCAGGTCTCATTGGGTCGTAAATAAAATAGGTATAGAACTCTTTTGCTATACCGTTTTCAATCTCTGGCTTATACCCTTTTGTTCTGACATGCTGTTGCACATTATCAAAAAACTCTTGTGAAACTTTCATATCCGACAGATCGCACCCTTTGCATGCAGGGTCTAAAACCTTGACAATTCTCAGGTTATGCAAATCACCATTTTTATCAATCACTATACCAAAAACCACGCCATAGAATTTATAGCTATATTGCTTCACGATCGGCACATTTGCAAATACTATCTGAATCGTAACGAGGCTCATTATCATAAAAATGTTAAAAGTCTTGATTGGTGTCACATTCACTCCTTCATTCATGATAGTTTAGTCTACCACAAATTTATCAATTCCCAAACTGTATATCTTAAACAATTCATGCTACTATTGTGGCAACAAAAAAGGAGAAACTATGCAGTATCGATATACACTCATCCCATCGCTCAATGCATTCCAGTCCACCCTTTCTCTATTCTCACTCTGGCGCTGAGCCTCTATACCTCATACAACTTTCATTTAAAACACATATTATTTACCACAAAGGATAAAGCATGTCTTTACAACTGGACGATATCCTCGTTACAGGTCGTACTTTCGAGGAGTATATGGCGTTCTTTGGTCTCGATATCGGGATGCTCAGAGGCAAGAGAGTTTTGGACTGTCCCGGCGGGGCAAGTTCATTTGGAGCGATGGCACGGGCCAACGGTATCGAGGCAGCCAGTACAGATATCATCTACCGGTTCAATATAGAGGATATCTGCAAGAATGGTGAAGAGACTATCGCCAAAATATACGAAGATACGAGCTGGATGGAGGGATGCAACTTCGATTTTTACCACTCCATCGATGGGCACAGGGGATACAGGGAAAGAGCGCTGAGGGAGTTTTGTACAGATTACGACCCGGAGCACTATCACTGCAATACCCTCCCCTCTTTAGCCTATGATGACGACAGTTTCGATATACTGCTCTCCAGCCATCTGCTCTTCGTCTACGATGACAGGTTCGACTATGAGTTCCACAAAGCATCCGTGCTTGAGATGCTCCGTGTTGCGCGAGAGGTATGTATCTTTCCTCTGGTTGATTACAAGAACTCCAGGGAAAACGAAGCGGAAAACTTCTCACCCCATCTCTATCGTCTGATGAACGATCTGGAAGGGTACGAATGCAAGGTCGTCAAGGTCGGTTTCGAATTCCAGCCAGGGGCAGGATATATGCTGCGGATCAGCCGATAGGCAATAAATTGAAAGCGGGAGATATCCGATGAGACCAGAAACACTCGAATCCTACTGCCTCTCCAAAAACGGTGCGATCAAGGAGTTCCCGTTCGGCAAAGAACACGCAGTTTTCAAAGTGATGGGCAAGCTCTTCGCGATCATCTCCATCGAGGAGAACCCGCTGAGGATCAATCTCAAAGCGACTCCCGAAGACTGTCTCGTCTACCGCGATCTCTACCCCTGCGTAGTGCCCGGATACCACATGAACAAAAAGCACTGGAACACCGTGGTCCTCGACGGATGCCTGGAGGATGAAGTGCTCTGCGAGATGATCGACGAATCCTACGCCCTGATCGTCAGCGGTCTGACCAAAAAACAGCAGGCTGAGCTGTCGTAGAGGATGAGATGATCAAGTTCGGTATATTTTAGTACAGTAGGTACCTAAGAGCTAGTGTGCCGTGTCAGGAGATACGGCACGAGGCAGAGTTTGAGTCGACTGCTATCACTCACCGTAATGTGACCACATACGCAATACTCTCACGACCCTGTCGCTTTCCCGTACTTCATAGACCAGCCTGTGCTGGATATTGATCCTTCTTGAGAATGCACCCTGTAGATTGCCGACCAGTTTTTTATAAGGCGGCGGATTTTGGTACGGGTCTTTCCTGATGATCTCTATCAGCTCTTTGGCTTTCTCTGACAGGTTGGCGCTTGTGAGCTTTTTCGCATCTTTGAGGGCTTCTTTGCTATAGAGTATCCTGTACTCTACCATTCGATATCTTCACTATATTCGCTGTCTGGTGCTTCCATCGCTTCCCGTACCGAGGAGACCATACCGGGGATGGAACTCAGATAAAGTGTCTCCTCTATAGCGTCCCAGTCCTCCTGCGAGAGCATCACGACATTGTTTCTCTTCCCTGTGATGAGTATGGGCTCATGGGTCTGTGCCGTCTCGTCCATCAGGGAGTAGATATTCGCCCTCGCCTGACTGACGGGTATTATCTTTTTGGTCATGATCTGCCTTTTTGAAAATTTATCTATTGTACCAATAGTCGTACGCTTTGTCAAGGGAGGTTTTATTTTGTTTTCTGAGTACTGTAGGTCGGGGTGCTTGACCCCGACGCATATTTCGGATATAGTAAATGTTCGGTTTGAGAAGTGAGTGTCGGGGTCAAGCACCCCGACCTACGATGAAATGATGTACTCTGAGAGATGATGTGCCGTATCAGGAGATGCGGCACGAGAGCACTAAGCATTCATTTCTTTATTAACATAACTCCAAGTTGGCGAGTTAAACCAGTTAACAGGATCAATTTCTCTGATAGGTTCTAACCAATGAACACCATCCTCAAGAGCATCTTCTTGTAAAGAATAGTTACCGGCTTCCAAATCCTCTTCAAATTTTATTAAATACAGTTCTACTGAATCATTTAATCGAAGTGCTATGTCAAACTCATAGTCAATCAATATAACTTGTCCATAAATACCTTCTTCAGCAGGGTCCAGATCAACACAGATCAATGAAGTACCACAATCATCACCAATTGGAATTCTCAAAGGCCCAAAAAGATAGTCAATTTTAATTCCTACATCAGCGTACATTAAATGTGTATTGTGTGTATTTTGAATATAACTTTCAATTTGAGCTATACTTTGTTCTATGGGAATAAATGGAACTCCATATGCAAAATTCGCATACTGATCCGGCTTTGTTCCATTATGTTCTTTGTATAGTTGTATAAAACCATTAGGCAATTGCTTTCCAACTAGATTTTCTAAACTTTGAATTGAAACATCTGTTGCAGGGCCTTGTAAAGCATCTAATATTTTAGGCGCTTTTTCCTGAAGTAAGTTTTTAATTTTTTCCAGCATATTTTTCCTTATATAGTGTACTACTTTAACTTATCATATTTTATACTCGTTCCAAAGCTCCCTGCTTTGGAATACCCTATTGTATTGACTACCTATTATGAAACTCTGCATCACCAATAAGGCATTGCGAATCCAGAGCTTCACAACGTGTGCTACGGGCGGAGCTAAAGCACCGATTCCTATATCGTGTCAACTACCCCTTATACTTCTCCAGCCACTCGCTCAATACTGTCAACTCTTCGAGTTCTTTCGGTTCGCTCTTGACCACCTCGGCGAAGCTTTTGACACCCATCGAGAGGAGGTACTGGAGGTTGTGATCGAAGGTGGCTTCTTCGATGACGTAGATATTGCTCTTGTGGACCTCGAACATATAGCCGCCGTTGGGGATGGGGGACATAGAGAGGGTGACGGTGTAGTGGTCTTTGATGATGCTCTCCTTCTGGGAGTACATCAGGCCGATGTTGTACCCCTCGCTCGCGAAGCCCTTGATGGCGACGACGAGGACGCGGTTCTCGCCCTCTTTGGATGAGTTGAAGATATTGATGATATCCTTGATGGTCTTGTAGCCGGGTATCCTCGCGAGCATCCCCTCGAAGAACTTGACAAGTCTCGTCTGCATCAGGTGCCCCATCACATAGAGGAGGACGAAGAAGAGCGTGATCGCAGCGAGGAACCAGAGGAACTCATGGTGCTGCGGCGTAAAGCCGACGAGGTGGAAGAGCTTTTCGACCAGCAGGTCGATCTTGCCGTAGAGCCAGAGGATGACGACGACGGTGATGGTTACGGGGAGGAGCCCGAAGAGCCCCTGGAGGATGGTCTGGGTGAAGTGTTTGAGGATGCTGTCTTTCACGGTGATCTACCTTTGCTGCAAATGAGCACATTATACAATAAAAAGATCACCGCACACCCCACATATCACATGGCGTACGCAAACCGGAGAGGATCAATCCCCTCCCGGGCCGTTGTGACAGCTGTAGCAGCCGATCTGCGTCCCTTTGGGGAACGACTTGTTGGCGAGCGTTCTGTCGGCAAATGTTTTGGAGAGTACCGAGCCCTTGTAGTCGCTGCCGTGGCATACTTTACACTGCGTAGGATTGCTTTCTGCTACATTTTTATGGTCGTTGACCCATGATGAGCCGACGGGATGCATACCGTGCGGTCCGCCTGTAGTTGTTTTGGGGACGGTGTCGTGGCAGGCAGTACACTCGGCTATCGTGCCGGTGTGACCCTGGATAGCGATACTCACTTTGTTGTCAGCCGTATGGGCAGGGTAGATCGCATGGGTCGATCCGTGGCAAGCTTCACACTGGAGATTGCCGTGCCCCTTGCTGAACCGGTAGAGGCTGAAGCCTGTGGCCGGTGTATTGACATTGGTCGCGAACTTGTTGTCTACGACCTGTCTCAATGTTCCCGTTGCCGGATCGATAGCCGTAGTCTCCTGGACGCCGTCGTGGTGACATGCCTGGCAGTTCGGCTGTGCGAGCCAACCCTCCCTGTTGCTGTTGCCTACGGCATGCATCGTCCCGTGGCAGCTCTGGCACTGCATCTTGGAGCTGCCGTCTGGATTCTTGGCATCACCCATCGCGCCGCGCAGACACTCTGTCTTGGAGCCGGGGTGACAGGCATAGCACGATGTTCTGTTGGTACTGTCGCCGAGCTTGAGATTGGTATCGGGGTCTGTGACCGCAGCATGGAGGGTATGGATCGCCTGTGTGAGCGGCTTGAGCTTGATACCGACATTGGGCAGTGCATTGGACTTGTGGCAGGCGACACAGAGGACGGGGACGCCACCGTTCGCGGTCGCTTCAAGGCCGTTGCTGTCATAAGTGTACCCTTTGTTAAGCAGTGCAGCGGCGTTGTCGCTCACGGCAGTCGGGTGCTCCTGGTCGTGGAGTCTCAGGATATTGAGCTTGTAGTCCTTCTCGCTGTCGGGATCGTTGACCCATCCTTTGGAAGGTTTCGCTGCATCGCCGCTGGTACTCGCATGGCAGCGTCTACAGTCCATCTCGTCGCTGACGGGGAGTACCGTTTCGACCTCGGCGAGGACTGTACCTGCACTGTCCTTGGCCTTGACCTTGACAAGGGGGTAGTAGTTCTTAGTGCCGTCGTCATTGTACGGGGTAATGGGAATGCCTTCAGCCTCCCACCACTGGTGTGTGGAGTTGAATGTCATCGCCGCAGGGGTCTTGGTAGGGGTGGTATTGCCGGTGAGTCCTACATCATCGGCAGGATTGGCGCCGAAGAGATCGAGGACATAGTTCCAGAAGTTGGTCTTGTCGGCGCTGCTCGTGTTCCATTTGCCGTCGACACCCATGCTCGATTCATAGGTAAGGGTGATACCGGAGGTGACGAGATCGCCGTTCTTGTTCTTGACCTGTGCATGGAGGTTGTTATAGGGAGGGAGGATCGAGAAGACCGAGTAGTCGTTTCCGTCCATACAGTGCATTCCCAGGTCGTTCCATGCAGTGAGGACATATTTGCTGCTTGCCTGTGAGACAGTGGTGCCGGTAGTAGTACTGGAGGTCGTACCGTCGGATGTCGTCGTAGTAGTGCCTGATGTGCTACCCGTACTGTCCGATGACTCTGTATCGCTGTTGCTCTCGTATTCACTGCTTGATGTTGTACCTGAAGTACTGCTGCATCCCACAACAAATGGAAGCCACAGCAGCATCAAGATGATCAGAAACTTTTTCATTAGAACTCCTTCATAGTTATTCATTGTGGAGTATAAAATATATTTATGAAAAGTTTATGAAGATAGATTGATGACAGGACCAAGATGACGAAAGAAAAGGAGGGAGAATCGATGGAGGCAGGACTCTGAGCCCTGCTTTCAAAGGAGGTTTTATCGTATCAAAGCTACTCTGCCTTGAGCATTTTCCAGTATTTTTCATAGATACTCAATGCATCGCCCACATCGATCTGGAACTCGGCATTGTTGAGATCAGCCTTGGTAGGATAGATGATCCGGTTGGTACGTGTCGCTTTATCGAGCAGTTCCAATGTTTTGAGATTCGGAGAAGCATACCCTATCGTCTGGCTGATCGTCTTGGATACCTCCGGTTTGAGGAGATAATTGATGAATGCGTGTGCATTCTCTACGTTCTTCGCCCCCTGCGGGATCGCAAGTGAGTCCATCCAGACCAGCGCGCCCTCCTTCGGATAGACGTACATGATCTCTTTTTTCTCCTCTTTTTCCGTCAACTCCTCCGGTTCGAAGAGGAGTTTGGTGATCTTCGCCTCCTGGTTATCCTCTTTTGCCATGAACCCTTCGCCGTTGAAACTGATCCCGAGTTTGACCTTCTCTTTGAGGTATATCTCTTTCTGGGAACCCGAATAGTACAGTTTGATATTGGGTTTGAGCTCCAGGAGCTTTTTGTAAGCCTCTTCGATCTCTTTGGGATCGGTAGAGTTGGAGGAGTGCCCAAGTACTTTCAGCGCCATGCCGAACACGTCCCTGACATCATCGTTGACCAGGATACTGTTCTTGTAGCGGCTGTCCCAGAGATCAGACCATGAGTTGACATCGCTTTCGACCAGCGCGGAGTTGTAGCTCAGCCCGGTGGTACCCCAGAGATAGGGTACGGAGTAGTCGTTTTGGGGATCGAACTGCCTGTAGAGCAGCTTCTGATCGAGATTGGGGAAATTCGACAGTTTGTTCTTGTCAAGCTTCATGAGGAGCCCTTCACGCCCCATCCTGTTGATAAAATAGGTCGAAGGGACGATGATATCATAGCCGCCGCTCTTGACCTTTTCGTACATCTCTTCGTTGGAGTCATAGGTGGTGTAATGCACCTTGATCCCGGTCTCTTTGGTAAAATCTTTGAGAACGGACTCAGGCATATATTCTGACCAGTTGTAAACGTATAGCTCTTTTTCGGCTGCATCCAACGAAAAGATGAATGCCAGTATTATCATAATTACTTTCATATCTTCTCCTTTATAAATGATAAGAAATCATGATGATCATAGCATAAATAAATTCAAAATCATAGTTTTTCAATAAAAAAATGTTATCAAATTGTTTTCAGGATCGTTCCTCTACACTTCACTCCGGTTACCGTATTCGGTCACAAGTGCTTTGAGCAGTCTGAATGCAGGCATTTTGCGCAGTCGGGTTCCGCGATTGTCTACCAGGCCGTATCCTGGAGCGATGAGCTGGTGCCAGTATACCCTCCTGATCTTGCCGCTCTCCCTGGCGATATGGAGGTACTCTCTCATATACTCGGCATAGAGCTCTTCACTGATACACTCTGCCTCGGATGTCGGCGCATAAGGGGCTGTATGGCTGATCGGCCAGTTGACCTCGGTGATATAGATATCATGACCTGTCTTTGGAGAGAGTTTGGCCAGGGAATAGAGCATATCGATCTTGTTTCGGGTGTCGAAAATCCCCATCTGCGTACTGTACGGCGAACCGCGGCGGTCTACATAGAGCAGTGCAGAGAGTTTGTCATACCTCACCGGATAGAGATTGAAGAGGGCGCGGACGGTATAATGGTACTCGAAGTCTATCACTGACGGCCCCACGAGCCTGATGTCCGGATGATGCTGGTCGCGTATCCTCTCGACCGTACTGTAGAATCTCAGATACTCCCCTACCGAGAAGAATCCCCACTTGGTACGGTTGATCGCGTTGCCCACCTGGAACTCGTCCGCCACATCCTTGAATACGTTAAAGAGCAGCGTGATGTCCTCGACAAGCAATGCATGGTCTTCGATATGCTCCCTGTCCTGGAGTATATTGATCAATATTTTCTTCTCTTTCCCGAAACTTTTGGCAAATGCAACATACTCGTCGACCCTCGACATCTCCCAGAGTGGCATCCGGATCAGCAGGTGCCTGATCCCGAGCTCCTCGATGAGGGCGACCTGCTCACTCCCTTTGGTGATATCTACCCCCATACCGATGAAATCGCTCCCGTGGACCGGCCCTCCCCTCCAGAGTTTCATCAGCAGGATAGAGAGGGGGTAGAAGAAGATATTGGTCAGTACCATTACTGTCGTATCCCAGAGGTTGGCTATCCTTTTCTTCCGCTTGTATGCTTTGTCCTTGAGCGGATAGGGCTGATCCGAATAACTGTCCCATCGGAAAGGCGATTTGAGCTCTCTCATCTGTATCCCTCCTTTATGAGACTTTGCAGTACATCGGTATATGTGATGCTCTTCATATTCTTTTACCGGACCGCAATGGTGTCTCTGCTGTTCTTTTCATATGCCGCAGAGGTTCTGTATCTTGGATATCGTGCCGGTGGTACTCTTGCCGTCGACGAAATTCACCAGCTTTACTTCGCCGGCGATATCGCTGCCGACCACCTCTTTCCCCTCGTAGTCGCCCCCTTTGACGAGGACATCGGGTCGGACGATCCGGATCAGCTCATAGGGGGTATCCTCAGCGAACTTGACCACATAGTCGACGCTCTCGAGGGCTGCGAGGATATAGGCACGGTCATCTTCGCTGTTGATAGGACGGTCCTCCCCCTTGAGCCGCCGCACGCTCGCATCGCTGTTGAGCCCCAGGATCAGTACATCGCCGAACGATTTGGCGATATCGAGATAGCTGACATGACCTCGGTGGAGGATATCGAAACAGCCGTTGGTGAAGACGATCTTTTTCTTCTGTGCCCGCAGCCTCTCCACGACCCTTTCGATCTCGTCGAAACTCTTGATGTGGGACTCGATGGAGCTCTTATGAAGCGAACTCTTGTACGCCTCTATCTCGTCGAGGGTGGCTGTAGCGCTGCCGAGCTTCCCTACGACGACGCCCGCAGCAAGGTTGGCGAACCTGACGGCCTTTTCTATGCTCTCACCCCTGGCAAGTGAATAACCGAGCGCAGCGATCACGGTATCTCCCGCACCCGTCACATCATAGACCTCTCTGGCGACGGTAGGCTCTACGATCACCCTCCCCTCCTCGAGCCTGGCGATGCCGTCTTCGCTGAGGGTGATGAGCGGGATCTCGAGCGAGGCTATCTCGGAGAGCTTTTGCAATGCGGCACCGAGCGATTCGTTGTCGGTGATATCGATCCCTGTCGCCTCCATCGCCTCCTTTTTGTTCGGGGTGAGCATCGTCGCCCCTCTATACCTGCTGTAGTCTTTCCCTTTGGGGTCTATGAGGACTTTTTTGCCGTAGATTTTGGCCTGATCCAATGTATAGGCGATCACCTCATCGGCCAGTACCCCCTTGCCATAGTCGGAGAGAATGACAAGATCGCACTCCTTTATCGACTCGCCGATCACCTGGATCATCTCTTCTTGCTGCTCCGGTGATATCTCCACCCTCGATTCCTGGTCATATCGCACCACCTGCTGGTGGGCGGCAATGATACGGCTCTTTTTTGTTGTCCGGCGTGCCGGATCGATCACAAGGCGGTACTCGACATCGATATCTTTGAGCATCTCTTTGAGCTGCTGAGCATTCTCATCGTCACCAACGACCGATACCACCATGACCCTGGCACCCAGCGCCGTGAGGTTGTTGACCACATTTCCAGCCCCGCCGAGTACATTGGTCTCTTTTTGGATATCTATGATCTGTATCGGTGCTTCAGGCGAGATACGGTTCGCTGCTCCCCAAAGATAGTGATCGATCATCAAGTCGCCTATGATTAATATATTCATGCTCGTTTTTATAAGATTTCCTTCATGTTAATAGGCCCCGATTTTATAGTAACTTTAATGAAAAGCTGTTAAAAACCATACTGAAACACCTTTCCCATCGACTCTGTTTAATCCATTCAAACACTTATTCTCTACCCTTCGCGTATACTTCCAAGTACTTTTGAAGTATAATTGCCCAAACGCATACAGGATAGCCAAACTATGAAAATCGCGATCGCAGGAACCGGATATGTAGGACTCTCCAACGGTATACTGCTGGCTCAACACAATGAAGTGATCGCCCTGGATATCATCCCCCAAAAGGTCGAAATGCTCAATAACGGGATATCCCCTATCGAGGACAGGGAGATCGAGGAATATCTTGGGCGCAAAGAACTCGACTTTTGTGCGACGCTTGATAAACATGAAGCTTACAAAGGTGCAAGATATGTCATTATCGCAACCCCTACCGATTATGACCCCGACACCAACTATTTCAATACAAGTTCTGTAGAAAGCGTCATCAAAGATGTAATGGAGATCAACCCGAAAGCGGTCATGGTGATCAAATCGACCGTTCCCGTCGGCTATACCGAGCGTATCTCACAGGAACTCGGCACATCCAATATCATCTTCTCACCGGAGTTCCTCCGGGAAGGCAAAGCGCTCTACGACAATCTCTACCCCTCACGCATCATCATCGGCGAAAAGAGTGAAAGGGCGAGAGAGTTTGCCGCGCTCCTGACCGAAGGTGCGATCAAAAAAGATATCCCGCTCCTCTTCACCAATTCTACGGAGGCCGAGGCGGTCAAGCTCTTCTCCAACACCTACCTCGCCATGCGGGTCGCCTACTTCAACGAGCTCGACTCCTACGCACAGACTCACGGGCTCGATACCAGGCAGATCATCGAAGGGGTCGGACTCGACCCTCGTATCGGTACCCACTACAACAACCCCTCTTTCGGCTACGGCGGCTACTGCCTCCCCAAAGATACCAAACAGCTCCTCGCGAACTACAGTGATGTCCCGAGCAACCTCATCAGGGCGGTCGTGGATGCCAATGCTACGCGAAAGGACTTCATCGCCGACTCCGTCATCAGGATGAATCCCAAAGTGGTAGGTATCTACAGGCTGGTGATGAAATCGGGATCGGATAACTTCCGCGCCTCCGCTATCCAGGGGGTCATGAAACGGATCAAGGCCAAAGGGATCGAAGTGATCGTCTATGAACCGGTACTGGAAGAGGATGAGTTCTTCCACTCCAAAGTATACAAAGACCTCGATGAGTTCAAGCGGCAGTCGGATGTCATCATCGCCAACAGACTCTCCGACGAGATCAAAGATGTCAGAGAGAAGGTCTATACCCGTGATCTATTTGAGGAGAACTGAATGAAGATACTCGTAACAGGAAGCGCCGGATTCATCGGTTATCACCTGAGCAAAAAACTGCTCGAGAGGGGTGACGAGGTCGTGGGGATCGACAATATCAACGACTACTACGATGTCAACCTCAAATACGGCAGGCTGAAAGAGCTCGGGATCGATCGATCGGCTATCCGTGAGAGCGAAGCGGCTCCCTCTTCGGTCTATGAAAAGCACCGCTTTGTAAAACTCGATCTCTCCGATCGCAGCGGAATAGAAAAGCTCTTTGCTACAGAGAAGTTCGATGCGGTCTGCAACCTCGGGGCACAGGCGGGGGTGCGCTACTCGCTGGAGAATCCCCACGCCTATATCGACTCGAATGTGGTGGGCTTCATGAATATCCTGGAGGGGTGCCGCCATCACGGCGTCAAAAACCTCTCGTTCGCCTCCAGCTCCTCCGTCTACGGCCTCAACAAATCGCAGCCGTTCAAAACGACCGACCACACCGATCACCCCGTCAGCCTCTATGCTGCGACCAAGAAATCCAACGAGATGATGGCGCACACCTACAGCCACCTCTACGGTATCTCGGCCACGGGTCTGCGCTTCTTCACCGTCTACGGCCCCTGGGGGAGACCCGATATGGCGCCGTTCCTCTTCACCTCCGCGATCCTCGAGGATCGCCCCATCAAGGTCTTCAACCACGGGAAGATGAGCCGCGACTTTACCTATATCGACGACATCGTCGACGGATGCATCAGGGTGATCGACAATCCCGCAAAGAGTGACCCCGACTGGAACCCGAGCGACCCGATGCCAAACAGCTCGTCAGCTCCCTACCGCATCTACAATATCGGCAACAACGCCCCGGTGAACCTCATGGAGTTCATCGGCGAGATCGAGAGGGCGCTTGGGACGGAGGCGCAGAAGAACTTCATGGAGATGCAGCCCGGGGATGTAGAATCTACCTACGCCGACACCTCGGCGCTGATGCAAGATTTCGACTACAAACCCTTCACCCCTCTTCGTCAGGGGGTTGAGAACTTCGTGAAGTGGTACAGGGAGTTCTACTCTATCTAAACTTCACCTATCATTTGGTAGGGTGGGCTTGCCAGCCCACCATTTGTTGCGATTGGAGAGAGCCGTTCAATTTGGAGATAACTTTTTGTGCGTTATTTTTGGTGCGCTAGCAAGCGCACCCTACGAACGATTGTAGTATTTCTTTATGATTAGGATGGATTGCATCCACCCTACCAAATCTTCCAATACCCCAGCTTTTTGCGTATCTTGTATCTCCTGATGAGGTTGAGGGGTTTTCTCCTTACTTTCTCATGCTCCAGAAAATCAAGACACGCGTCGATCACCCTCGCACTCGACCTGCTGTCGCTGTAGGGGTGGGTCTGGGCGACGAACTCTTCGATATGTTCCATCACTTCGGCTGGTCTCTCCAGGGCATACTCCAACGCCTCCTCTATCTTCTCCGGCTCCGTGATATTGATCATGTATGGCTGGGGTCTGTTGTTGTTGATCGTGACGACGGGCTTTTTCTGGAGGACGAACTCGGTGATGGCGGAGGTGGTGTCGGAGAGCATCACATCGGCCTCCCTGAAGAGCGGTATCAGGTCGACCGTATCGTAAAAGGTAAAATGGTCGTTTTGCATCGATCGGAACTGCTCGACCACTTCGCGCTCCATCATCGGGTGGAGCACGGCGATGAACCTGTACTTGCCGCTTTTTGAGAGTCTCTCCAGTTCCCGTATCACCACAGGGTTTTTGGCGAGGCTCAGACGGGTGGTGAAGGTGGAGCTGATCATCACAGTCGGTAGAGCATCCGCATCTTTGCGAACTTCTATAGGAAAAAGCGGATCAACCTTCGACCATCCCGTCTCTACCACTTTGAAATATCTGTGCTTCTTTTGCAGCTCCTCGAATGGCCTGGTCGTCGAAGGCCCCTGTGTGCAGTAGAGATCGAAGAATCCGCGGATATTGAAGTGCCCCTTGCTCTCGCTCCGCTTCCCTACACTGAAGCCGTGGAATATCTGCACCTTGATGCCGGGGAAGAAATCTGGGACGAGGTTGGTCGCGGTGAGGACGACATCGGGGTGGAATTCCATCACCTCGGAGACACTCCTGAGCAGGTCGATCTTCCCCTCAAGCCCCTGCGCGACGCTCTCCTCGTCGCAGAACCATTTCACCCCGAAGCCCCGTCGCGCTATCTCCTCCTGCAGCGGCATCCCGATGGGGACGCCGTAGGACTGAGAAATATAGATCAAAAACCGTTTCATAGCGACTCTTTATTTTGTATTTGTTTTGCGGATATCTTTGAGCTTTTGTTTTCTTTGCAGATAGCTGCGCTGTTTTTCGAGCGCACGGGAGAACTTCTCCTCCAGCACCACTTTGTCTATCCCAGTGATCTCGGAGTATCGGGAGAGCATCAGCGCATTGTCCTCCTCGTCGAACGAGAGCTTCGAGAGGTTTTGCATCTTCATATCGGTATCGAGTTCGCCAAATCGCATCCGGTTGACATCGATGATCGAAAAGAGATACCCGTCATCGACCCGTTTGACCAGGATATTCCCCGGCGAGTAGTCGACATGGAAGACCCCCTTCCTGTGGAGCTCGCAGGTGAACTCGATGAACTCCCGCAGTATCCTCTCCCTCTCCTCGAAAGCCTTGTCCTTGAATACTGCCCTGATCTCGAAGTCATATTCGAAGAGCTCACTGATATAGTAGCTCTGCATCAAAAAAAGCGGCGTGGTGTACTCGACATAGCCGATCGGTGCGGGGGTGCTGATCCCAAGCTTCTGGAGCGTGCGCGAGTTCTCATAGGAGCGTTTCGCCTTGGAGTCGCGGAAGAAACGGTAGACGATCTTGTTGATCATGTGGGGTATTTTGAAGGATTTGACGACATATTTTCGACCGTTGTAGGGGACGATTTTCACCTCGTTGCGCTTTTTGAAGATCGTCTCGCTCCCGGCGCTGTCGAAATGATCTTTGATATCCGCGACGAACGCCTCAAACCCGCCAATTGCCTCAAACCTGATCCCCACTGCACTATCCTTGCCAAAAAGTTCCATATTGTAGTGAAAAATTATTAAATAGCTTCTCAATACTATAATTCCAACTTAAACTATTTACTCTATTTGGATATAATTTTTTTCGAATTATCCAAAAGGCTCAGTTTGGCAGATACTCAGAAGATCATTATCAAGACCCCCCGTTTCATCGGTGATACCATCATGATGCTCAGTGCATTCGAACTCCTCAGGGCTCACTACGGTGATGCGAAATTCACGGTAGTGACACCCCCTGCCTGCGTCGATATCTTCAGGGGTATGGGTGTCGATATCATCGTCGACGATACCAAGGGCGGCAACAAGGGACGACTCTCGAAAATGCTCAGGCTGCTCGGGGCGCTGAGGAGAGAGAGGTATGACCTCGGATTCCTCTTTCACAATACTTTCGTCGACGCCCTCCTCTTCAGACTCGCGAAGATCAATACGGTCATCGGCTACGACAAGGAGTCGAGGAAATTCCTCCTTGACTTTTCACTGAAAATAGATCGCAATCGACACTATATCAACCACTATGCTTTTTTGGTCAACTCCTACCTGCAGAACTGCTACCAAAAGCTCCCGCCCATCAGACTGCTTGCCGAGAAGAGCACCCTGATCGCTGAAAGCTCACGCCCCAGGGTCGGTTTCGTCCTCGGCGGCGAGAACAAAAAAAGCCGCACCTACCCTCCACAGCTCAGCCTCAGGCTCTTTGAACTTCTCAAAACAGCCCCCATCGATATCATCCTGCTGGGGGACAAAGAGGATTCGCCCAATAACGCCAAGTACGAAGAGTTTCTCTCAACTGAGTACATCAATGCACAGAACCTCTCGGGCAAAACAAGCGTGGGGGAGTTCATCGACACTATCGCCGCCCTCGATCTGCTGGTGACCATCGATACCTCCGCCATGCATATCGCCGCGGCGACAGATACCCCCTTCATAGCCCTTATCGGCAAGGGGACGAGTGTCTTTGAGACCGTCAGGCCAAAAGTAGACTTCGGTCATTACCTCCGCCGGGATGCGCTCGATATCGACGAGAGCCGTTCGATCGAGAATATCACCCCCGAAGAGATAGCAGACAAGATCAACAAGGTGCTTCATGTTGGATAGGATCAAGAATATTTCCAGAGAGGAGCTGCTCAATAAGCTCTTTATCGCCTATGCATTCATCATCCCCCTCTCTCGTGCGGGTATCGTACTCTTCAGCTTTTTGATACTGATCGTCTGGATCACCAATCCCAACAGGAAGAACGATTTCCTCACCGCGCTCAGTACCAAACCCATCCAGGCGCTCCTGGTCTATATCCTCTTCAGTGCGATCGCGCTTGCATGGGTCGAGTGGCACAATCTCTATGTTGCAACACAGGATCTTATCAAGTTCTGGTATTTTATCCCAATTATCGCCATGTCGGTCTATATCCGTCAGGAGACGATCTACAAAGCGATATCGGCGTTCCTGTTCGCCCTTTTCATCAGCGAGATCATCTCCTACGGCGCTTTTTTCAAACTCTTTACCTTTATGCATGCTACGCACGATTATCCAACGCCATTCATGAACCATCTCGACTATGCGCTGTTCCTTTCGCTGGCATCCCTGATCATCCTGACCAGGCTTATTTACGAAAAAGAGTTGAAATACAAGATCCTTTTTATTTTCTTCTATATCACGATCACAGCGAATCTTTTCATAGGTCAGGGGCGGATCGGCCAATTGACACTGATCATCGCAATGTTGCTGCTCTTTTTGAATATATTCGAGCACAAGATCAAAGCTTTTTTCCTCACTTTAATACTGCTGAGCACGATATTCACACTTGCGTATAACTTCAGTAATACTTTTCATAACAGGGTCGAGCAGGGTATCAACGATGTCAACGGGATAGTTGAAAAGCAAAACTATTGTTCATCCTGGGGAAATCGACTGGGTGCGATAATTATTACAAAAGATATATTGAAAGAAGACCCGCTCCTGGGTGTCGGTGCTGAAGACCACCTCGACAAACTCAAAGAGATGATCGACACGAAATACCCACAGATGAAATGTCTGCGATGGTATATGCACTATCACAACCAGTATCTCGAGGTGCTTTCCCAGCTTGGGGTCGTGGGGCTGGTTCTCTTTTTGGCAATTTTCTATCAACTCTACAGGCTGAAATTCCGGAACAAAGAGTTCACGATGATCAAGATCATCTTCCTTACCGAATATCTGGTGGGATTTATTGCCGATCCCTTCTTCCTCTTCAAGATATTCCCTATGGCAATGTTCGTCCTCTTCTTTGGACTGCTCAATGCCCAATATATCATAGAAAACAGTTTGAGAGATCCAAAACCTCTACCATAGCTCTTCTCTGTCAAGGCAACGATAATGCTGCTGTAGACTTCTCCCTCCGGGAGAGTGCCTGATCCTCAGTGTCTTATTGGAGTCTAAATTGCAGCCAGGGTAAAAAGTGACGTAAAGAGGATAAAAAGTGGGAGCACGGGGCCTGTTGAGAGGAAAGTATCGGCAAACAGAGAGACTGCAATGATCGTATAGAATACCACCGCCACCTGCCTGAGCTCAACATCCCTGACTGGAAGCCACAAAAGCCCAAGAAGCACTGTCAGAAAGAGCCCGAGCCCCACCAGGCCGCTCTGGATCGCTATCATAAGGTACTGATTATGAATATGGTGTTCGATCGTGTGTTTTTGATTCGATAGGTTTGACTTCTTAACCGTCATGCCTATATTTTCTGTTACTACCTGTTTGACTTCACCTGTCCTGAACAGCGATGCATTCTTGACAGTTTCCCATCCAGCTTTCAGGTGTACCATACGGATTCCCCATGGTGAGTTCAGATTCCCCTGTTCCATTTTCTTGATATCTGCTATAGCTGTATCAACTCTTTTGGCAAACATAGGAGTGGTATAATAGGTGATCAGTAATACCGATACGACGAAAAACACCGATGTGAAGAGTGCCATAGGACGGAGCCTGATATGAACGATCCCTGCAACTATGATCCCCACAATGAAAGCCAGCTGACCGATATTCTCCTGTAAAATGAAAAGATTACCACTGATCGCTACAAAGAACATTCCCATCAAAAGTTTCTCCGTCAGCGAATATCCCCTGGAAAAGATTCGGTTCAGCAGTAGAAGTGCAGCGAAAGCCATCAAGAGACTGTAGTGTGCATGGTAGATAAAGGGGCTCGGATACTCCTTGCTGTGTCCGTTGATCGTCCAGAGCTCGAAGAACATACCGTATGCTGCTATCTCACTTACCAGCATCCCTGCCAGGAATGCCATGATGACCGAACCTGCCTGCTCTCTTTTGAGGGTTGTTACCAGGATCGGGATGGCAAACCACAGGAAATAGTTCGTAAAATAGGTCTCTTCTCCCATCAAAGAGGTCTGTGTCCAGAATATCGCACTGATCTCATAGAGGACAAAGAGAAGCAGGAAAATAAGAACCAATGAGTTCTTTATCCGTTCGAAAAATCCCTTATAATCTAATCCTGCAATCCAAATAATGATGATAAGTACTATCAGTGCCCTGGAGCCTTGCCACGAGAGGGGCGTGACAAAAGCCAGAAGGAGTGTCATATAATAAATCGTTTTCGTATAGATGGAAGTGATAGTATCTCTCTCAGGCATCATTTGCTCCTTTGATGGCTTTATGGAGTATGTTCTTTACCCTGATTGACCAGTACCTGAAACTTCGGAGCATTCTCCAGGAGTTCACTGTAGCTGCCCCTTGCCACGATCTTTCCACCTTCAAAGAGGAGGATGGTATCGGCATTCTCGATCGTCGAGAGCCTATGGGCTACGACGAAGATGATCATATCCTTTTTCAGGCTCTCGATCGCCTCTTTGATGGCAAGCTCGCTCTTGTTGTCTAGGGCCGAGGTCGCCTCGTCGAGTATCAGCACGTCGGGGGACTTGTAGAGCGCTCTGGCGAGGGCTATGCGCTGCCTCTGACCACCGCTGAGATTGACCCCGAACTCATCGAGCATCGTATCGACACCTTCGGGCAGCGCATTGACAAACTCCCATGCCTGCGCTTTTTTGAGCGCTTCGATCACCCTCTCCCGGTCGGCCTCGCTCCCGTATGCGACATTGGCCTGGATAGTATCCTGGAAGATATAGATACGCTGTGTCACATAGGCAATCCTGTGGTGGAGCGAAGTGAGGGTGTAGTCGCGGATGGAACGGCCGCCGATGATGATATCGCCGCCGGAAGCATCATAGAAACGGACGATAAGATTGACAAAACTGCTCTTCCCTGCACCGCTGTCGCCGACAAGGGCGTATATCTCCCCTTTTCTGGCCTCCAGGTCGATACCTTCGAGCGCTTTTTTGTCACCGTAGTCCAGACTGACGGACCGGAATCCAATAGTGTCGATCTCCCCAAGCTCGTATTGTCCCGGCACGATCGCGGGGTTCACGGCAAAAAGCTCGTTCATCCTCTCTGTCGCCGCTACAGCCTCCTGTATCTGGTTGTGGATGTTGGAGAGGGTGCGTATGGGATCGTAGAGCATGAAGAGTGCCGTAACGAACGCGAAGAAGGTCCCCACGGTGATCTCCCCGTCCATCACCTGCAACGCTCCCACATAGATGGCCGCAGCGATGGCGACAGAGCCGAACACCTCGAGGGTAGGCCCTACGAGCGCATTGATAATGCTCTTCTTGATATTGAGTACGAAGAATCTCATACTCTCGGCCGAAAAACGCTCATGCTCGAACTCCTGGGAAGAGTTGGCCTTGATCACTTCGATATTGTTGAAGGTCTCGGTGAGACGGGAGGTGAGATCGGAATTGCTCTCCTGCGAACGCTTTGCATAGCGTTTCATCCTGCGTGCAAGCATCTGGAGCGGCAGGAGCGCAAGGGGCATGATCACCAGGAAATAGAACGCCAGTACAGGACTCTGGTAGACGACATAGCCGCTCAGCGCAGCTATCATCATCGCACTGACCAGCATCTTGGGGATCATCGTCGAAACGACCATCTGGATACGCCCCAGATCATTGGTGATACGGCTGAGTATCTCACCGTTCCTCATACTGTTGAGATAGCTCATATCCTGATGCATCAGGTGGAGTGAGAGCTTGTTACGCAATCTTCTGATGATATCCTCGCCGATATAGACGGTGTAGTAGGTCTGGATATAACGACCGACAGACTTGAGCATAAAGACCCCGACGATCATGAAGGGGATCATCTGGAGCATCGCTTTGTCTTTGTTGATGAAGAGCTCATCGAGCATGGGTTTGAGGATATGGGCGCTTCCCGCTGTCCCGACAGCTACCGCGATCATCCCGAGCACGGAGAGGAAGAACTCCTTTTTGTATCCGGTCATATAGGGGAGGAAGTATCTGAGTAGTTGTTTCATCTGCGAGTCATTGTCCTAAGCGATTCATTGATTTGACTATTATATCTAATAATATTTAACGGTATTGACGATATATCCCGCTGTAAAAGACCTTCCATCTCTTGTGCTGCCAGAACCACTGCCTCGGGTCCTGCCTGATGACCCTCTCCATGATATCGGCCTGTGCCTGTGTCATCGCGAGGATATCCGCCTCCTGTTCGTCGCTTTTTTGGTAAGGTATCGGTTCATGGATCGTCGCTTTGTAAGTAAGATAGTCCTCAGTGTGGATAAAAACCGGGATGATATCACTCTCGTATCTGCGTGCCAGAATGGACGCAAGTGTCGTATGGGTCGCCTTATGGGAGAAAAAATCGATCTCGATCCCCTGTGAAAGAGGCAAACTCTGATCGACAAGGATCCCAACCGCTTTATCTGCATTGAGGGCCTGTATACACCCCTTCATCGCTCCTCTCTTGTAGACCATCTCGACATTGAAGCGTTCCCTGTTCCTTTTGAGCCTCTCGTCCATAAGCTTGCTGTCCAGCTCCCTGCCGACACCGACAAGCGTCAGATCGAATTTGATCGCCAATGCCTGTGAGATAAGCTCCCAGTTGCCGTAATGCCCGGTGACAAAGATCAGCTTCTTCCCGGATTCCCTGACCCTCCTGACGATCTCTTCCCCTTCGAAAACAATATTTTCGATCACTTTGGCTTTTTCCATATTTTCACGGGCGATGATCCCGAAAAACGTATCGAAAAGGTTGATATAGGAGCCCAATGCGATCGCTTTGCGCTCCTCTTTGCCAATGTCATCGTCAAATGCAAGGGTCAGGTTGGCATCGATTATGCGGCGGTGTTTTGTATCGAGGAGGTAGGCAAACCGCGCAAGGCCCCTCATAAACCAGATCAGTCCCCTGCGTGGGAGCAGACGAAAGAGTACCCCCAGAAGACGGTAGGCTCCCAGATAGAGATGATCAACCATCAATCAGCCCGCGTGCAAGTGTAATGATCTCAGCCGGATCGATATCCCGGATACTGAAGTCGTTCCGGTCGAGCCTGTAGTGGTCGACCTTGCTTGGAGACTTGACAGCCTTATTGATGTCGGTGATATAGATGCGGTTGACCGGCGTGGGGCCGAATATCGTGATCGACGGGATGTTCATCCCCCATGCCATGTGGGTGGGACCCGTGTCGTTGCCTATCACCAGGGAGGCGTTGGCGATGATCGCCTTAAGCAGTTCGAGGTTCCCTTTGGGAGCAGCTTCGATCACTCCGCTCCGCTCCGAGAGCCAGAGGGCTTTGCCGTGCTCCTCTTCACTGCCCCAGACCACGATGGTTTCCCTGCCCAGCGCAGCGGCTATCTCGAGGAACTTCTCCCTGGGATAGTTGCGGCTCTCCCATGTCGAGCCGACCACTAAGACAATGTAGCCCTTCCGCTCAAACGAGCTTTTGGTGAAAAGGAACGGCTCTTTCGCAAGGATATCAGCACTCCCTGCCTCGATCCCCAGCGGCTCGGTGAGCACTTTGACATTCCTGTCGATGGTGTTCTGATCATAGGGGATATGCACCGTCCTGTCATAGAGCCGCGCCGCGACCCGCTCCCGGATGCTCTCCCTGTCGAACCCGGCGATAATACACCCTTTTTTGCGTCTCAGCAGCCGACTTACGATCGCCGACTTGATGAGCCCCTGCGCATCGATGATGATATCGTAGTCGTTTTTGGCATATTCCCGCAGCAGGGCTGCCTGGGTGAAGATCGCGCTTTTTTTCTTTTTGATCGATTTGAGGTTGACCGTGAGGATGGTATCGATGTCGGGATTACTCTCGAGGACGCCGCGGAATCCCTCCTCGACGATCCAGTCGATTTGACTGTCGGGATATCGTTTTTTGATGAACTGCAACGCGACCATCGCATGGACGATATCGCCCATCGCCGAGAGTTTGACTATCGCTATCTTCACCCCAACCTCCCGAAATTATTTCGAAAATTATACTATATTATATTTATACCAACAGGGCGTGCGGGAGGGCATTCACGATTGTTTTACTAAGGTTTGGATAAAATGCGCCAAAAACGAGGATAAGTGCAGTGAAGAAAAAAATATTTCTGACTATCGGGCTGCTGACAGCAGTCGCCGCAGCCTACTATGTATGGCATGTCAATTTCAATTATAGATTTGAGACGATCAGTGAAGGGAAGGTCTACAAATCCGCCCTCATGCCGCCCGACAAGCTCGAAACCTACCTGGTCGACAACAAGATCAATACCGTGATAGACCTTCTGCACCCGAATATCCATGACGAACTCGATCCAGAAACCCAGGTCGAGATCGACAGAGAAGATAAAGCGGTCAATGACATCAACAAAAAGCACAACCTCACTATCAAGCATGTCAATATCCAGTCAGCCCAGATACCGACCAAAGAGACGCTCACCAGGTTCTACGAGGTACTCGACGACCCCAAGAACTATCCGGTACTGATCCACTGCTACCACGGTACGGGCAGAGCCCAGATATACAGCGCGATCTACCGCATCGAGTATGAGAACTGGAGCAACAAGGACGCAAGGGAAAAAACTAGACTGATCGTACAGGGGCTCGGATACAAAAGCGCCTTTGCAGACGGCAAACAGAAAGGGGACTTCCTGATGCACTACAGACCGAGGCGCGACGGCGCAGACGCGACGGTCAATACCCTCGACAAGTGATCCTGATGTTGTCCAGACTCCCCAGGATCATCCGATTCCTCCTCGTTCTCCTGGCCGCGGAGCTCATTCTCTTCACACTTTTCAGGCTGGGATTCCTCTTTGCTTTCAAACATCTCGATCTCGACCACACCGTCGGCGATCTTCTATACGGACTCTGGGTAGGGTTTAGGTTCGACCTGCAGCTTGCCGTCCTCCTGCTCCTCCCGATCTATCTCACAGGCGGGATCAAACATATCGGCATCTTCAGATCGCAGATCGCCAAATACTTCTGGCTCTCCTATCTCATCCTGACCAATTTCCTCATCATCGCACTCTATGTGATCAACTTTGCCTACTATGACTTTTTCAAAAAGCCCGTCGACAACAGCATCATCAGGTACTTCTACGATTTCGGCGAAGCGTTCAAGATGGTCAAGGACGACTATCCGATCTTCAGCGTCACACTGATCACGCTCATTTCACTTGGGATCATATTCAGGCTCCTGCTGTCACTGGTCAAAAGGATCGACCGCGGCGAAGAGCGCTACACCCTCAGGCAGAAGGTCACGATCTATACCCTCTTCAGCGTCCTCTACCTGTTCGGCGGCTACGGCAAGCTCGAGCTCTACCCGTGGAGATGGAGCGAAGCTTTCTTCTCTTCGAACAATTTCATCTCCTACCTCTCCTCCAACCCGGTCACCTATTTCATCAATACCCTCAAGAACAATGATGTCCGGTACGAAATGGAGAAGGTCAAAAAATACTACCCATATGTAGCCGAGTATGTCGGGATCGATCCGAAGGATCACAATTCATCCGACCTGGTGAGGGTGATCAAACCCGATCATGCGCCCGAATACAGCTTCGACAAACCCAATATCGTCTTTATTCTGGGAGAGTCGACCTCCTATTCGCGCTCGAGCATCTCGGGCAACCCTCTCGACCCGACCCCCTACCTCAAATACATGAGCGATAACGGTCTCACCTACTCCAGGTACTACACGCCCCATATCGGGACGGCTAGGAGCGTCTGGGCTTCGGTGACGGGTCTTGCCGATATCGAGAGGATGAAGACCAGCTCGAGGAACCCCATGATCGTACAGCAGAACATGATCCTCAACTCGCTCAAGGACTACAAGAAGTTCTACTTCATCGGGGGGAGCCTGAGCTGGGGGAATGTGCGGGGTGTATTGGGGAATATCGACGGGATCGTCACCCGCGAGGAAGCATCCTACAAGAGTCCCAGAAACGATGTCTGGGGGATCAGCGACGCCCACCTCGTCGGCGAGGTCAACGATGTGCTGAGACAGCAGACCCAGCCGTTCTTCGCCTATGTACAGTTCGCGAGCAACCATTCGCCCAATACCATCCCCGAAGAGAACTTCGGCTATGTCAGACCCGAAAAACACTCCAAAGAGACGCTGCTCAAGTACAGTTTCGACGGTAAGGAAAATGAGCTTCTAGGTCAGACTTTTCAGGATCACAGCCTCAAGAGGTTCATCGAGCTGGCAAAGAAAGAGAAGTACTTCGACAACACTATCTTCATATTCGTCGGCGATCACGGACTCCCGCGAAGGGCGGATCATATGGAGAAGAGCGAAGAGTCTCTCGAACTGGCCGCCGTCCATACCCCGCTGGTCATCTATGCGCCCAAGCTCATCAAACACAAAGAGATCGACTACCCGGTCAGCGAGGTCGATATCATGGCGACGATCGCAGGGCTCACGGGAACGGAATACCTCAATACCACCTACGGCAGGGATATCCTCGACAAGGATTTCGGCAGCCAACAGCACTACGCGTTCTTCATGAACTATGACACCAACCCACAGATCAGCCTCGCAGGTGAAAAATATCTCTTTACGATGCGTGTGGACGGCAAGGAGAAAGCTCTCTACGAGTACTCCTTCAAGGGGAAGCCGGAGAACCTCATCGCCAAGTCCCCCGAAGAGGCGAAAAAAATGGAGGATGTCCTGATGGGTATCTATGAGTCGACGCGCTACATCCGGTATCACAACTCAAAAGGCGCTATCGAAAAATTCATCCATGAAAAGGATGCGAACAGTTCCGATCTCTGATTTTTCTTCAGATTATATAGAAATATCTATATTTTCCATTCGAGCATATCCAGGATACTCTCTTCGATGAAAGCCTCATCCGACTTCTCGGGGAGATCGCTCGTCTCCAGCTTTTGGCGTACCAGGTCAAGCTTCAGGTCGATGTAGTTCATGACTGACTCCAGACTCTCATGCCCCTCCTTGATCGAGCGGATATATGCTCTGCTTCGCAGCGGGAACGAGATGAATCCACCGTCGATCAGCTCCTCCACTTCATCGATCACCCGCACTGCATGGGAAAGCGCCTTGTAGTCGACCCCTTTGATACTGGCTTTGGATCGCTCCCCGAACTGCTCTTCCATCGCGATCACCTTTTGCAGGAAATACTCTGCCGTGACCGTTCCGAGAAAGCGTTTGCCCAACACTTCGACATAGACTCCCTCTTTCTGCCCTTCGCTGCCTCTGGCGATCGCGGCGGTGACGAAGCGGATATACTTGTAGTGCATAGTATCGAAGACACTCTGGATACCGGGATAGATACTTTCCAGTTTCAGATCGCCAGCTCCCGAGGACAACACCCTGACCTGCTGTACGAAATCAAGGAGCTCTCCGTATCGCTCCCCTTTGATATTGTACATTTTGCTCTGTCCGACACAGTAGCCTATGAAGGAGTGCAGGTCACGATTGTAAAAACGATGTTGGTGCTTTTTCATAAATTCGATAAATTCCCGGTTGCCAAACATCTGCGTCTCCTCCCTGTACAGCGAGAAGAGCAGATCGATCGCACCGGTTTCGCCTTTTCTGAGCAGACCGAACCATTTATAGATACTGTATAGCTGGAGGTCTATATCGTCTTTTTCGTTCTTGGTATGTGTATCGCCGGTGTTGAAGGTGTAGTGGTCGATATCCTTTTTGAGGAGCACATCCCGTTTGTTTGGGATAAATATCCCTTTATAGTCGGTATCGGAGTTGGGGTTGTCGGTACCGAAAAGCTTCGAGCCGTATTGCGTCACATAGACTACCCTATAACCGTACTTCTTTTCAAATTCATCTATCAGTTCTTTCAGCATTGTGTTCTCTGTCATTGTTCGTGTTTCGGGCATTATACACTATTTATGTCATGTTCACTTGTTCACTAGAGTGATGTGGTGTATTTCGTTCATTGTAGAGTCAATATGGAGATGTATTTTAAATGACCTGCAATGTGGTCATCTCATGGATAAGCCATCCAGGTTCTATCCGTTATGCTCTTTTTTTCCAATGTTTCGGATGACGACTGCCATGCATGACTGCAAATACTACAATGGCTTCGTCCTCGATCTGGTAAAATATCCCGAAAGGGAAACGGTGGATGATGGCTCGCCGTATGTTTTTGTAGACGGGTTGATAGATATGCGGATTGTCTGATATTCTTTCTGCTGTACTCACGATCTCATCCAGAAAATCTTCTCCGAGACCTTTGCACTGTTTTTCATACCATTTTGCTGCTACTTCGATATCTGCTTCAGCTTCAGGTCGGAAATGGACTTTCAAGATCAGAGTCTTTGTCTGATATCCGAGATCACATCCTTGATCTCACGGCCTTTGTTCCCATCGAGAGCATAGGAGTCCAACCGTTTATCGAGTTCCTGTTTTTGTTCATCGTTGACAGGCAATGCAGTCTGATCAGCCTCGATGCTGTCCCAGATATCCTCAACAAGGCGTATTCTCTCTTGGATCGGCAGAGTCAGGGGATCAACGACCATATTTCATCCTTTGGAATATTTTTATATTTTATAACACTATTCATCTTAAAACCATGTAAGTCTGTTGATATTACTCGGAATCGGGGCTTCAGCCCACAGTCTGCTCTCTTTACAATTCCACAATAGTTGGTTCATTCCCAATCTTGACAATAATTTCTTTCTTTTCAGTATGAATACACAACACATTATCAGAAATCCAATGAATACCGATCACACTATCAAGACACTGGTCATCATACTCATCATCAATTGTTTCTTCCCTATACTCAATGACATCAGTTAATGTAATTCGCTTTGTTGGGTTCATTTTTTCGGGCGTATCAACACATTCAAGTATTATTTTTCTGGAGTCAATATCATAAATCCATGTAGATATGTATGGTGATGCATTGTTTAACCATTCACTTGTTAAGTTTGTCATACATTTCCTTATTTCTGTCGTCGTTATTCAGCTCGTACCACAGCTCCAGCTGTGGTATGTCCTATTGGACTTCAAGACTTCAATTGAACTACATAATGCCAATATAGCATTGACGAAGCTGAAGCTCTTCGTGACAAGTAAAGTAACAAACTATAAAGCTTTCTTACTACCTCCATTGACCTTGAAACCGATATTACTGTCAGACTTTGCTTCAATATTTGGCAAGATATCGTCACTTGTGTATGGCTTTGCATCAGCCCCCACACCTAATAGATAGTAATGTCCATCATCTATCAATTCGTAGTGAAAATAACGGGGTTGACGACCCATTTGAACATCTGTCGGATCATAAACGAACACCATCGAGTTTTCAGGAAGAGATTTTTGCAATATTTCCAATGAATCTGGATACTTGCCGTTTTGCACTTTATAAAACTCGATAGATTGCACCAGGGAAGTGATCGTGTTCTTGCTCAACTGTGTCCGCAGGTCATCATATACACCGCCTCTTTGCACAAAACCAAAGTAGAAAAGTGAACTATATAGGATAACACTCAGAGCAATTCCGCTGGCTCCTATCACAGCCAGCTTCTTACCGCCAAGCTTGTTTGTGACCAGACCCCAGATAATAGCAACAATACCAAAGAGTATTCCAATACCCGGGATAAACGATGCTCCACCGATGATATAGGGAAAAGTGCCTAATCTTTCTTCTGCTTCATTCATAACCACTCCATATTTTAAGATTCAACTGACACTACTTGTATTGCAGTCCTCTGATTGAGTTTTCAACTAAAAGGGGAGGAAGATCACCCGTACAACCCCAATATATCAATGAAAGAGATATTACGGCTAAAGCTATTATGATCAACCATTCAATGATATTCATACCAAATACTGCTTTAAAAGCGTTCAGATCAGGGACCATGACCTGCCAGAAAGGTATACCTCTTCGCTTCAAACTTAAGTAACCGACAATATTGCCGCCTACTAACCACAGTAAAACCCCGATAACGATTGCAGTGAAATTATGGTCTGGCAGGTCAGCTATAGATTGTACAAGCGTTTCAACACCCGGCAATTCTTTTGATATATTCTCATCCATTTTGTTTTCCTATCGTTATTTCATCTTGTTCCATATCGGGAGTTTGGAACAAGGGAACACTTTAATAATAACAGTCACTATATTATTCCAATTCCTGACACTATTACCTTAAACCCACAGAATTTTTAAAGATGCTACAAACTATGCTATAATCCACCCAAAAAGGCACCCCATGATCTGCGTATTCGACTGTGAGACCATCCCCGATATCGAGCTGATCCGTCAGACCTTCGAGGGGATGGAGGGGCTGGATGACCATGAGGCTACGCTCAAGGCACTGGAACACTATCAGGCGGAGAACGGCACCACCTTCCTTCCCCTCCCCTACCACAGGCTCGTGGCGCTCTCCGCGGTGATCGCCGATGAGTACGGGAGATTCATCAAGGTGGGGGATTTCGGCAACGGCAGCAATGAAGAGGAGGATATCATCCGCCACTTCTTCGAGTTCGTCGAGCGGAAGAACCCCCGGCTCGTCTCGTTCAACGGCAGGGGCTTCGATATGCCAATGCTCCTCATCAGGGCGATGAAGTACAATATCTCCTTTGCCGCCTACTTCGACCAGAACGACCCCAGCCTCAACAAATCCAAATGGGAGAACTACCGCCAGCGATACGCCGAGCATTTCCATACCGACCTCCTCGACTCGCTCGGCAGCTTCGGCGCGGTGCGCAACCTCAGGCTCGACACCCTCTGCACCATGAGCGGCATCCCCGGCAAGTACGATGTCAGAGGCGACCAGGTGACGGAGCTCTACTACCGCGGCGAGCAGGAGAAGATCAACGAATACTGCCAGTCCGATGTCCTCAACACCTACTGGCTCTACCTCAAGTACGAACTCCTCAAAGGGCAGATCACCCTCGAGGACTACTACTCCTATCTCGATACCATGGGCGAAAATCTCCCGGAGAGAGGCTACAGAGCCGTATTCCTCGAAGCGATACAAAAAGAGATCGCTAAATCGGATAATTAATCTCCGATTAAAGAAAAGTACGATATTATTTCCTTGTTAATAAAAATTATCCACAAGGAAACATGATGCTAGTTACTAAAAAAGCCCCTGACTTTACAGCTACTGCCGTTCTTGCCAACGGTTCTATCGTTGAAGACTTCAACCTCTACAACAATATCGGTGAAAAAGGTGCAGTCGTATTCTTCTATCCACTTGACTTCACATTCGTATGTCCTTCTGAGATCATCGCGTTCTCACACAGAATCGAAGACTTCACTTCAAGAGGCGTAAACGTCATCGGCGTGTCTGTCGACTCTCAGTTCTCACACTTCGCATGGAGAGAGACTCCAGTAGAGCAAGGTGGTATCGGCAGGATCAAATACCCGCTCGTAGCAGACCTTAACAAGCAGATCTCAAGAGACTTCGATGTACTTTTCGGCGAGTCTGTAGCCCTCAGAGGTTCATTCCTTCTCGATGCTGACGGAACAGTAAGACACGCAGTCATCAATGACCTTCCGCTCGGCAGAAACATCGACGAGATGATCAGAATGGTAGACACAATGCTCTTCACAAACGAGCACGGCGAAGTATGTCCTGCAGGATGGCAAAAAGGTGACGAAGGTATGAAAGCAAGCACTGAAGGTGTTGCAGAGTACCTTGCAAAACACGCTGAAGAGCTCTAAGATACTTTCTGTTCTCCCTACCTCCAGGGGGAGAATGGAATAACTCAAATCTATATTCAGTATAGATTTCGTTTATTCCATTTTTATACTATGAGGCTTACTATGAAAAATTATGTCGATATATTAAAAAAAGCCGACCTCAAAGCAACTTTACAAAGAACGGCTATCCTTGAAATCATTGATCAGTATGGACATATCGGGATCGAACAGCTCTACCAGACCATAATCCGCAGCCATGCCACCCTCTCCCTCGCCACTGTCTACAAGAATATCATCACGATGGTCGAAAAAGGGGTCATTGTAGAAGTAGCCATTATGGGTTCCAAGCCACAGTATGAGCTCAAAAAAGCCGAGCATATCCATCTCATCTGCCAGTCATGCGGCAGTGTCAACGATGAAATGATCGACAGTGATGATCTTAAACTGCTTAAAGAGAGGAAAGATTTCAGATTTGCAAGTTCGCAGATCAACCTTTACGGTCTCTGCAAAGTGTGTATCGATACCAGCCACACCAAGGCGAGCGCCTAGGCTCTAGGCGAAGAAGTTATTCTCTTCGAGTATCCTGATCCCGTCGCGGATCGAAGCGACGGACTTCTCGAAGTCCGCTTTTCTTGCAGCGTCGAAATCGAGTTCGATGATCTTTTCGACCCCTTTTGCTCCCAGTACGACAGGAACGCCTGCCGTCACATCACTGTAGCCGTATTCACCCTCGAGAAGAACAGATGAAGGCATCACGATACGACTGTCATCCAGGATCGCCTCGACCATGACAGCTATCGAACGGCCGGGTGCATAATAGGCGGAAGTCCCCAGATACTTGACGATCTCGGCACCACCTTCCTTGGTTTTTCTGGTGATCTCCTCCATCGCATCAGCAGAGACCAGCTGGGAGAGAGGGACACCGCCCACAGATGAGAGCTCCGGGAGCGGGATCATGTTCTGACCGTGATCTCCGATAACCATCGATTTGATCTGGCTGGAGCCGAACCCGATCTTCTTCTGTATCTGGTAGGCCATTCTGGCACTGTCAAGCGTCCCTGCCATCCCCAGAATCCTGTTCTTTTCCCATCCTGTCATCCTGTGGATGACATACGTCATGACATCAAGCGGGTTGGATACACAGATGATGACGGCGTTGGGAGAGTGCACTTTGATATTGCCGACAACGTCTTTCATGATCTTGGCATTGATCAGCAAAAGGTCTTCACGTGTCATATCCCCCTTCCTGGGGACCCCGGCAGTGATGACGACGATGTCGCAGTCTTTCAGACCGCTCGGTTCTTCCACGGCGGAGATGATCGTACCTTTTTTCGAATAACTCGCCGACTGTCCGATATCGATCGCCTTGCCGAACGCGACTTCGGGAACGATATCGTACAGGATCACCTCATGACACGTACCGAGCATCGCCAGTGAATATGCTGCCGTAGCACCTACCAGTCCGGCTCCAACTATTCCTACTCTTCTTCCTACCATTACAGCTGCTCTGCCTCACTTGCTTCGATCGCAAGGAGCGTATCGAGCATAGCTTTGACCGACTGGACCGATTTATCGAATCGTGAAGCCTGATCTTCGTTGAGAGTCATCTCGATGATCTTCTCGGCACCGTTCGCGCCGATCATGACGGGTACACCGGCCACGAGATCGCTGTATCCATACTCACCTTCGAGCTTCACTGCACAGGAATGGATCTGGTTGGTATCCCTGAGGATCGATTCTACCATGATCGCAGCGGATTTCGCCGGAGCATAGTATGCAGAACCGTCACCGAGGAGGTTGACGATCTCAGCACCGCCGTTCTTGGTCTTTTCGATCACTTCGTTGATCTCCTCCTGTGTGAGGAGGTCCTGGATGGGGACACCCGCAACGGTAGTGAACTTGGGAAGCGGTACCATCGTATCGCCGTGTCCACCCATGACCGTAGCCCTGATCTGACCAGCGCCATACTGGAGTTTTTCAAAGATAAAGTGTGCCATTCTCGCACTGTCGAGGATACCCGCCATACCGAGCACTCTCTCTCTTGGGAAGCCTGTCTCATCGAGGACGACATAGGTCATGATGTCAAGCGGGTTGGAGATGACGATGACGATCGCATCGGGTGCGTACTCCTTGATCTCTCTTGCATAGTGTCTGACGATATTGGTGTTTTTTATCAATAGATCGTCACGGCTCATACCCGGAGTTCTCGGGGCTCCGGCAGTAATGACGACGATATCGCTCCCTGCGATATCTTCCGGACCATCGGCTGCCTTGACGATGGTGTGCTGTCTGGCTGCGTTGGCCGCCTGGGACATATCAAGAGCTTTCCCTTTGGCGATATTGACATTGCGCCCACGAAAAACGACGTTGTGGCATGCACCGTTCATCGCCAGGATGAACGCTACTGTTGAACCGATATTGCCCGTGCCGATGACAGTGACCTTTTTCCCTTTTGTCTGCATTAGAATCCTTGTTAAATTGAGATTCATAGGGTGACGCTTCAACAAAACACAATTCATCACTTGGACACAGCGTCCATAAGGTGATCAATAATATTTTGTACTGCTTTGAAAAGTCGACTCCCCTATGTGTTCAGAAAACTCTGAGCGGCATATTATATACCAAAAATGTAAGAATATTATTATTATGACCGCATCAGGTGATGCGGTCGTCTCAAGTGTTACTTATATGTTATCGATGATTGCATTGAGCGTAGCAGACGGTCTCATTGCCTTTTCTGCCAACTCATCGTTCGGATGGAAGTAACCACCGATATCCTGAGCTTTACCTTCTACAGCCATAAGCTCTTCCATGATCTTCGCTTCGTTTGCTACGAGCGCTTCAGCGACAGGAGCGAATTTAGCTGCAAGCTCTGCATTGTCAGACTCAGCCAATGCTTTTGCCCAGTACTGCGCTACATAGAAGTGAGACGCTTTGTTGTCAGGCTCTCCAGCTTTTCTACCCGGCGCTTTGTTGTTGTCAAGGTAACCCTGGTTCGCGACATCAAGTGCAGCCGTTACAGCAGCGAGGTTCGCATTCGGGTGTTTCTGCTCGATCATTCTGAGTGACTCTGCAAGTGCAAGGAACTCACCGAGTGAATCCCATCTGAGGTGACCCTCTTCAAGGAACTGGTCTACATGCTTAGGAGCCGAACCGCCCGCACCTGTCTCGAAAAGACCTCCGCCAGCAAGAAGAGGAACAATAGAGAGCATTTTCGCTGAAGTACCGAGCTCAAGGATCGGGTACATATCAGTGAGGTGGTCTCTGAGGACGTTACCTGTGACGGCGATCGTGTTCTCACCTCTTCTGATTCTCTCGTTCGTGAATCTTGTCGCAGCAGCGATGTCAAGGAAGTGGATCTCGAGACCTTCAGTATTGAACTCAGGCATATACTTCTTCACTTTTGCGATCATTTGCGCATCGTGAGCTCTGTTCTCATCCAACCAGAAGACAACAGGGATCTGCTCGATCTGACCACGCTCGAATGCTAGTCTGATCCAGTCTTTGATCGGGATATCTTTGGCTCTACTCATTCTCCAGATATCGCCCGCTTCACAGTCAAAGCTCATAAGCTCAGTACCGTCTTCAGCAGTCACTGTTACTTTGCCTGCTTCTTTGAGTTCGAACGTAGTCGGGTGTGAGCCGTACTCTTCTGCCTTTTGAGCCATAAGACCGATATTCTGCATCGTACCCATTGTTGTTACATCGTACTGGCCGTTCTTGACACAGTCAGCAACCATTTCAGCGTGGAACTGACCATAAGTTGAGTCAGGAATAACAGCAAGTGTCTCAAGCGCTGCACCTGTTCTGTCCCACTGCTTACCGCCCTCTCTTACTACGACCGGCATAGAAGCATCGATGATAACGTCGTTCGAAGCGTTGAAGTTTGTCTGACCTTTGTCAGAGTCTACCATTGCGATCTTCGGAGCGTCTGCATCGACGACTGCCTGGAACGCTGCTTTGATCTCAGCTTCCTGAGCATGACCTTTGATCTTTTTCTCGAGGTCTGACATACCGAGGTTCGGGTTGACACCGAGCTCTTTGAAAAGATCAGCGTATTTAGCGAATACACCTTCGAAGAAGATCTCGAACGCGTGACCGAACATGATAGGGTCAGATATCTTCATCATCGTTGCTTTGAGGTGAAGCGACCAGATTACATCTTTAGCTTTTGCCTCTTCGATCGAAGCTTTGTAGAACTCACGAAGTGCTTTGACAGACATGAATGTACCGTCGAGTACTTCACCTTCCATCGCATCGATCGTCTTGAGCTCTTTACCGTTCAGTGCGATCGTTACTTTTTGCGCTTTGTCCATAGTGACAGACTGCTCGTTGCCGTAGAAGTCACCTTTGCCGCCCATGTGCATTACAGCTGCTTTTGAGTTCTCAGAGTATGCTCTGAGCTTGTGCGGGTTCTTCTGTGCGAAGTTCTTGACCGCTTTTGCAGCACGTCTGTCTGAGTTACCTTCTCTAAGAACAGGGTTGACCGCTGAACCGAGGCAGGTAGAGTATTTAGCCTGAAGCTCTTTTTCAGCATCTGTCTGAGGATTCTCAGGGTAGTTAGGGATATCGTAACCCTGTCCCTGAAGTTCAGCGATACAGTCTTTGAGCTGACCTACTGAAGCAGAGATGTTCGGAAGCTTGATGATGTTACCTTCAGGCTTGACACAAAGCTCGCCAAGTTTTGAAAGTTCATCCTCAGCAAGACCCATAGCAGCGAGTACACGACCTGCGAGTGAAATGTCGCTTTGCTCAAGCTCTACACCGCCGGCAGCACAGAATTTTGCTGCGATCGGGAAAAATGAATATGTTGCCAAAGCCGGAGCTTCATCAATTTTTGACCAAATGATTTTTGCCATGGATTATTCCTTAGAAAAGTTGTTATGTATCTAGCATTCTATCACCTGTGCTCTCACTTGTAAATAAAAACACTTATTTCCAAAAAGTTATATTATTTATTTGTTTCATTACTACACACTTTAGTGATCAAAAAGAGTCTCCAATAGGAAAATAGTATTATTTTTTCAATAAAAATAATAGAAACCATAAGATAAGAAACAAAATCCAATCAGTACGCAATATCACACCAATTCAAAAATGTTACAAAACGATACTGTATATTTCTTGCTTCGATATGTGTTATATAACAGAAATCGTCATGCAAAAGTATCTTATACCAAAAAGGTAGCGGACATTTTTCATTGCCGGAATTTCAGAAAGTTTTCCCAAAAGTAACTATGTGACACTTTTTGAAATAAAATAATCAAAATTGACAAAATAATGATATAATGAGAGCCAAATGCAATCAAAAAACAGCCTATACTGTAGTACCGTCACCTTTTTACTTGTAATCTTTATGGGATATACGCTGCTCGATTACTATAATGATCTGCCACTGGAACACGATCAGAACACTATCTATATCGCCTCGAGCGGCGGTGATCCCAAAAGCTTCATGAAGAGTTTGAAAAGCTCGAACATCAAACTCAACCTGGCAGACAGAGCCCTGCTCTATTTTATCGCCCCTCCCCCGGGCGGATGGTATGATCTCGATGCCAAAAAACATGAAAGGCTTGATTTTTTCCTTGACTTCAATGCCCACCGCTCAAAGACAATGAACATCGTCGTCTATGGCGGCGATAACAATGATGAGCTTTTTGAAAAACTTGCGAACGATATGAAACTGGACAAAGAGAAGTTTCAGCAGTATTATAGGAAATATTCCAGGTTCCTGGAAGGTGAGATCCTCGCAGGCAGATATACCGTAGCGCAAAATGCAGGAGAGTATGAACTGATCAGGTACCTTCTCATGAAAAGCCGCAAGCAACTCGATTTCTTTGCCAAAGAGCAGTTTGGCAGCGCCTATACCAGAAAACAGCTCCACGAAGCGATCATCACCGCATCGATCATCCACAAAGAGACCTACAAACCTGAAGAGATGGGTACGATAGCCTCTGTCATCCATAACCGTCTCAAAAGGGGGATGAAGCTCCAGATGGACGGTACACTCAACTACGGCAAATACTCCCACCAGGTCATCACACCGGAGAGGATCAGGAGTGATACAAGCAGATTCAACACCTACAAGTATCGCGGACTCCCTCCATACCCGTTGTGCGCCGTCACGATCGATTCGCTCTATGCCGCTACCTTCCCGAGGGAAAGCGACTACCTTTACTTTATGAAGAATCGCCGTGGCCACCACGATTTTGCCGTAACGCTCAAAGAGCACAGAAAAAATATCAAAAACTACAGGAAGGGTGTCAAGCTCACTTCGAAAGAGAGACGTGAAGTGCTCAAACGCCAGAAGCTTGCCGAGATCGATGCCAAAAAAGGCTCAGACAGCAAAAAGAAGAACGAACCGATATATCTCGATATTATGGATGATCCGGTGAATTTTGGGAATATAGATATTGCTGAAGTATCGAATAAGAATTCTCGCCCGGTCAAAATGAATTTTGACCTGCCTGAGAATAAAAAAGATACCCATAAAAGTGAACTGAGTATCTTTAAGTTTTAGAAGATGATCAAAGAACCATCCCTTTGATCATAAAGAATACAAGCGCAGCCAGGAACGCTGCGGCAGGTACGGTGATGATCCATGCCGCTACGATCTTCTTGACCGCGTCTCTTTTGACATAGTGGGTCTTCTGGGCAGACTTGAGCTGTTTCTTAACCTCTTTGAGCTGGCGCTCTTCCTCATCAATGGCTTTATAGAGCTCTACGATACGCTCATAGTCTTCCTGTGTCTTGCCGCTCTTCTCTTCGAGGGTTTTGAGCTCGGCGCTGAAAGCGCGGAGGAGCTTTTTCTCATCATCGATAGTCACTCTGTCGTGCTCGATCTCACCTCTCTCTTTGCTCGAGTTGAGGAACTCTCTGAGGAAACCTACGCCGAAGACCCCGCCCACAGCGATATGGGTCGAGCTGACAGGAAGCCCAAGCTGCGAAGCGACGATCACCGTCACCGCTGCTGCCATGGCAACCGAGAACGCACGCATCTGGTCAAGCTCTGTGATCTCGCTACCGACAGTACGGATGAGCTTCGGCCCGTAGAGAGCCAGACCGATAGCGATACCGAATGCACCTACTGCCATGACCCACAGAGGGATGCTCGCCTTGCCCGATACGCCGCCATGGACGATCGCATCGTTGATAGCAGCGAGCGGCCCGATGGCGTTGGCAACATCGTTCGCACCGTGAGCGAAGCTGAGGAGCGCCGCAGCGAAGATAAGCGGCATGGTAAAGAGCGCATTGATCCCATCACGGTTGTTGTGAAGCTTATGAGCGCTCTTTTTGACATGGGACACGACAAAGAAGTAGACACCGACACTCACGACAAGCCCTATCACCGAAGCTACTGCAAATGACGGCTTTTTATCTTGCGGAAGGAAACTGAGCATATGCACGATGCTCGGCCAGACATTCTTGAGACCTTTGAGGGTCAGGTAGGTGACAAACGCCCATGACATGACAGCTACAAAGACAGGAACCCACCTGGCTGCCGCTTCCACCTTGTTCTCTTTGTAGATGATCGTCTTTTTGATCGCCATCAGGAACGCTGCCGCGATGATCCCACCAAGGAGCGGTGAGATGACCCATGACGCGACGATCTTGCCCATCGTATCCCATGCCACGACAGAAAAGCCTGCCGCCGCGATACCAGCACCCATGACACCCCCGACGATCGAGTGGGTCGTAGAGACAGGAGCCTTCACATAGGTAGCGAAGTTCAGCCAGAGCGCCGCAGCGAGGAGCGCAGCCATCATTACCCAGATAAAGGTATCAGCATGCCCCTCGAAGCCGGAGATGTCGATGATACCGTCTTTGATGGTCTTGACCACTTCACCCCCGGCGATGAACGCACCGGAAGCTTCGAAGACCATAGCGATGATGATCGCCCCGGTCATCGTCAGTGCTTTCGAGCCTACTGCCGGTCCAACATTGTTCGCGACATCGTTCGCACCGATGTTCATCGCCATATAGGCGCCAAACAGTGCGGCTATCGCCAGGAAGAGATTATTGGGTATCCCTCCTGAAGTCGCAAAACTGTAGATCAATACCATGATCATAAAGAGCATCGCCAGCCCCAACCTCAAAAAGTCGAAACTACTGCTCTTATACGCCTCTTTTTCCATCTTTTTTATCGTTTTGATTTCCATAGACCCTTCTTTGTAGCTCAAAAATTGTGCATCATTATACTAAGTTGCTTGTTTGAGGTCGGTAAATCTCAGACATTTTCATCTCCGAAATTATCATCCGAGTATCTCTAAAACCCACTCAAAAATAAGCACTCCTGCGCCATGCGAACGCAAGCGCCCATTTCATGGGTTTGACACATGGCTTGTCGCACTTGCTTTTGAGTATTGGATTGCCTTCAGAGATACCCATCCTCTCCTTTTCAGCCAACCTTCTTACGGAACATCCATGTAGCCCCGCTCAGGGAGATGAATCCGAGGATGAGCATCGGGACGATAAGGGTCAGAGCGATATCCCAGCCGATATCCTTGAGGAAGACCCCTTTGAGGAGGATGAGGAAGTACTTCAGCGACACGATATCGGTGAAGGGGATGAGCCATGAGGGCATATTCTCCACGGGGGTTGCAAATCCCGACATCAGAATATACGGCACCATCAGGACGAACGCCCCGAGTATCCCCTGCTGCTGGGTCGAGACGATGGAGGAGATGAAGAGCCCGAGCCCCACGATGGAGAAGAGGAACGAGATGATCCCCGCCACCAGGATCAGCAGCGATCCGGTGAAGGGGACGCCGAACCCGAAATGGGCGATCGTGAAGATAACGCTCGCATCGACGATACTGATCATGAGTGGCGGGAGGGTCTTGCCTATCATCAGTGTCGTCGAGGAGAGGGGCGTGACGAGTATCTGCTCGAAGGTCCCCAGCTCCCGCTCCCTCGCCACCGAAAGGGCGGTGAGGAGGAGCGCTACGAGCATCGAGATGGTGCCGATGAGATTGGGGAGTATCCACCAGAAGTTCTCGAGGTTCGGGTTGTAGAGATTGCGTCCGGCGATGATCTTCTGCTCCACCTCGATATCCCCGAAGACCCGCATAATGGCGTTTTGCATATACCCTTCGGTGATCTGCGCCGTATTGGACTTGCGCCCGTCGGCGATGATCTGGATCGTCGCCCTGCGGCTGCTCGCGATATCCCGGGCGAAATCCTGCGGGATAGTGACCACCGCGATCACCGTCTGGGTGTCGATCACCTTCTGAAGCTCCTTCTGGCTCTCCAGACGGTAGATATTGACGAAGCTGCTGCTGTACCCGAGCGCGCGGATGAGCTCCTGACTCTGGACACTATTGTCGCGGTCGAGGACGCCGATGCTGATATTCTTCACCTCCAGCGTCACCGCGTAGGAGAAGACGAAGAGCTGGAGAAGCGGGGGGATAATGATGATCACCCGGGACTTCTTGTCGCTCCAGATAGCCAGGAACTCCTTCTTCATCAATGCTAATAGCTGATAAAACCATATTTTCATTCGAGCCTCTTTTTGGTGATCCTGAGGATCACGGTGAAGATCACACCCCCCACCGCGATCATCGCCAGCGTATTGGGGAGGATCACCTCATAGATATTGCCGCCGAGGAAGAGGGTCTGGAGTATCTCGACGAAGTACCTTGCGGGGAGGATATAGGTGATCGTCTGGAGCCACTGCGGCATCGAGCTGATCTGGAAGATGAACCCCGAGAGGAGGAACGCGGGGAGGAACCCCACGATCAGGGCTGCCTGCGCGGCGACGAACTGGTTCTTGGCGATGGTCGATATCAGCAGCCCGAGGCTCAGCGCGGGGAAGAGGTAGATCGAGGCGGTGAGGATCAGGAGGATGAACGATCCGCGGAACGGGATACCGAACCACCCTATCGCGATAGCGACGCTCAGGGTCGCCGAGACGAGTCCCAGGACGAAGTACGGCATGATCTTCCCCAGCACCAGTTCGCCGATCGTGATGGGGGTCGACATGATCGCCTCCATCGTGCTCCGCTCCCACTCCCGCGCTACGACAAGGGCGGTCAGCAGCGTACCGATGAGGGTCAGGACGATGGCGATGGAGCCGGGCAGCAGGAAGTAGCTGCTCAGCAGCGGCGCATTGAACCAGTAGCGGCTCTCGAAATCGATCTGCACCTGTTTCATATGCTTATCGAGCCCCTCCTGCGAGAGCCAGTTCTGCCAGAGACCATTGGCGTACTTTTGGACGAAGCCCGCGATATTGGGCTCGGTGCCGTCGGCGAGTATCTGGATGGTGGGCTCGCCCCGGGCGATATCCCGGGCGAAGGTGGCGGGGATGATGATGATCGCCCTGATCTTCCCCTCCTTGATCTCTGTCTCGAAGGAGCGTTTGTCGTTCCCCACCTCGACGCTGAAGCTTTTGGAGTTCTGGAAAGAGCTCAGGAGCGAGGCGGAATACTTCGAGTGCTGCTCTATCACCACCCCCACCGGAATATTGCGTGAATCGAGCGAAATAGCATACCCCATCATAAAGAGGAGGATCAGCGGCAACACCACGGCAATGAGGATCGCACTCGGGTCGCGGATGATCTGCAGGCTCTCCTTGACGAAGAGCGCATTGAATCTATGAAGCTTCACTCTCGCTCCTTTTGATGAGCTCTATGAACGCCTCCTGCATCGTGGCGTCGGGGGATATCCGCGCCGTGAGGTTGTGCGGCGTATCGATGGCGATGGCTCTGGAGGCATAGATGAGGGCAATATTGTCGCAGTACTCCGCCTCGTCCATGAAGTGGGTCGTCACCATCACCGTCACCCCCTTGCGCACCATCGCATAGATATGGTTCCAGAACTCCCGCCGTGTCAGCGGGTCGACGCCGCTGGTGGGCTCGTCGAGGAAGAGGATGGCGGGGTTGTGCATGATGGCGCACGCCAGAGAGAGCCGCTGCTTGTACCCCAGAGGCAGGTCTTTGGAGGGGGTGTGGAGGTAGCGCGAGAGGTCGAAGATATCGGCCATCCGCTCGATCGTCCGCCGTTTCTCCTCCCCTATGAGCTCATAGACCCCTGCGAAAAATCGGAGATTCTCCAGTACGCTCAGGTCGCCGTAGAGGGAGAACTTCTGCGACATATACCCTATCCTCGCCCGCGCTTCGAGGGGCGAATCCTCGAAGCGATACCCGAGTACCTCCGCCCTCCCGCTTGTCGGCTTCAGCAGTCCGCAGAGCATCTTGAAGGTGGTCGATTTCCCCGCGCCGTTGGGGCCGAGGAGCCCGAATATCTCCCCCTGCCCTATCCGAAACGAGATATCGCTCGCCGCAGTGAAGGAACCGAACTTTTTGGTGAGCTTCTCCACCTCGATCACCGTCTTCTGCTCCAGCTCGATGGGACGGATGAACTCCTCCAGCGGCGAAGAGCCATCGAAATCGACGCCGAGGATATGCATGAACCCATCCTCGAAAGTGGGCTCGATCTCGCTCAGCGCCGCCCCCGCCGCCCCGATCTCGTCGAGACTCGGAAGCGCCCTGCTCTCGTCGGTGACGAGCTTGATGCTCTCCCCCTGGATCAGGCCGTCCTTGATCGAGGGGTAGGAGAGTGCGAGCATCAGCGATGCCCGTTTGTCAGGTATCGCGCCGCTGATACGGAATGTCCTCCCGCGCATCGTAGAGCGCAGATCAGCCGGATCACCGTGGAAGAGTATCTCCCCCTCCCCGAGCAGTATCACCTCGTCGCAGAGCTCCGCCTCGTCGAGGTACGCCGTACTCCAGACGATACTCACCCCCTCGGAGGTGAGATTCTGCACCATCGCCCAGAGCTCCTTGCGGGAGATGGGATCGACGCCGACGCCGGGCTCGTCGAGGAGGAGTAGCCTGGGCTTTTTGATGAGCGAGCAGGCGAGACCGAGCTTCTGCTTCATGCCGCCCGAGAGGTTGGAGGCGAGGAAGTCACGAAAATCCGAAAGGTTGGTAAACTCCAGCAGCTCTTCGATCCGCCCTTTGATACGCTCTTTGGGGATCGACTGGAGGTTGGCATAAAGAGTGAGGTTCTCCATGACGCTCAGGTCTTCGTAGAGTCCGAACTTCTGCGGCATATAGCCGATGAGCTCCTGCACTTCGCCCGAGTCCGTACGCATATCGTACCCGAGGATGTTCAGCTCCTCCGCTTCGACCTCGAAAAGCCCCGCAAGGATGCGCAGCAGCGTCGTCTTCCCAGCCCCGTCGGCTCCCACTACCCCGGTGATCTTGTCGGGCTTGATCCCGAAAGAGATGTTTTTAAGAGCAGGGTTTTTGCCGAACGACTTGCTGAGGCTCTTTGCCGTGATGATCATGGGGTATCGAACTTGACATCGGGGAAGGTCACGGTCACGGGCATCCCCTGCCTGACGCTGTCGTCGAATTCCTTGAGGACGATGCGGAATCTATAGACCAGGTCGGTGCGGAGCTCCTCGGTCTGCACCGTCTTGGGGGTGAACTCGGCTATGGGGGAGATGAAGCTCACCGTCCCCTCGTAGGTCTTGCCGTTGTCGGTGTGGACGAGGGCTTTGAGCCCCGTTTTGATGACCCCGAGGTAGCGCTCGCTCATGTAGCTGCGCACCCAGTACTCGCCGTCCATGGCGATCTCCACGACGCTCTGCGACGGGCTGACGATGGAGCCCGCCTCGTAAATGCGGGTGATCACCGTCCCGTCGGTGGGGGAGACGAGGCTGGTATCGGCTAGGTTGATCTTCGCCAGTTCTTTCTGTGCTTGGAGCGCTTCGAGGCTCGCTTTGGCGGCGAGGATATCCTCTTTGTCATAGCCGTTGCGCAGCATATCATAGGAGCTTTTGGCGTAGCTCTGCTCCGCTTCCGCCGCTTCGTAGGCTGCTTTGGCATCATCATACTGCTGCGGGGTGACGGAGCTGGTGGAGTAGAGCTTCTCTATCCTCTCGTACTCTTTTTTGAGGCGGTTCCTGTTGATCTCACTCTGGCGGAGCTTGGAGGCGGCCTTGTCGATCTCTTCGGGTCTGTAGCCGCGTTCGAGCTTCTCCACCGTCGCCTGCTGCATCTTGATCTGCGAGTCGATCTGGTTGAGTGCCTGGAGGTAGAGGGCGTTGTCGAGTCTGGCGATGACATCCCCCTTCCTGACCCTCTGCCCCTCGTCGAAGCCGATGCTCTCGATACGCCCCGACACCCGGAACGCCAGCGAAACGGTACACACATCGATATTGCCGTAGAACTTGTTCTCTTTTTTCTCATTGACGGAGCAGCCCGAAAGCAGCAGGAGGGAAGCGAGCAGAAGAAGCGGTCGTATCATAAAGTATCCTTTTGATAGCGGTAAGATGGGAGTATTATAGTACAAGTATGTTTGATTTTGGAAATGGAGGGTCTTTTACTTTCGTGCCCACGATATTCGTGGGCATGCATACGGCGCTTTCAATTGTAGCTCAAGTCTGGATTCCCACGAAAATCGTGGGAACCAACTAAAGATGTATTTCATAGTATAGTCGATCGTTGCGATCTCAGGCACTAATCGTCTAAATTCTTCTTTTTCTCATTATACTCTTCCGAGTCGATCTCTCCTTTTGCATATCTCTCATCCAGGATATCCCGTGCAGATTTTTTGTTCGTCGTATTGTTATTATTGAGAAAGTAGAACAATAAGAACACTATCAAGATCAAAAAGAACCAACCAAATCCCATCATTCCAAATCCATCATGATAACCAAACATTTGTGACTCCTTTTTTTTGAAGTGTAACATTGTCGCTTCTCTATAGAGCTTCAGTGGAATGTTTAGTGATGGGAGTTAAGGTGTTTGTTGGATTTTCGCTATCTGATTGAAATATTACAGTTTTTAACTCGATACAAAACTGTGTTTTGTAGTGTATACGGGAACTACGCAGCTCAGTCCGGATGTATTCCGCAATTTAATTGCGGTAATAAGTAAATTATCTAAATCGTTTTTTTAGTAAATTTTTGTCAGTGATACTGTCACCTTCAACAAAAATATATGCCGTTCCCTCATAATACCCAATGAGCAGATAGCTAGGATAGTTCTTAGCTTCACTTCCCTCTTTCATCTTAACGAATTTATCAAAATATACTTTATAAAGATTCTCATCAATCTTTACTGTTTCAAGGTTGTCTACAGATTGACTAAAAAATGGATATTTTCTATAAAAATTTCTCTTATCTTGTATACACGATTTATCACTCATTTCTTTCCCGTAATACAATACATACGGTGCGTACAAATTAAATAATGCAACCGTATCTCTGGAGTTCACTACATTATTCCAGTAATAAACGATATCGTTAAGTGATGAGTCTTGTTTAATATTTACTTGTGTTTGTTTCACTCTAATAGTTTTACTATATTGCACTGTAACCGTTTCAGTAAATTCAGAATAAATTTCTGTTAATTCAATATTTTCTGATGCTCCGATAATAGATACAATCATCATTAGAATACTCATTATTTTTGTCATTTTTCATCTCCGATTAAATTAAAAACAACTCTACCACAAAAAAATCAAAACACAAAGCCTTTTCCAAAACTTTCAAAAAACCCTACAAATACCTCTCCACAAACTCCGCCGTAGTGAGAAGCTCAATATCTTCCGATGCGAAGCGCGCATCGTTGGAGAGGATGAGATCGCAGGAGCTTTTCTTTGCCATGATGTGCTGGATGGTGTCCTCGAGGTCGCAGTATCGGTCGTTGTCGAGCATCAGTGTACAGCTCTGTAGCACCTCTTTGTTACCGAATTCGATGACATTGCAGAAGTCATTGATATCAAGTATTGCATTGAGAGCTTCTCTCTTACCCCTTTTTGACAGAATGTAATAGAGTGTGGTGATGATATCGCATGAAGTGTACAGAGTAACATTCTCATCACCTATCAGCGAAGAGATGACCTTCCTGCTGTGGGCGTGCGATGGTCTGGAACTATCGTAAATGTCGGCGATGACATTGGTATCCAAAAAGATATGCTTAAACATCCATCTGCGCCTTGACAGACTGCACGCTGAAATCGGTCAAAAGACCGTTTGCACTCCCTACCATCCGCTCATAGGCTTTGATCCGTTTCTGTACCATGAGCTCTCTGTGGCGTTTCTCTATCAACTCCTGAACTACCGATGTCATCGACTGCTCGCTGTTCCTCGCGATCTCTTCGAGATGTTCTGCGACCTCTGCGTCGAAGACAAAGTTCTTGCGTACTGTTGCTCCCATGAGTAATCCTTTTTATGTATAGATCATTATGTAACGATTATAGCATAATAGGAGACAAAATGACAATATAGTACAACTATGCTATGATTTGCTATCAAAAACCAAAACAACAATGACACATAAACATCCCTGTCGCGTAGGGTGGGCTTGCCAGCCCACCATTTGCTACATAAAATGGCAATCCTACGATCTGGGTATTTATTATTGTGCTATGTTGACGGTGGGTTGGGAAACCCACCCTACAAAAAAGAGAACAAAATGAAAAAAACCATATTAATAACCAACGACGACGGCTACGACTCGCCTGCCCTCATCGCCCTCATCGAGGCTCTGCGCCCGGTCGCCAATCTCACTATCGTCGCCCCCACACTGGAGAAATCCGCCTGCGGCCATTCGCTGACCCTCACCAAACCGCTCCGCTTCATCAGCGTCGATGACGACTTCTACAAGCTCGACGACGGTACCCCCTCGGATTGTATCTTCCTCGCGCTCCACAAGCTCTTCGATGACGACCACCAGCCCGATCTCATCATCTCTGGGATCAACAAGGGGGCGAATATGGGGGAGGACATCACCTACTCCGGCACCGCCTCGGCTGCGATGGAGGGGGTCTTGCAGGGGATACCCTCCATCGCCGTCTCGCAGGTCTGCACGAGCAACTGCCACGATATCGCCGATATCGGCTACGAGCTCGCCCAGAACACGATCAGGGATATCGTGGAGAAGATACTTGGCGGCTCCTTCCCTCTCCCCCCGAGGAAATTCCTCAATATCAATATCCCGCCGATCCGCCCTGAAGAGTGCAAAGGGTACAGGGTCACCAGAGCGGGCAACCGCGGCTACGGCAACGACGCGCAGGTACACCGCAACCCGCGCGGCAACGAATACTACTGGATAGGGCTCCCGCGACTCGACTGGCACCCCAATACACACGAGATAGCCACCGATTTCGAGGCAGTGAGCGAAGGTTTCGTCTCCATCACTCCCGTCCACCTCGATATGACCAGCTATGATGATATCGAGCGGATGGAGCAGTGGCTATGAGATTTGAACGCTGCCGCATGCTCTTCGGCGAGGAGGATTTCGCCAAACTCCAGCGGGCGAAGATACTGATCCTCGGAGTCGGCGGAGTCGGCGGTCATGCCCTCGACTGCCTCTACCGCAGCGGTGTCAGCGATATCACCATCCTCGACTACGACACCTACGACATCACCAACCAGAACCGCCAGATAGCCAGCGACCATACAGGCGCGCTCAAGACCTCCGTCCTCACCGAGCTCTACCCCGGAATCAGGGCGATCGACCAGCGGATGGACATGGCATGGGTGGAGAGCTTCGACTTCTCCCCCTACGACATCGTCATCGACGCCGCCGACACCACCAAGGTCAAGATCGAGGTGGCCAAAAAATGCTACAAAAAGCTCATCATGTCGCTGGGCTCCGCCAAACGCTACGACACCTCGAAGATCGAAGTAGCTTCCATCTGGAAAAGCCACGGCGACGCCCTCGCACGCAAGATACGCAACGAGCTCAAAAAGGCAAAATTCGACCGGAACTTTACGGTAGTATTCTCCCCCGAAGAGGCGAAATGCGTCGAGAAGGGATCGTGCATCGCCGTCACCGGGGCGTTCGGACTGACGATCTGCTCGGAGGCTATCAAGAGGATATTGAACAGCTAATCCTATTCCCCCACATTTTTCAGCTATAGTTTGCCAAATATTATGAGGGAGAAGAGATGGAGACCTTTGTGTGGAGCATCGTATTCGGGATCATCGGGATGGGGTATTATGCGATGGGGAAGAAGCGGAGTATCCTGTACGCGATCAGCGGTATCGGGCTGATGGTCTTCCCCTATTTCGTAGAGGAACTCATCCCGACGATCGTCACCGGCGTCGTCCTGATACTCGTCCCCATTGTAGGCAGCAGGTATTTCGAGGAATAGTTCTTTCGATCGCGAAAGTGTTTACTACCCGGGCATACTGCTTCAGCTTTCTCCAAACCGTATCTTGTAGCTGCACCTCTGACACAGTTCCTCGACAGCCTTGCCCTTTTTGAACCCCTCCCTGATAGCCTCGGCCCTTGGCGTATGGAGTATCTCCGAGAGAGATGCGTCGTGGATATTGCCCAGCTCCATCACCCCCTGACCATCCAGACAGCAGGGCACGACCCTACCGTCAGAAAGAACCCCTATATGCGAACCAAGCCCATGACAGGTGCCGTCTCCGTAGACAGGATTGGCGAGTGAGGGCCATTCGAAGTAGTCGTCGAAATGAAGCAGTATCTTGTTCTCCAGACGCAGCGAGCGGGGTCTCTGGGTATAGATCGCTTCACTTGATATGACCGTACCAAACTGCTCCGACAGGTAGGCGAAGACCGATTCGTTGTAGTCCCTGTCGCTGCAACTCTCGTTCAGATTCCAGAGGCGGAGATTGACAAATATCTCCGAACCGCGTGCAAGCTTCTCACGGCATAGTGCCGCGATGGGAGCCATGTACTGTCCGAGCGTGATGGCGGAGTCGTTCTTATTGTAGCTGTTGAGGGAGATATTGATCTGCTTGACCGCAGGATGGAAGAGCGTATCGAAAGAGTGTTTTTTGAGATAATAGCCGCTGGTGGTCAGGAGAGCCCTGAGGCCGTGGCGGGCGATGATATCGAGATATTCCGGGAGGTTGGGGAGTGTGAGCGGATCGCCCATGACGTGGCAGGCCACCTCCCTGGTATACGCTTTTGACTGCACGATCAGTTTGTCGAAATCCCCAGGCTCCATCTTCCCCGGGGCAAGTGTCAGCGAAGGGCAGAACGAACATTGCAGCCCGCAGACATTGGTCAGTTCGACATAGATGCGCTTGAGTTTCACTGATACTCTTTGCTGTCGATACACTCCGAGAGATCGTCGATGTTCCGGCTCCTTCTGATACACGGCATACTCTGCTTGAGGAGGAGTATCTCTTTGTCAAGTGCGTTGCGTTTTTTCTCTTTGTCGATCTCGAGCCAGTACTCTACTTTGTATGATTTGGATGCCTTCCCGCTGATCAGCACGCGGAGGTCATCGATCGGCTCGAAGCATGCATTCGCCTCATCCTTGACCTCGGCATTCTCCATACACGCCCGAGCCTCTTTGAGGGTTTCAAGAAGCTGGGGAAGGAGCTCTTTCTGTTTGTTGAAGATAACGGTCGAGAGCGCTTTGTCGGTGCTTGTCTTGGTCTCGACCTCGTCACTTTTGGGAATGTTCTTCGCTGTTTCATCCTCTTTTTTGGCCGCTTCGGCACTGCTCTTCGAGATCACAGCGCTTTTTTCATCGAGCAGGAATCCCACCGATTCGCTCTGCATAAAAGGAGGAAGGAGGAACAGCTCATCGTGGATATCGAGATCGAACTGTATCTTGACCGCTCTTTTGACCCTCAGGATATCCCTGTTGTACTCCTCTTTGAGAATGATCCCTTTGTAGATGCACTCTTTGACATCATCGATCTGCCATTCATCGCAGACATACCCGAGCACCACCGATGTGCCGACATTCTTCCCCTTGAGCGGCAGCTCTTCGAGTCTTTTGAGATAACGGTTCTCTTTGAGCTCGATCGCTTTCTTCTTGTTGGAGTCTTCACGCGTATTGATGATACTCTTGTCAAAATCGACATCGTAGATATTGCCGCTGTCATCGAGGATCATACTGCTGAAGGTCTGTTTGTTCTCCAGTATACCCGTCATGGTCTGGGTATATTTCTCTTTGTAGAGCGATTTTGCACCCCATTTGTCAAAGAGCAGTGTCGCCTGCCCTTCGATACTCAGCTGCGACTGATTGGACATGAAATCGCTGCCGCTTATCTCGTAATTGATGACAGCCGATCTGACATCATACTCCCGATACTGCTCACCGCCATAGAGCGAAAGCACAGTGACAAAAAAGATCACAAACCGCATAGGATACAAACCGGAAAACCCCATTCAAACCTCACATTATCCAAAAGTTTTTGTTATATTCGAATGTATTCTACCTAATAATCAAAAAATATCAAAACAATTGAGTCAAATTAATATTTTCAACACTGATTTATTTAAGTAAACCTGATATAATTTTGGCCATCTCGAACAAAAGGATTTCTGATTCTTTTCTTTACACCCAAGTGTCCCCATTGTTTCCAGAAAGGACAGAGAGTACACGTCGAAACCATACTGCACCATGTCAAAGATATCAGCAAGATCGGTGATGCGAAATACTATTATTGTTTCAATCCCGAATGCAGGATCGTCTACTACAACGGCGATAAAGAATACTTCGATATAAGGACTGTCAACAAAGAGATCGGTTTCAAGGACTACTCCTCATCCGAGGGTGCGATATGCTACTGCTTCAACATCCCGCGTGCACGGCTCTTTGAGAAAAACCTCCTCGATCTCATCAAGACCCGCATAGACTACTACGGCGATCGCTGCGACCTGCGCCACCCCGCCGGCATCTGCTGTATGAACGAGATCAAGCGTTCCCTCAGGACCATCCAGAAAGAGGGTGAGAAACGCCTCTACGAACAAAAAATACTTGAAGAGACCGAAGAGATGCCACTGCCCCCCGAGGATGAACAGACCGCAGAAGAAGCAGGCGAAGAGGAGAGGGGGACACTACAGGATACGGATGATCAGGATGGAGCAGAGGGTGAAGAGTCTCAGAGCGAAAACCATGGAGAAAGTCCCGAAGATAGCATACCTCAAGATACAGATACGGAATCTCCCGAGAGAACCAAGCCTGTAGCAACCGGATCGGGCGGACGTGAGATAGAAGACCTCGTCACGCTCGACAACCTCCCTCTCGAAGTGATCACAGATCAGCACAGCAGATGGCATGAAGAATACAAAGAGCCCGCAGAGAGGGTCTATCTCGAGAGCCGGATCGAAGACATCCTCTCTATCGAGGAAAATCCTCTCGACATCGAGGCAGATACCGAAGAGTCGCAGGAAGAAGAACCCAAAAAAGAGTTTTTTATAGACGAAGATTAAAGAATACTCTGTACAATTGTCGGATCATTACCACTAGGAGACACAATGTACAGATTTTTGTTGAGCGTCCTGTTACTCGCATTCCTCCCTTTCAGTGCTGTTGCCGATGAGAAGACACAGCCTATGCCGCAGAAGATACATATGATCATCATCACCCAACCCGGCTGCCATCCCTGCGAGAGGATCGAAGAGTACCTCGGATACAAAAAGTTCAAAGAACTCACCGACAAACATTTCACGATCACCAAGCTCGATATCAGCGAGATCGACAAACTTCCAAAGGGACTCGAAGAGCCTTACGGAACCCCTACGATCTACTTCCTCAACAGCTCCGACAAACAGATCGCCGAACCGATGATAGGCGGTAAAAGCGAAGAGAACTTCATGGATCTCCTCCGGGAAGTCATCGCTGCGAATCGGTAAAACCGGATGGGTAAGATATTCAGGCCGCTCCTTGGTACCGTTCTTCTCCTGATACTCTCCGGCTGTACCGGTGAGGGGAGAACAGGTCATATTCGCAAAGAGACCACATGTGCGGAGCATCAGGCCGAAGCTGCGATATTTCACAAACGGATCACCGACCAGTTCGAAAAACTCTATTTCCGCCACAATGATATCAAAGGGGCCCAGATGGAACTCCTTTCCATCATGCTCAACCGCAAGCTCGTCGTATGCAACGGCAGATTCTACAGACGCGGCTACAATTACCACGGCTCGAGGGAAGAGCGCCATATCGACGGTGCACTGGACTTCTACAACGACCACTATACCCTCGCAAAGAAAAAAGGGTGCGATATGTCGCACTACCGGGAACACCCTCTCAAAACGGTAGCCAACAGGATCAAAGCGCTGCGAAAGAAATAACCGCCGCTTCTACTTCGCCAGTCTCGCCGCGACCGCTTCGCAGAGTCTGGCATAGGCTTGGTTCATCGTATCCACTACTGCCGCATCGCCTGTCCCGGTCGGAAGCGCTACACTGAAGAGCCCGCTCGACCTCCCTCCGCTGCTCCGTACCATCTCCCAACTCGCATCGAGATAGACCTTGCTACCATAAGCGATAAATCTGCTGATATTGACCCTGATCTTGATCCCCGCACTCTGGGAGATATCCCAGGGATAGCCGTAGACTCCCGGATGGTTGAAACTCTTCTGGATGTAGGAGATCAGCTCTTTCGTAAGCGACTCATCCATCTCGCCTGCCCATTGCGAGCTCCCCGAGTAGACGATCTGGGTAGAGGTACGCTGCGTGGCAAGCTTCCCTTTTTGCATATATTCCGGAAGGACGATCTTCTCCACCCCTATCACCGGCAATGACCTGGAGTAGTGAGCCGAAGGGTTCGGGGTCGTCAGAAGGTACTGGGTCGATGAGCCGCACCCGGCCATCATAAAGGCTGCCAGAGGTATAAAAAATCGTTTCATGTCAATCTCCGAATATCAGTGAATTGGGTTTGCGGTCGAGCTTTTTGAGGAGCTTCTGGGTATCAAGGGATGCCTTGGCGACCTCACGCAGCGTCTCGGTAAGCTGGCTCGAGAGGAGCGAACTCTTGTCACCTTTGACCAGCTGATCGAAACTCTTGAGCGATTTTTGAAGCTCTCTCATGGTCTTGTTGAGCTCTTCTGGGATCTGTCCGAACTCCTTGCTGTCAACGAGCTTGTTGACATTGGCCAACATCCCGCTCATCTCGGCGATAAGCTTATTGATGTTCTCCTGATTCCCTTTGATCGTATCATTGAGGGTATTGACCGCATTGTCGGTCGATCTGACGAGTTTGTCAAGCGGGAGCTTCTCTATCGATGCGATCAGCCCGCTGATACCGTTCATGATATTGGAAGACTCTTTTTCTATGCTCGGGAACAGGATGTATTGATCGGTTTTGACAAGCGCTTTTGTCCGGTTGCTCTCATCGAAGACCAGGTTGATGAACATCAGTCCGCTGATAGGGTCCTGCGACTCGATCGAAGCGGCGAGTCCCTCTGTGACCGCCTGCTCGAGGTTCTCCTCACCACTGACATTGGTATCGGAAGGATCGTAAAAGATCGAAGTGTCTATCGTGATGAACACCTTGCTTTTGATCTGATGGCTCTTTTTGTCATAGCCGAGCCTGATATCGGTGACCCTCCCCACTTCAAAACCGTCATAGAGGACGACGGCATCTTTCGAAAGTTTGGCTATGGAAGTATTGAACTCCAGGAGATATTTCTGCACAAAGTTCCCCCCTTTCCCTATCCTCTTGTCCTGCGCAAAGGTCTGACTTTTGTAAAGACGGAAGATATAACGGTCGGGTACTTTCCTCTTGCTGTCTTCTCCGGACGACGAGAACTCTATACCCCCGCGTATCAGATTGCTCACGGGAGCGACATTGAAATCAAACCGGCCGTTGGAGTATTCGAGGTCGATCGCGCTCTGCACCCAGAAATTGCTGTCGGTATGGATATAAGGGACATAGAGTTTCTCGATATAGACAATGATATCGATCGTCGTCCCGTCAAGCGCCAGTGAGACATGCTCCACCTTCCCCGCATTGATGTTTTTGTAGTAGACCGGGGTTCCCTTGACGATGTTGTATGAGCTCGGGGCATTGAGATGAAAATAGCTCCCCTCTTCGAAAGGACGGTATGGCTGCTCGAGCCCGATGAATTTTTTCTTGCTGAGAGACCCTTTGGTGCTGTACATATTGATATAGGTACCGCTGATGATCGTATCGAGGCCTGTGATACCCCCTATCCCTACCTCTGGTTTGACGATCCAGAACTTCGAATCGTCACTGAGGAACGACACTGCCTCCTTGTCTATCCTTGCGATCACCTTGACACCCTCGCCGTCTTCACGCAGCACTACCTTTTCGACCTTCCCGATGGCAATATCGCGGTATTTGATCTGGCTTTGCCCCTCTTTGAGCCCTTCGTTGTTCTCGAAGACTATTTCGATCCGGGGACCCAGCTGCGTAAAATACTGCACTGCCAGCCAGATAGCGATGATCACCGCGATGATGGGGACGATCCAGATGGAAGTGAGAAGATTGTATCCCGAATCTTCTTCTACTTCCGGTACTTCGTGAGACATTTCAATCCTTTTTTATGACTCTGATATCAAATGTTTTGGCTGCGAGTATCGTCAACAGTACCGATACCGCAAACGACGTTGAGGCGAATCCCGTGATCATCTCGACACTGCTCAGATGGATGAGCCCGACCAGCAGTGCCACGACGAAAACATCGATCATAGACCAGGGGCCGATGATCTCCGCCAGATAGTATACCTTGAACTTGTCAATCTTCTTATCTTTTCTAAATCCGTAATATTCGACCTCGACGAGGAGATATATTAGCATCAAAAATTTAAAAATCGGCACAAATATCGAAGCGACGAGGATAATAACCGCGATCGGGTAGGAGCCATGCTCCCACAGCTCGATCACGCCGCCGAGTATCGTGCTCGATGTTTTGATCCCGAACTGATCGATGATGAGCATCGGGTAGAGGTTGGCGGGGATATAGAATATGATCGCCGCGATCAGGTAGGCCCAGCTTTTTTCGGTGCGGAATTTCCGGTGCGAATAGATCCTTCTACCGCATCTGCGGCAGATATTGCGCTTCCCTTTGTCGAGATTGACCGCTTCGCAGACGGGGCACCGCAGCAGATCCTTCGAGTCTACCCTCATTGCTGTTTCCTTCGGTATACCTCATCCCTCAGTTCCCACAGCTCGCCGATATGGATATTGCGTGTCATATAAAGATCGAGTGCAACAAAAGCTATGAAGTTCCAGAATGACACCCCCATCTGCACCTCAAGCATTCCGAAGAGTTTCACCAGCGCCACCAGGATACTGATCAGGAAAATATCGCTCATATTCCACGGCAAAACGAATGCCAGCAGTATGAGCAGGTCCCTGCTCAGCTCCCTCCCTTTCCTGAGCCTCAATGCCAGGAAGAGTACAAAGTAGATCATAAAGACCATCAGGGGAAAAACAAAGACCAGAAATCCCACAAAGAACCCTACGATATAGTATCCCCCGTCGATAAGCCCGAAAAGCATAGACAGGACGCTTATGCTCTGCTCCTCTGATACAAGTTGGACCTTGATAAGGGGAAAAAGATTTGCCAGCGCGAAGAAGATGAGCCCGGAGATACTCAGGGCGAGGCCGTTTTTGATCAAAGCCCTGTTTTTCTGGTAAAGGACCGCCCCGCACTCGGTGCACAGCGCTTTGGTGCCGTCGGCCAGTACTTTGTTACGGTGCAGCGTATGACACCTGTGACAGATGGTATAATTATCGAGCTCTTCTTCGCTCTGAATCTCTATTTCCATAAGTGAAGAATATCATAATTTTTACAATTTTTACATTTTTGTGAGAAAAATGTCACTCCTCCCCGAGAGGGCAGAAGCAATGGGAGGAGATTTTAGAACGAATAGGTCACACCGACCATAACGACAGGATAGAACTTTGCTTCGGGCGTATCATCGATATTCTCTTTGATATCATTCTCTTCCTGTTGCACACCGTCGGTAAACGCGGCACACTCAGTAGCCCCTGGACCGCAGACCGGGGTGAGATCGACCACGGGGGTATTGTGATACATGACTCCGATATCGAGCGACCAACTCCAGCCGCTTGCAGCCACTTTGTTGCCCCATCCGATACCTGCATACGGTGCAAAATCGTCGAATGTCACATTGGCTTTGATCTGGTAATCATTGACATCATAGTCAACACCGTCAACTTCGATCGTACCGGTACTGCTTGCAGCTTTTGCATTGGCTTCAAATTCATTGCCGTTATAGTATGCACCTGCTGTAAACCTGAACTCGCTGCTTTCGAACGGATAGTAATCGAGCACAACACCCGCTGTAAAGAGCTTGAGATCACCATCATAATCGATCCCCTCTTCTTCTATAGAGTCGGAATATGTCAGCCCGTTGACATTGAATCTTACATTAAGCTTCTCAGCCACAGGCATGGAGAGGTCGACACCTATACCAAGTGTACCTACTTTCAGTCCGAGCGCGTATTCCGGTGCAACTTCTGTCACAGGGATATCCACTGTCCTGGTATCGACCGGGGCGATATCGCCACCTGCGAAAAGTGAAGAACCGATCATCGCAACAGCTGCGATAGAGAGTCCGATTTTATTCATTGTTACTCCTGGATTTTTTATTGCCGATGATAGTAGCATAAAAATATTATTTTCTGAAAGGATTCAAATAATTTTTTTCAGATATACTTCCCTTATGAAGAATCTCCACAACGCACTCCTGCTCAAACAGCTCTACTGGCTCAGGCAGCTCGGATACCGCTACACCGATATCACACTGCCAAAGTACGATATTTCCAACCTCGTACTGCCGCACACCATCGATGCACTCGCCAGACAGGCCGCATCATGCCATCTCTGCGAATTGAGCAAAAGCCGCCATAACGCAGTCTTTGGCAAAGGGAGCCTCAAAGCCAAGCTCTTCATCGTCGGCGAAGCTCCGAGTGCCGCTGAGGACAGCAATGGTGAGATATTCGCCGGGCGTGCCGGGGAGCTCCTCGACGCGATGATAGGCAATGTCATAGGTCTGCGCCGGGACGAGGTCTATCTCAGCAACCTTGTCAAATGCCATCCACTGAACGGACAAAGCCCCACTGCCACACAGATACACACCTGTCTGGCCTACCTCAAAAAAGAGATCGAGATCATCCGTCCGAGGATCGTCGTAGCGCTGGGTGAGAACGCCTACCACTACCTCACGGGCGAACAGAGCGATATCTCCAAAGTACGAGGCACAATCAAACAGATGGGGAACTACAGCGTCATCCCCACCTACCACCCCGGCTACCTGCTCAGAAATCCGTCCGCCAAGAAAGAGGCCTTTGCCGACCTGAAGCTCATCAAGAGTCTGCTGGAATAGCTCTTTTTGGCATTTCAAATAGCTCTGCCGTATTCCAAGATCGAGTGCGACAAGCCATGCGCTCAACCCTTGCAAAGGGCGCTTGCGTTCGCTTGGCGCAGGAGTGCTCGATTTTGGAGTGGGTCTTTAGCAGTAACCGTTTTGTAATCCCTCTGCGGCACTCTTACGAAAGTTATGTTAGAATTAGATTTTATTCAAGGAGCTATAATGTCAAGAAATACATTGATCATCGGTGCAGGCGGCGTAGGCAATGTCGTAGCCTTCAAATGTGCTATGAACAGCGATACCTTCGGCAATATCACACTTGCGAGCAGAACCAGGAGCAAATGTGACGATATCGCCAAAAATGTCCAGGAGAAGGTCGGCGTCACTATCGCCACTGCGGGTGTCGATGCCGACTCCGTCCCCGAACTGGTCGAACTCATCAAGGCGACCAAAGCCGATATCGTGATCAATGTCGCCCTCCCCTACCAGGACCTCACGATCATGGATGCGTGTACGGAATGCGGCGTAGACTATCTCGATACGGCCAACTACGAACACCCGGACGAAGCGAAGTTCGAGTACAAGCTCCAGTGGGAGAGAGACGGGCAGTTCAAAGATGCGAACATCATGGGACTCCTCGGCAGCGGATTCGACCCGGGCGCGACCAATGTATTCTGCGCCTATGCACAGAAACACTACTTCGACGAGATCCACACCATCGATATCCTCGACTGCAACGCAGGCGACCACGGCTATCCGTTCGCTACCAACTTCAACCCCGAGATCAACCTCCGCGAAGTGAGCGCCAAGGGAAGATACTGGGAGAACGGCGAGTGGATCGAGACAGACCCGATGGAGATCATGCAGGTGTGGGACTATCCGCAGGTAGGACCAAAAGACAGCTACCTTCTCTACCACGAGGAGATGGAGAGCCTTGTGAAGCATATCAAGGGATTGAAAAGAATCCGTTTCTTCATGACATTCGGTGCGAGCTACCTCAAACACATGGAAGTACTTCAGAATGTAGGAATGCTCGGTATCGAGCCTGTCGAGCACAAAGGTATGCAGATCATCCCGATCGAATTCCTCAAGACCCTCCTCCCAGACCCAGCGAGCCTGGGGCCGAGAACAAAGGGGAAGACCAATATCGGTATCTTCGCCAAAGGTCTCAAGGACGGCAAAGAGCGCACCATCTACATCTACCAGATCAAAGACCACGAGGAGTGCTACGCAGAGGTGATGAGCCAGGGTGTCAGCTACACCACTGGCGTCCCTGCGATGATCGGCGCGAAGCTCATGCTCGAGGGGAAATGGAGCGGCAAAGGTGTCTTCAATATGGAACAGCTCGATCCCGATCCGTTCATGGAAGAGCTCAACAAGCAGGGACTTCCATGGGAAGTGATGGAGTTGGGTGCTGATGAGGACAGGATTGTAAAATAATCCCTCCTTCTGATTGTTCCCATCGTCCTGATGGGAACATAACATACCTCTTTACCAGAAAGAATCCCAAAAGAGATTCAACAAAACAATAAAATTCTGTTATAATACTTCTGTTAGTTCTTACCGTATTATCGTGGCTGCTGAACACATTGATAAAAAGGTAAAAAATGGACTATCAACGAGATGAAGCCTGGAGACGTTACCAGAAACATCTCCATCGACACAAAGGGATGGGTTCAAGAGATAGATGGAAGCCGGAAAAAAACTGGAAGCATATCTATTTACGCTCTTGTAAACTACATCGTGCACAACAACTGGGATTTGATTATCCCATAAAAAATATTAGGATGATACTTGAAGAGTGTTGTTTGTCCGACACAAAGTCCAATCCAGACCAATCCGTAAGTTAACGAACTTACGGATAATTATCTACTTTACATTTTCCATAGCTTTGTCACTGCCAAACGATAATGGAAGCTTCACACCAAAACCGCCTATAATGATTTAAAAACTTATCTATGATATTGCATTGTATTATACCATGCTAAAATACCTCAAAAGGAAAGCGCCATGAACCAACCCCTCTTCACCACTGCCAACTACAAAAAACACCTCGCCATAGCCCTCAGAGCTCACGAGGGGCAGCTTACGCCGCATGGGCTCCCCTATGTCTATCATGTGATGAGTGTGGCGACGGAAGTGATCGCTGCGCTCCCTTATGAGGAGTTGACGACCGAGGAGGCAGATATCGCCGTGGCGTGTGCGCTGCTGCATGATGTGATGGAGGATACGGAGTATGATCTTTATGGGGAGGAGATCGACAGCCGTATCATAGAGGGGGTGGAAGCCCTGACCAAGGATGATTCGCTGCGCAGGTTGCAGGCATTGCCGAAATATATACAGATGGTCAAGATAGCCGACCGTATCACCAATCTCGACCCGCCTCCGCCACACTGGAGCGATGAGAAAAAGGATACCTACAGAGAGGAAGCACGAACGATCCACGAGACGCTTCAAAGCCCCACAGGATATCTCAATAATGTACTGGAAAAGAGAATAAAAGAGTATGAAAGATATTGACCCCATCGACCGTATCTACTGAAACGGTGCGGGGAAGAAGTGGAGTTATACTCCAAGCTCCTGGATAGCGTTGTTGAGTGCCTTTGTCATCTGCATCCTTGCAAGCGCGTGGTTCCCATCCTGGCTGAGGATGGCAAACATATGGAGATGCGCCGCGTGCTCACCCGCACCGGAACACTCCATCAGTACGATACCGTGGTTTGTCATGAACTGCATTGTTTTCATCTTGCCAAGAGAGAGTTTTTCGACCGTCTTGTGACCTGTGACAAAGATATCGTTGAATACGGCAACCGCCATATCGATATCCCCCTTGAGGTTGGAGGCATCCGAGACCAGTACCTCTCCTGTAGCATCCAACAATGCCGCTGCTTTATATCCACCGATCCCTTTAAGGTCATCCAATAAATGCTCTACCATAATACACCATCCTTACTTTTATTAATTTTTTTTATCTAACAGATAGTATGATGATACCCTCTCTAAGCTTAATAATTCTATAAATTAAACATTAAAACTTATAAGATAGATAATTGTATATTATTCTTATTATATTTATGAGTAGGGAACAAATCGATCTATAGTGACACTATGGTATCATTGTGGCTTTCAACAGCTATCCAAAGGAGTCGCATGCATGGATTTTACCGTATCGCCGCAGCAGTGCACAAAACGACCATAGCAAACCCACAGGCCAATGCAGGTGAGGTGATCGAACTGATCCGTGAGGCAGAAGCACAGGATGCAAGTGTCGTGATATTCCCCGAGCTTACCCTTGTCAGCTATTCGGCAAGCGACCTGCTCTTTCAGCACAATCTCTACGAGAAGCAGAATGAAGCGCTCCGGACCATCCTCAGTGAGACGATAAAGAGTAACACGGTCGCCATTATCGGTATCGCCCTCCTCGATGCCAACCGTCTCTACAACTGCGCAGCTGTGATCCAGTCGGGAAATATCCTCGGTATTGTCCCCAAAAGCTACCTCCCCAATAACAAGGAGTTCTACGAGAAGCGACAGTTCGTCAGCGGCAGGGATATCGTCCGCACAGTGACAGAGTACCTCGGCTCCGAGATACCTTTCGGTGTCGATCTCCTCTTCAGCGACGGGGCGGATATGCTCTTTGGGGTGGAGATATGCGAGGATCTCTGGGCGGTGACGCCGCCGAGCAACCATATGGCAAGCAACGGTGCCAACCTCATCTTCAACCTCTCGGCGAGCAATGAGCTCATCGGCAAGGCGACATACCGCGAAACCCTCGTGAGAAGCCAGAGCGCACGGGCGATGTGCGCCTATGCCTACAGCTCGGCAAGCGTGGGGGAATCGACCACCGATACGGTATTCGGCGGCGACTCGATGATCTGCGAGTACGGCTCGCTCCTCGCCCGCACGCCCCGATTTTCGATGGACAATGAGCTCATCACCGCCGATGTCGACCTCTCCCGCCTCACATGGCTCAGGCTCGCCGAGAGCAGTTTCGCCGATGCCAGACGTAAAAAGACGACCGTCGTCAAACTGGGTACACTCCCCGCTATCAAAGAGCTGCGCCGTTCTGTCGATCCCCTCCCCTTCGTCCCCGCCGACGATGCCCTCAAGGCCCACCGATGTGAGGAGATCATCCATATCCAGGCGCACGGCCTGATAGCCAGGATGCAAAGAGCCCGGATCAAAAAGGCTCACATCGGCATCTCCGGGGGGCTCGACTCCACCCTCGCCCTCCTATCTACCCACAAGGCATTCGAGATCATGGGGTGGGACCACAGGGGTATCGTCGCGGTGACGATGCCGGGCTTCGGCACTACCCGACGCACCAAAGATAACGCGACGCTGCTCTGCGAGGCGCTGGGGGTGACCCTCAAGACGGTCGATATCACAGAGCTCTCACTGGCCAAGTTCGAAGCAATAGGGCACGATCCTGACGAACACACCGTCACCTATGAGAACGTCCAGGCACGGGCAAGAACGGCCATACTGATGAACATGGCCAACAAAGAGGGTGGCCTTGTCATCGGGACGGGAGACCTCAGCGAAATAGCACTGGGATGGAGCACCTACAACGGCGACCATATGAGCATGTATGCCCTCAATGGCGGCATCCCCAAGACCCTCATCCGCTATGTGATCGAACACTTCAAAGAGGATGAGCATCTGCACGACATCATCGACGACATCCTCGCCACCCCTATCTCCCCCGAGCTCCTCCCCCACGACAACGAGCGCATCGTCCAGCAGACCGAGGAGATCGTAGGGCCCTATGAGCTTCATGACTTCTTCCTCTACCACTTTATCAAGTACGGTGCGAAACCTTCGAAGATACTCTTCCTCGCCTCCCGTGCTTTTGATGGCAAATATGATAGACAGACGATCAAAAAGTGGCTTGCGTTCTTCATCCGCCGCTTTTTCACCCAGCAGTTCAAACGCAGCTGTATGCCCGACGGCCCCAAGGTCGGTTCGATCAGTCTCAGCCCCCGGGCAGACTGGCGTATGCCCAGCGATGCCGATATGAGCGCATGGCTGAAGGAGCTCGAAGATGTCGACTAACCAGTACGAGAACCTCATCACCCTCATCAACGCCATCAGGGCCTTCAAAGAGACAAAAGAGACCTTCTACCGGGACAACGAAGCAGAGTACTACCTCAAGATACTCGAAGTGATCGAGTTCTTCCTCGCCGTAGACGATGCTACCATCATGGAGAATATCGACCTCTTCAACCGCAACTATTACCTCCTCAACGATTTCAAAGAGCTTTTCCTGGAGCTCTACAACGATCCCAATTACCAGCAAAGCAGTGCAAAGAAGAGCAACTTCCACAACTCGATCGATACACTGCGCGACTTCACACGCTCTTTCAACAAGGCCAACAAATCTGCCAAAACAGCCACTTCGAAAGAGCTCAAGAAGATCAGGGAAAAGGCCAGGAAAGACTTAGAGGATTTCCAGGAGAAGCTAGAGACTTACAAGACCACCCTCGAAGAGTCCAAAAAGGAATTCCACGATGCCAGGAGGTCGATCGAGGAGAGCAACCGCCTCCATGCCTCCCAGGAGTACTGGAGCCAGAAAAAGAACAAACACCGCAGGCTTTCGCTGGTCCTCTCGGGTGTTTTCGTATTCTGGGTGATCATCCTGATCGTCCTGACCCTACAGAACATCACCGCCATCGATGCGCAGTATCTGGGAGGCCCGGCCCAGACTCTAGCCGAGAACAACACGACTATAGTATCGACACTGAACAACAGGCATTTCTGGCTCCATATCGTCCAGTCGATCCTGATCCTCTCACTCTTTATATGGATAGCCCGGCTGCTGCTGAAGATCATCTTCAGCAATCTCCACCTCAAAGAGGAGGCATACGAAAAGGAGACGATGATCGTCACCTACCTCGCCCTGATCAAGGAGGGCGGTGGACTGAGCCAGTCGGATCGGTCACTGATCCTCGAAGCGATCTTCAGGCCGTCGACGAATGGTCTGATCACCGATGAGAGCAGCGTAACACTCCTCGATGTCCTCAACGCTTTCAAAAGCAAATGATGATAATCACAGGCAAAATAATTGTAACAAAATATATAACAATTATGAGATTATTTGGATATAAACAGAAATATCGAATCAAAAAAAAGCTATGATAAGGAAAAAGCTCAACCAGCATCGGCACACTGACAGAATGTAAGTGTTAACAGAAGTAACAGGCATAAGATGGCAGCGAAACAATACAATATCAGAGAAGACAACTATTTCACGGAACTGTTCGAACTCCATCCAATGGGGGTCGGTGTCTACGATACCGAAGGTGATCTGATCTATGCCAATCACAACTACATCCATGCAGGCGGTGTGGTCGATACCGGAATGCCACT
>QKDN01000050.1 GCA_003252535.1 Campylobacterota bacterium | reverse complement strand
CAAAAACAGTATCTCTCCGGGGTTTGTATACCCTACTTGATTTTTTCTATAATCGGGCAGCTTTTTGAACTCTTCTAACAGTATCTTCATACTCACTATTATATCAACTAATATTAGTTTTTTGTTAAACTTGAATTACCGTGGTTTTGATATTTTTGTGATAGACTTTTTTGAAGATAGAGTAGAGCTTTTTCTCATTTATATCTGTTAATGTACAAAATGTAGGAGTTGCAATGAAATGGATTGTATCGCTAATCGTTATCATATTGACCAATGGATGTTCAGCCAGCAAAATGAATGGCAATATAGCATCCTCTGTAGTGAAGAAACCGGAAAAATTTGAATTTGTAATTCAAGAGTTATCTCCAACAGAGGGAAGCATAAAAAAACCAAAAGATTGGTTTTATCGTGAGAGCCATTTGGCAGCTTATTCTCTGGGATGGGTCATTTCAAAAGAAAATCCGAAAAATGGTTATGATACAGGTGTACGAGTACAGTTGATGATGGGTATCAATAAATATACAGGTAATACACCGGAAAAGTTTGTAGATGACCAGATATCCCAATTATCCAGGAAAGGGAAAATCACAAATTTCTGTGGTAAACATAAAGCTGGAGATTTCAATAGAAAATGTATCGAGATCATTGATAATAAATATCATGTGCTATACTCGATATTATGGTCCAATCAAAGAGATATGGTCGGCGTAGTAACTATGGGTACACCAAAAGAGCTGTGGTATATTTACTCTCCTGCATTCAAACAGATGTCAGAGGTAACTGTTATCGGTAAAGATTTTTATAAAAAGATCGAGAAATCAAAATAGTACAAAAAATTTGATACATTACAACGATATTCGTTGTAATGCAGATTTACTTTAATGCTGATGTTTGAGTATACACTCACGAGAGCGTAAGCAAAAGAAGGATATGGATGAAAAGATTATGGCTTTGGAGTGTACTCAGTACACTTGTGATGGCGCATTCTGGCGGAGGTGGTGGCATATTCATAGCATTTGCACTTGTTATTGTAATCATTGTGGTAGCTCTAACCATTGCAACACATTTCATTGTAAAGATGGACAACAAAAGATCAGTTACATGGTATAAGATTTTGCCGATCTATTTTGTTGCTTTTATCATGGTTGCTATTTTGCTGTTTAATACCATTCATATTAATGGTCCACTCCATTTTATTTTTGTTTTTCATCTTTTATTATTACCATTCATCGCTTATGTAATTCGAGATAATGATGGAGTTCCTTTAGGTTTTTTGAATGCTTTTTGGATTTCTATTGGAAGTATAGCAATCCATTTGACAGTCATATCAATTCTAATGCCTCATTTTTTATATTAGATATTCCCGCTAACTCGTTTACGCTCTCGTGATTCAAAATACCGTAGGGTGCAATTTATTGCACCGATATTTCCAGCATATGAAATATTTCAGTGAACCGGAATGAATGGTGCATTGAAATGCACCCTACGAGATGCCTTCCATGCGAGCACTCCTCATCTTGGAACTGCCTTCCTTCGTGTGTATTCTTCATGTATCCTCGTAATGAATGAAACCGTCATTGTTCAAAATACCGTAGGGTGCAATTTATTGCACCCTACGCGAATGATGAATATTTCCAGTCGTTCCAGATATTCACCAAAGCGTGTTTGATGGGGTTGCCCCTGATATATTCCATCTTCTCATCCATATCTTTCCCGTCTCTGATGGTATGCTCATAAAACCGCTTTTGCCAGACAGGTTTTGATCCCCGTCTCCATCGGCTGTCGCTCTGGTCTATATCGGCAAAATATTTCGGGTCGATATTTCTGGAAAAGTGATACTTGACCGCACGGATGATCTCGGGATACTCCGTAGGGATATCAGGTGTGATGATCATGTGGAAATGATCGGGGAGTATGACGATCGCATCGATCCTGTAGCGATAGCGTTCTTTACTCTCGCGGAAGCTCTGGCGCAGCAGATCGATATTTTCGATGAGTATCGGGTTGCGCCGATGGGTGACAACGGTGATGAAATAGCTGTATCCGTCGAGGTATAATCTTCTGTAATTTGCCATGTTGGATTATATTGTATCGATATCGGAGATTCTAAAAAATATGCTAAATTGAAATATAATCCGGGTGTTTCGGTGCAATGAATCACACCCTACAAGACGCTCTCCGAGCGCACCCTCCTCATCCTCAATACCGCTTTCGTCCCTTTCCCCACTCCTTCGCTGCTGAGCGTCACTTCTGCGCCGAAGAGGTGTGCCATCTTGCGGCTGATGGCGAGTCCCAGACCGTTGCCTTTTTGTCCTGTTTTGATCCTGTTGTTGACCTGTGTGAACTCGGTGAAGAGGGTCTCAAGCTGCTCGGTGGCGATGCCGATGCCGCTGTCACGAATCTCGATACAGAGGTCGTGGTCGCACTCGATGAGGGTGAAGGTGATCTGCCCCTCGTCGGTGAACTTGATGGCGTTGGAGAGGAGGTTGATGATGATCTGCTTGAAGAGGCGGATATCGAGGCTCACGCTGAGCGGAGTCCTGAGCAGGTCGGCATACTCGAGGGAGAGCTCTTTCTGCTCGGCGAGGAGCTCGATCATCGAGATGATCTCCTGCGATATCTCCGCTACCTTTTCACTGCTGATGGTGACAATATCGGTCTTCATCTTGCCTGATTCGATCTGGACGAGGTCGAGGACATCGTTGATCATCCCCAGCAGGTGGTCGGCGGAGGTCTCGATGGTGGCGACCTTGTCGATCTGCTCGTCGCTGAGCTGCTCGTACGCCAGCAGGTACTGGGTGGAGCCGAGGATCGTGTGGAGCGGGGTGCGCAGCTCGTGGGACATATGGGAGATGAACGACGACTTGGCATGGGAGACGGTGTCCGCCTGCTCGATGATGCGCCTCCCCATGCGGTAGGAGACCAGGGCGATCACGACGAACCCCACCCCGAAGAGGAGCCAGATGAAGCGGACGAAGTCATCGAGGAACCCCAGCGCCTCGTCCCTGTCAACGCGGTAGACGAGCCGGTAGTCGCCCAACGGGCTTTTGAGCGGCTCATCGAGGGTGAGGTAGCGCGCCTCGTTCGCACCGGGGAGGTCGCCGCTCTTGCTCCATACTTTGCCCGAAGAAGTGTGGATGATGTAGGAGGCGATCCCAGCCTGGGTGAGGGTGAAGCCCGAGAGGTTCTCCAGCGGATACTCGAAGAGGAGGTAGCCCAGCGACTTCCCTTTCTGGAGGGACGAGCCGATGGGGGCGTAGAGGATGACACTGTGATCGGTGGCGAAGGTGTAATGGTTCGCCGTTTGTGCCTTCTTGAGAGCGCTGATATGGTCGTATGGGCTATGATCGAGCAGCCCGGAGGAGGCGATGATCTTCCCCTCGTCGGTGACGGTGTAGAGGGCGATGTGCAGCCCGAGGTCTTTGTACTTTTGAGTGAGGACGCCTGCGATCCGCTTGTCGATATCCTCGACGATCATATCGTTCATCAGCTCCAGCGAAGCGAGGAAATGCGCCTCCTTCTCCAGTGAGAGGAGCTGCGACGCGATCGCCGTCCGGGTCTTCTGCAGCTCGGCGCGGTAGGTGGCGAGGGTGGTGGCGATGATCTCCTTCTCTCCGAGGTTGTGGATATAGACCAGGATCGCCAGGTAGGGGAGGAACCCTATCAGGAAGAGGGTGAGACGGACGCGGTTGGCGAGGGTGCGGGGGAAGAGGCTCATCGCGAGGCGCTCTCATAGATCACTTTGACATCCTTGGTCACGGCGCTTTTGGGGAGGTAGCCCACGGCTCCTTCGACCTTGGTCACGAAGAGGAGCATACTCTGGATCGACTCGACGCGGTAGGGGGGTCTGACCCCCTTGTAGTGCTGCGCCATCCAGTAGTTCTCCAGTTCCTGCGGGGTCATGTGGAGTATCTCCTGCTCGAACTCGCCGCGCAGCGGGGCTTCGGGAGGGAGGCTGAGGACGGTGAGCTTGGTCTCCTTCCAGAAGCGTCTCTTTTTGAGGTAGATAGCCTTGGCCTGCTCCGTACTGAGCCGCTCGATCGGCGACGAGGGGTGGGTGACGATGACGAACGGCTCCGCCATCAGGGAGCCCAGCAGTAACGAACCTATCACAAGCGTACGCATGCCGGCCACCTAAAAGAGCACCGAGAGGGAGAGCTCGAACTCGCTCTCATCGTGCATGGAGTGGAGCTGGTACTCGGCCTTGAGGGCGACGGGGTAGTAGGGGCGGTAGGTGAACCCGAGCACGAGGAGAGAATCCTCCTCGTCCCGCTCGATATCGCGGTACCCCTCGACCCTCACGATCGACTGGTACTGCGGGTCGAAGGAGTGGGTCCACTGGAGGTAGCCGATATATGGCAGGTCGACCGCATCGCCGTGGAAGCGGAAGCCAAGCTCCCCCTGGTACTTCTCTTTGGACTCTTCGTAGGAGAAAGCGCCGAGCATATAGCTGTACTCCTCCCCCTCACGGAGGCGGAAATACCCTGCGTTGAGCTGGTAGAAGACTCCGTTCTGCTCCATACTGCCGCCGATACCGATATGGCGGTCGCTCTCATAGTTGTTGTAGCTTCGGTAGCCTCCCGGCGGAGGCGGTGGCGGTGCGCTCCTGGGGTGTGACCTGATACTCCTGTCGATCTTTTCGTGGTAGAGCCTGTCGATATCGTCATTGTACTGGGCGAAGAGGTTGAATGTGACCTGCGAGTCGTCGACCGACTGGTACTCGAGCTCGAGACCGCTGGTGAGCTTGGGGAAGAGCATCTCGGTGATGATCGGGTCGGAGACGGTGTCGCGGAGGACATTGATGGGCATCTTGTTCCATATCCCTACGGGGGAGTTGTATTTCCCGGCTTTGATCGAGTATTCGTCATCGAAGGCATAGGCGAGGTAGAACCGCTCGAGGTAGAAGTGCTCGTTGGTCTCCTCTGCCGTTTCGTCGCCGAAGACCTCGCTGTAGACATCCTCCGCCTCGATCTCGACCATATAGCTCAACCGATCCTTCTCCCCGTAGAGCATGATTGCCAGCTCGTCGAGATCGAGCCTGCTCTCGCCGCTTCGGGCATGCTGGTACTCTATCGAAGCATAGCCGCCGATATAGAGGGGCAGATCGCCTACCTGGTAGCCGTGGCCGAAGCTGTACTCCCCTTCGGCGAGCAGGAGCGACGAACTGATGAGCGGCAAGAATGGCAAGAGGGTTCGTTTCATAAACAATCCGTAAAGAAGATTTCCTGAAGCAGGAGTATAACATTTTATGATTTAAGGGGATGGAGCGGAAGATGAAGATAGGGTGAAGATACCGTCCGGCAACGAACCGGCTCCCGGTATCTTAGCTCAAAAAGCCCAGAAACTCCTGCTGTCCGAACTTCATCGCCAGCATTTTGGCATTCGCGCCTCTTTTATTGGCGATGGTCTGGTCGGCACCCTGCTCGACGAGTATCCTGCCGAATTCGGGGCGGCTGTCGATGATCGACTCCATCAGCGGCGTCCAGCCTACCGCGTCGGCGTGGTTGATGTTGGCGCCCTTTTCGATGAGGTAGTTGAAGGCATCCATGCGGCCGTAGCGGATGGCGTTGTGGAGCAGCGAAGAGCCGAAGTCACCTGTTTCACAGCTGTCGATATCGTACCCCGCTTCGATGAACGCCTTGAAGGTCGCGAAGTCGTCTTTCTTGATGAAGTGTGAGACTACCTTGAAGAGGTCGATCTCCTCTTTGAATCCTGCCGCTTCGAGATACTCTTTTTTGTCGGCTAGAAAACCGTATTTTTCGATCAGTGTGTCGATTGTCATGTCTGTCCTTTGGAGTCTTGCAAAATATAGGTATAATAATATCCAAAAATTATGCAATAAAAAAGCCGGAGAATAAAATGTCGGATAATATCAATATAATAGCCAAGAATAAAAAAGCCTATTTCGACTACGAGATGATCGAGACCTACGAGGCGGGGATCGTACTGGCAGGGAGCGAGGTCAAAGCCCTGCGCGCCAAGAAGGTCAACCTCAAGGACAGCTACTGCCGTTTCATCAAAGGGGAGCTGCATATCGTCAATGCCCATATCGCGCACCTCTCGACTACAAACCTGAACTTCATACCCGATACCAAGGCCCCGCGCAAGCTCCTGCTGCACAAAAAGCAGCTCGAGAGGCTCTTTGCCAAGTCCTCGCAGGAGGGACTCACCATCGTGCCTCTGATGATCTACTTCAACGAAAAGAACCTCGCCAAGGTCTCCATCGCGCTGGCCAAAGGGAAGCAGCTCCACGACAAACGCCACGATCTCAAGAAAAAGGCTCTCGACAGGGAAGCCCAGCAGGCGATAAAACAGAGGTACTAGATGCGGTTCGTGGCAGCGGTCGCTCTCCTCTGTGGGGCAGTGTGGGGGTATGAGAATCCCATCGATATTGAAAAACGGGGGGAGTGGAGTATCTTCCCCTTCTTCTTCAGCTCCGATGCGACCGGGATCGCCGGGGGATTCGGCACCGTCACCCAGGGGCTGCTCCAGCCGCAGACGACGCTGGTCACCTCGCTCTTCGCCGGGGAGCCGCAGACGATCGAGACACTCGGAGGCGATAAGGAGGAGTTCTTCCACGGAGGATTCTTCGCTTTTGACGATCTGAAAATCCCCTTTTCCAACAGACTCTACTTCTCGGTCATGGGGGCTGATGTATCCTGGCCGACGAGCAGCTATTATATCGATGGTACGCATGACTCTGATCGTAATGATAGGATCGTCAGCGCAGGGAGGGATATCTTCCTCTATATGAAACTGGGCTATGTACTCCCTCTTGGCGAAGGGGTGGACAACTCCGACGGGCTCTACAGTATCAAAGGCGGCTTCGCGCAGAACAGAGAGGGATACGGAGGCGGCTTACCGTTTGTCACCGGGAGAAGTATGGTTGGTATCAAGAGTCTCTACCAGTACAGGGAGATCGAGGACTACACGGCATACGGTCCGTGGAGCACACTGTCGTCTCAGCCGCTCAGGGAAAGCCAGGGATTGCGCCTCTTCCTCTCCCATAACAACACCGATTTCGATATGAACCCGTCACGCGGCTACTCCTTCGACCTCGAATACACTTTCGATATTCAAAACGATGCAAAGTGGGATTATCTGAAGTGGAAATACTCCCACTATATCCCCATGCCCACCCTGCCCCACACAGTAAGCGACACCCTCGCACTCAACCTCTGGACGGCTTACTCCCTTGAGTGGGCCGATGACCGTCTCTCCCCGGAGGAGATCGCAGCAGGCCGACCGCCTCTGGGAGAGGGGGCTACGCTTGGCGGTATATTCCGTATGAGAGGATACGAGAGTAACCGTTTCAGCGACAGAGCGGCCCTCTACATGAGTGCGGAGTACAGGGCAATCCTGGAGAACAACCCTCTCAAGGGGAGCTTCGTCGAGAAGTATCTCCCTGTACATATCGAATGGTTCGAACTGGCAGGATTCGTCGAAACCGGACGTGTCCACAGCAGCTATGATACCGAACTGCTCAACGATATGAAGGTCGATTACGGCATCAGCCTCCGGGCGATGACCTCCGATCTTCCGGTGCGGTTTGACATCGCCAAAGGGGATGAAGGGACCAATATGTGGGTGATGATACGGCATCCGTTCGATTTTTAGGCTCGGATCGCATATACTTAATCAATCTTTTAGACTCATTATGGTATCATCCCGGTTCAAAAAAGTATTGATAAGTGCTTTGTG
>QKDN01000063.1 GCA_003252535.1 Campylobacterota bacterium | reverse complement strand
GGTGAATCCTTTCTTATATATAAACAAAATAATTAATTAGGATTTATAATGAATAATTATGTTAAGTATTGTTCCATACTTTTGCTATTAACTTCAGTAGTATATTCTTCAAATATGGAAAAAGAAGTTATGGAAAAAGAAGCAGAATTGGGCACTTCAAGTCTATCCTTACAGGCTTATTCTGAATCAAAAATAGGAAAATTAAGTACATCATGGAATATGGATGACCTAATTATGAAATTTGAAATTCAAGGTTCCATTGATGAAGATAAAAAACAAGGTACTTTTGCAGATCTTGATGGATTGAAGAATGGATCTAAAGTAACATTCGGAGTAGAAAAATGGAATATAGTTTTTAACAATTTTGATGAAACAAAAGATACATATAATAAAATTTGTGCAAAGCAATTGGCACTTAATGCACAAATCATCAAAAAGCATCTTGCCTGTATTCAATTAAAACAAAAAGGAAAACTAGATGAAAAAACTTCTAGTGAGTGTAATAAATATAAAGAGCTTGTTGAAAATCAACCAAAATGTGATCTGACAAAAGCAGTAGAACCTGAACTTTTTGCGCATGTATTTGGTTTTTATATTAGTGGAGGACAACAAAAATACAATTGGTTAACACAAGATAATTTAGAGAAGGAAAGTGCATCAAAAAAATCTTATTCATTAGAATTTGTATATGGATATATAACTCCCAAATTTGGCCGTATTAATTTTGGATTGAGATATGAAGAGATATGGAAGGAGAATGATACAATGAATATTTGTTCTCCTGATAGTACTTATAATACTTCGTTCGTATGTAATAATTTGCCAATAGGTTCACCTGAAGAAAAAAATGCAAAGATAGCTTATGTCGAATGGAAAAAAAGGTTTGGAGAATATGAACAATATGCAATTGCACCGAGAATAAGTAGGGACTTTGAAAATGACATTAATGGTTTTCAATTACCAATTTATTTATTTGGATTAAAAGACCTTAATGGGGTTACAGGTGGTGTAAGCCTAGAATGGAATGATGATGATAAGGATACTTCAGTTTCAGTTTTTTTTACAAAAAAGTTTAGTATCACTCAATAAAAAACTTTTTCTTGTTCCACCTTTCTCTTGTTCCCATCGTCTGAGACCGTGAAACAACTCCTCCCCCAAGGAGGAGTGAAATCTACCTCAAGAGGATTTTCTTTTGCTCGCTCCCAAGTTGTGAGACCGTGCAACAACACCCCCAAAAAAGAAGGGGCTAAACTACTTTCCCTCGTTCCCATCGTCCCTCGATGGGAATGCATACGAGACTCCTAACAATAAAAAAACAACCAACTGCAATACCCCCTCCGACTATCACCGGACGGAAAATCATCATTTTCGCTCGCTCCCAAGTTGCACTTGGGAGTTTCCACCTTTTCCCTCGTTCCCATCGTCCCTCGATGGGAATGCATATGAGTCTTCCAACAATATAAAAACAATCAACCGGAATAACCCCCTCCGACTATCGCCGGACTGAAAATCATCCTACTTCAAAGTATCGCGGCATTTCCATGCACGGAGCCTGGGAACGACTGTGAACGGTAAATGTGATATAATGACATCAAAAAGGAGATGCCATGACAATGATCGCCAAAGAGTCTGCCAAGAGAGTCATCAACTCTCTGCCTGACGACAGCACATACGATGAGATACTCAGAGAGCTCGCATTTGCCAGGATGATCGAGCGGGGATTGAAAGACTCCAAAGAGGGCAAAACCATCTCCAATGAGCAGATGAAACAAAAAATGAAGCAATGGCAGAGATAAACTGGACTGATGAGGCCGTCCGCTGGCTTCATGAGATACATTCATATATCTCAGAAGATAACCCTGATGTAGCCGATAGAGTAATAGATGAGATATTTGAAAAAGTACAGATTCTCACAGATTTCCCAAGAGCAGGATACAGATACGAGGACAATGATACTATCAGAGTCCTGCTCTATGGGCATTACCGCATCGCGTATTTGATAAAGAATGATGGAAATATAGATATCCTGGGTGTGTTTCATGGTTCGCTAGATATAGAGAAATATCTGTAGGCTTGACCAAAGAGGACAAGATTTTGGGAGTTGCCAATCTGTTTTTTGATGATGATGGTGAAGAGATCATTCGCATCATAAGCGCAAGAAGAGCCAACCCCAAAGAGAGGAGTTTTTATGAGCACCATTAAAGAGAGAGAAAAGTACGACGAATACGAGATGAAGGATGAGGTTTTACAAACCCAAAAAAGTACCGACGACATTACGACTGGATGATGATATCCTGTTATATTTCAAAAAGAAAGCAAGCGAACAAAAAGTCCCTTACCAGACACTCATCAATGCATATTTGCGAAAAGACCTGCAAGTGGTGATCTAGCCGGAAGATTTTTTACTCGTTCCACCTTTTCAAGGTGGAATGCATATATGACACCCAATAATATACAAAACAACCAACTGTAAAAAACCCTCCAACTATCATCAAACTGAAAATCATCATACTTTTTGCTCGCTTGTATGAGACTGTAAAATAACTATCTTAAAATTCTGTAGGTACATTTTCATGCACAAAAAAGCCAATTAATTAAAGAAAACAGAATTTTAAGGTGCAAATAAATTGACACCCTACACTTATTTTACAATCTCACACTTTTGGAACGAGTGAAGTAGGTTTGTTTAGTTATGCGTTCTTTTGTAACACTGTACAAATAAATATTAATAGAAATTCATAATTTTTCTTCAAATCCAACTAAATGACATTTTTATGTTAGAGTAGATCATTGCATTTTACATGTAAAAAAATTTCAAGGAGAAATGTGTGAATTGGTATTTTGAAGTACTCAAAAAGTATGTTGAGTTCAACGGGAGAGCGAGAAGAGCAGAGTATTGGTATTTTGTTTTGTTTAACATAATCATATCGGGTATACTGATCTTTGTTGATATGAAAACAGGGAGTTATGACCCCCAGGCAGGGTTGGGGCTTATCAGTGGCATATATACATTGGCAGTAATGCTTCCAAGTATTGCAGTCGCTATTCGACGATTACATGACACGGGACGCAGCGGTTGGTGGTTTTTGATTATGCTTGTACCGATTATAGGACCGTTCGTATTTATCTACTTTGCGGTACTCGACAGTCAAGCGGGTTCAAATCAGTATGGCCCTAATCCAAAAGATGAATAATTGATCTCGTAGTCAACGTAGATCGAGCAGGCGGTGGATTGTATCCACCCTGCGATCACGCTATCCGATTAGTTATACAGCGGAGCAGATATTGCATACCCACCCCTCATGACGACACAATCCCTCTACTGCCACAGCTGCAAAAAACAGTACAATGTCCGCAAGGAAGATATCGCATTGATGTGGGAACACGATACTGAGTTCCGCGACAATGTACAGGAATACTACGGCGGCTGTTTTTTCAAGAATCTCGCTCAGATCAAACGCTCGCTCAAGAGCAAAGCGGGTACAGTCAATGACGATCCTACCTCTCGAACCCGCTGAATACCCTCTGGGTGAAACCCTTGCCGATGTAGAACTCCAGTGAGAAGAGGATGAGGTAGTTTGGATGGAAATCGTAGCGCTCCTCCCACTCCACCCTCGGCTCGACCTCGAAGTAGACCCACTCCTTCCAGATGTTCTGCTTGTAGATAGTATAGACCGCGTATTTGTCGGTCGTGATCTCTGGCCGGTAGCTGCCCAGGGTGGATACTCCTGTCTTGTATGCACTCCCGTCCCCGAACTTCTGTGCGAGTGACACTCCGGCGAAGTAGAAATCCCCTTTCCGGGTCGTATCATCGATATACTGGGAGTTGCGCAGTCCCAGCTGCACCCTGAAGAGTGTTGTTTCATCGATGATACGGTCGAAGAGCATACCCGTCTCCTCCTCGAATCCATTCACCCAGGAATACTTGATATCCTCGTATACTATGTTTTGCCATGTACCAAGCTCGTAGGGGTACCAGAGGCGTACCTTGCCGTAGGGATCGTCCAGGCTGTACACCCCGGCGAAGAGCGAGGTATGGACGTACTGTTCGGTAGGCATCCTGTAGGAGAGTCCGATGCTGTTCCTGACATCGTTGTTGAAGTCCCGGTTCTCGGTGGACTCTTCGGTGTTTTGGATGATGAGGTTGAGCCGGTCGGTGAACCGTGGCAATGCGAGGGAGATGCTGAATGAAACCGAGGGATCGAAAGTCCCCTTCTGATGGTCGTAGAGCATGGTGCTCCTCACGCGCGCACAGCTCTGGATATATGCCGGATCGAACGGCCCATCCTCGAACAGCTCCGTGAACCACTCGCCGGTACCCCCGGTATCGGTGGTGGTGCTTCCTGTATCGTTGTTGTCGCAGAAATAGGTGCAGAGGTTTAACAACTTGTGGTCAAGACGATGTGCGAAGGTATAGAGCCTGTGGCTCAGATATTCCTGCTTCTCCACCGTCCAGTCTATGATGCTGTTCCCGTGTGCCGACAGTGCAATGGTGAAGAACACTATGACAGCCGCTTTTTTCATAATGCTCCCTCCCCTTTCTCTCTGCTTGTCTCCTGTCATTATACTATACAGAGTTGTCATTGAGAAGAGGTAGAGGTCATCATGATATAATACGGTAAGAAAACAGTGAATGAGGCATTATGGAGATCATCCAGGTAACCGACCAAAACATCATCGTCTACAACAACCTTGCCCAGAGCTATGAGGGGGAGTTCTCGAAGCTCACGGAAAAGAGGCCGGACAGTGAGGGGATGTTCGCACTCGATACGGTCATCGGCGGGGAGGTCACCGGGTATCTCCTTTACGTAGACGACTCGCCCGCCGGGCTTGCCGCTGTCAGGAGCAAAGAGCCTGAGCACCACGAAGTGGCGGAGTTCTACGTTGTGCCGTATTTCAGGAAGCAGGAGTACGGATTGCGGTTCGCCCATGAGATATGGAGTCGTCACGCCGGACTGTGGGAGATCAAGCAGATCGAGGGGGCGGAGTACGCTACCAGGTTCTGGAACAGTGTGATAGCCCGGATCGACCACATGGAGTACAGGGAAGACAGGTACGAAGACCCCTACTGGGGGAGAGTCACCAGACAAAGGTTCGTGATATGAGCGGGTGTCTGGGATGAGGTATGTACGAAGGATCGTTTTCCTCCCGTTTCTGACGCTGCCTCTATGGGGATTCGATACGCCGATAGGGGAGTTCAGGACCCATATCGAGTTTTTCCATTATGATATCAACACCATAGAAACAGGCAGCGAGAACGACGCCTATGCGACTGCACTCGGAGGCTTCCTCTCCTACCGCTCTGTGCCGGTGATGGATCACTTCGGTATGGGGTATACGCAGTATCTCTCGCACCTGATCTTCAGTGAACAGAACCCGTGCAAGACTCTGCTGTGCGACGGGGCGGGGCACGATATCAATCCCATGGCGGAACTCTATCTCTACTACAGTGACGACCACGTTGATGTGACGGCAGGGAGGCAGCAGCTCGACACCCCGCTGATCAATGACGACACGACCCGTCTCATCCCCTACAGCTACGAAGCAATCACAGCCAAAGTGCGCTTTGACAGGGATACTATCCTCTCGCTGGGGCATGTGAGCGGGTTTCGTACCAATACCAGCGAGGAGTATACAGATGAGAGCTCAAGCGGCTATGCCCGCAGCGGCGTGAGCTATATCGGGCTCAATACCGCTTTCGGCAATGTGAAGCACCAGTGGTACTACTACCATGCAGACGGGCTCTATGATGCGCTCCACACCGAGGTGAGTACGAAGACCCCATACGACAGCTCCAGGGACCTGCTCTATGGGGTGCAGGCCATATATACTTTCAATGGTGGGGAGAATATCTCCAACCGCTCCAACGGCGGTGACGATGTCCGACTCATCGCGGCCAAACTCGGGATCGCCAACGACCGCTACGAGTGGATCGGATCGCTCTCATACAACTTCGGAGATGACGGGATCAGCCGTGCGTACGGCGGTCTCGCGTCGGTATATACCACCTCAATGATCACCGGCGGCAAAGATGTGGGCAATCCCTTCGCAAAGTCGCTCAAGATCACCTACAACTACGACTCGGCGACACGAAAAAATGCCTATACAAGTTCGCTCCATCTCACCAATGTCACATACGACGACCCCGCCCTCCATGATACCAACGCTATCTACATCGACCATAGGTTCAATTTCCGCCCGCGGGAGTATATATTCCTCCGTTTTGAGAGGCAGTGGATCGACGGTGCGGCTGACAGAAGCTACTTCAGGATCATCAGCGCGTATGAGTTCTGATCAGGCTGATATCTTCGGGTGAGATGGTACGGTTCACAGGAAGTCTACAAAGGGCTCACTGATACCTCGGTGTCATATCGCCCACCTCGGCCATGATCCTGCAATAGTCGTCAAAGACCGATTCCGCCTGCCAACCGTCCTCCTCTGTCCTGCCGTGACCATGGGAGAGATAGTGTATTAGTTTGCCTTCATGCGCCCAATAAGTGATCTCCCATTCGAATTCTGTCACACCGTTCTTCGCAGAACGGAGTATCTTTTCCTGTGCATAGAAGAGCTCACCGCCTTTGCCAAAGTAGAGTGCTCTTACCCAGGTGCTCCCGGTGTAGCGCTCCCGGATCGTAAGCTGATACGTCTCCCTTTTGCAGACCTTCCATGTAGTGAGGGTATCCCCGCTCCTGACGAGCTTTTTGATATCGAGCAGACACTCGGGCTCAAGGGTTTTGGTGTATTCGGTTTCGATGTGTTCCATCAGGACATGGCGTGTTTCGCTTGCTTGGGTGAGGGATATCAGGAAGAGGAGCAGCGGGAGGACTTTCATGGTATTGCCGGTGCAGGAGAGGGTAGCCGCTACTCCACCGCCCCCTTGACGGTCGTCAGGCCGAGGGCAAGCCAGTCCTGGAGTCCACCTCTGTACCATCCGAGCTTCTCTTTGGGGTAGCCGAGGCTGACCAGCGCGTCGATGGCCCATTTGGACTGGGCGCACCAGCTGCCGTTGCAGAAGACGATCGCCTCCTTCGCATTGGAGAAATCGAGCTTCCCTTTCTCTTTGCGTATGTTCAGCGCTTTCATGAGCTTCTCGAAGTCCTCCGGGAACTCCGGGTCATAGGCTATTTCGTTGAAGGGGATATTGACGGCTGTGGGGATGGTGAGCTGTTCGTACCATTTGAGCGTCCGTGCATCGATGAGGATATACTTCTGCGGCTGTGCCTGTGCCTTCCTGATGAGCTCCAGTACCTCCAGCTCTGCTGCCGTCTCGATCCCTTTGAGCTTGATGGGTTTGATGACACCCACAGTGGTGGCAAATGTCCTTTTGCAGATATCGGGGATATTGTCATCGGCCATATTGTCGCCGAATATCTGTTCGGGGTTGATCACTACTTTCATACATACGGGGTTGATCTCCCTCTGGATGATCACCTCTTTGGACTTATCGTTGTGGGTATGGATGGTCTTGATGTCGGCGAACTGTATGCTCGAAGCGAACGCGATACTCTGAGCTGCCAGCAGGAGCGCCACTCTACAGGCTGTTATCATAGCAGACTCCTTTTCTTGATTTTTTGGCATAGTAGCATATTTGGTTTTAGTAATATATAAAAAACTTATATTACTCTCTCCAAAGGAACACTTAGTGTATCTCACTGATGACCAATACAAGGAGATAGCATGGGTTTCGATCCCAATGATTTTTTTACCGTGATGACCATCGCGGACATCGCACCGAAATTTCCGGAGCTTCAGGAGATGGACTTCAGTGCGGTCAGTCTCAATACCGAGCTGACCAAACGCAATTACGAGATCGTCTCGAGGGAGTACAGAGACTTCCAATACAGTGATCTCAAAGAGTATTACTCACTGGAGATCGATACGATAGTGTAGAGCTTCAAACAAAGTAAAAGAGTGCTAAACTTCTCCACATTTTTAGCGGAGAGCCGTTTGGTACAGATCAGTGAAAATATCTTTTGCGACGAGTTCGTCATCAATACCCCTATCGAGAACAGACTCCTCCCCAACCCCTACTACGACTACCCCTATATGATCATCCGTGGTTTCATGGACGAGTCGCTCTGCCGCGAGATCACCGACAGTATCTATGAGAGTTCCAATGCCGCCAAAGCGATGGTCAAGAGTATGCTCATGGGGAGCGTCCTAGACCCCACCGTCAACGAAGAGATACGCAAGACCAATATCTACGATCTCCCTGATCTCTACTGCGGTATCTACCAGAGCCTCTTCGCCGAGCATCAGGGGGCTATCGAGAGGTTCTTCAACCTATCGCTCACCCTCGCCACCAAAGTACAGGCGCTCGAGTACGAACCGGGGGCGTTCTATATCAAGCATGCCGACGACTCCAACGATCTGGTAGACAAAGAAGGGAACTGCGTGGGGTTCAATTGCGTAGCCCCGCAGCGCAAGCTCACCTCGGTCCTCTTCACCACCTCGCACACCCAGGAAGATGCGGCGGACCACTACAGCTTCAGCGGCGGAGAACTCCTCTTCAACTATCTCTACGAATCGGATGGCAGCGGTGTCATCTACCATCCGCAGGCGGGGGATATGATCCTCTTCTTCAGCAATCCGGTATTCAGCCACGAGGTGAGAGAGGTACTGAGCGGTTACCGCGTCTCGCTCGTGCAGTGGCACAATGCTATCGTCTCCTAAAAGCCGTTTCATAGGTATCGACCTCGCATGGAGCCGGAAGAACAAGAGTTTCATTGTCATCATCGAGGAGCGGAAGAACCAGCCGACCATTATCGGGGCGCGGCATCTGGAACTCGATGAGACGATAGGGGTCTTGCAGGGGCTCGAAGAGAAGGAGCGCTGTATCATCGGCGTCGATGCGCCGCTGGTCGTACGCAACGAGACGGGCAACCGCACGACCGAGGTGGAGTTCCTCCGTGACTACTCCCGCTACAGGCTCGGTGTCTACCCCGTCAACCGTACACTGTTCAGGAAGACATACGGTATGATAGCGGGTGAGGAGCTGATGAAGCGCTCCGGCGGCTGCGATATAGTCGAGGTCTATCCCCACGCCACGATCCTCGAGCTCTTCAACGACCGCAAAGTTCTCCCCTACAAGTACAAAAGAGGGAGGAACAAAGCGTTCTATACGGAGCAGCTTTCGATCTATACCGATATGCTCTCCTCCCGTATCGGCGGGGTGGATCGTACGCTCTTCGATACCTCCACTCTCAGGAGTCTGAAGCTCTGCGAGGATTACCTCGACTCCGTCACCTGTGCCTATACCCTCTACTATTGTGCGAAATACCCGGGGCTTTGCAGGAGGTACGGGAGTACGGAGGATGGACTTCTCATCGTGCCAGTGCTCAATGAAGGTTAAGGAATCGGAGACTTCAGTCCCGAAAAAGGAGATATCCATCCGGCGCGGCTGAAGCCAACGGTTCCAAGAAAACCAACTTCCCCTTACCATATCTCTATGCTATAATACACCCATTCCCAAGCAGGAGAAACGATATGCAGGCAAGATCGAAGAAAGAGGCCCAGGAGAGGGTCGACCAGGTGAGGAGTTTCCAGAGGGAGCTCGGGGTACTGGAGGAGGAGGGGTTGCTCTCGCTCTCTGCCGAGCAGAAAGGGCGGGTAGAAGGGTATCACGATACGCTTGTGAGGGGTCTCTACGAGCAGTACGATGTCGATATCCATGAGAAACAGAAGCAGTACAGTTTCGGGATGGTGATCACTTCGTTCCTGGGGGCGGTGGCACTCTCTATCGGGCTTTTCTTCCTCTTCTTCCAGTTCTGGGGGCTCTTCAGTACCGCGACGCAGGTGACGATCCTCACACTCCTCCCCTTCGCGCTGCTCTATCTCACCTACCGTCTCTCGGACAGTGAGACCACCGGTTACTTCACCAAGATCGCCGCGATGATGGCGCTGGCGGCCTTCGTGCTCGACCTGATGATGATAGGTTCGATCTTCAATATCAACCCGTCGCCCAACTCCCTGCTCGTCTGGGCGCTCTTTGGGATGCTTCTGGCCTATGCGACCGACACGAGGCTGCTGCTGGGGGCATCGATCCTCATCCTCGCATCCTATCTCTCGGCGCAGACGGGGACATGGAGCGGGATGTACTGGATCAGCTTCGGGGAACGCCCTGAGAACTTCTTCATCCCCGCCCTTGTCCTTTTCCTGATCCCCTCGTACATTTCCCATGAGAGGTACAGCGGGTTCGAGTCTATCTACCGTGTCTTCGCGTCGATCATCTTTTTCATGCCGGTACTGATCCTCTCCAACTGGGGATATGCGAGCTATATGGATTTCGATCATGATCATATCGAGATGTTCTACCAGGTGGTCGGTTTCGTCGTGAGCGGGGCAGGGGTCTATGTGGGGATCACGAAGAACTGGGGCGAGGTGGCGAGCAGCTCCAATATCTTCTTCACCCTCTTTTTGTATACCAAGTTCTACGACTGGTGGTGGGATATGATGCCGAAGTTCCTCTTTTTCATCATCATCGGCGCGAGCTCGATAGGTATGCTGATGCTTTTCAAGAAGATCAGAACCGCAATACTCAGAGAGGAGGCGTAGATCATGGGCTCACTGACACAGAAAAAAACTCTCTTTATATTCGCTGCGCTGCTCCTGGCGATAGTCAACGGTACGATCTACCTCAATGTATGGCTCAACCAGTGGAGCGAACCCACTTCGGTGGTGAAGTTGACCCAGCGGGAACTATCGTTCGTAGAGGAGAGCCATCATGATGACAGTGCCCTCTATCTACATCTCAAATGGCGGGGAGACTACCGGTATGCTTACCGCACGCACATGGACTGGCTCGATGAGAAGAAACTCAGGGAGCTTGGCTTCAGGGTACAGTTTGATGAGAATGGTGTATTGAAAAGAACGCCCCAGAGAGAGCTCTTTATCGTTCTGGAAATGAACGGCAAATGCTACCAGAATGCGATCGAATATGCCAGAAAATATCTTGAAGACTATAAAAACCAGAATCAACAGGATTATGCCAATAGCGCTGAGTTCAAGGCTCGTCAGAAGAGTCTCGAAGAGATGGAGACAAAGAACTCCCGACTCTGTACGGTCGATGCCGGGAGCGATCCAGAGCTCCTGCGCCACCAATACCCGGATAAAACAAAATATATCATCCTCAAAGGGGTCATCAATATCTATGGCGGCACACATGACAATGTCAGTGGTGTGATCTCGCAATTTTTTGCAAGCGATATATTCATTCCGCTCAGGTTCCATCAGAAGTTCGTCGAGAGTCAAAGGGAGAGTACAACAGACTATCAAGAAAATCTTTTGGGTGGGTACGATAAGGATATCGGATTCGAAGCGACAGTAGCGATAGGAAGCCGCTATGAGCCCTATATCATCGAGGTGAAATAGGGAAATTATTTGGGTGAAACTGGATAGAATACATCCATTGCGATCGCATCGAAAAAATGTGGGGAGGATAAAAGTATGAGAACAGAGAGAAGGATCGGTTTCGTCGCATCAGGTCTGGCAGCCCTTTTGTTGGTCTCCTGCGGAGGTGGAGGGACGGGCAGCAGTGACGGTGCTGCTACCGATACAGAGCAGAACACTACAATGGATCCGGAACAGTATACGCCTGATCAGGCTGCATGGGAGACATTTGAGACCAAGCCCTTCGCAAGCGGCAGCAACACTTCGCACGATCCCGACGGTGTAGGCTGGCTCAGCAGCGACTCCTGGGAGGCGGCGAAGTGGGACGGTACGGTCTACAACCCGGAGACCATGACACGAGCCGAGCTGAAAGAAGCGATATGCCCCAGCGGTGACCAGATCAGGGGTATCAGGGAGCTGTTCTATCAATCCAAACCCTTCGCAGACAACAACAACCCTACCAAAGCTGAAGTGGATGAGTGGCACAGGATCGCTATCAACCATGTGCGTGCACTCGTAGGCTATACGAGCGAAGAGCAGAAAGTGCAAAAGGATCACTGTATGTTCGCCCGGGCGCTCTGGGGACAGGAGAGAAAGTATACAACCAAGTGGGATGCCAAATACCCCGGTACGGAGGGTTCTGCCTATGGACCATGCCAGGATTCTACCAACGCCCACTGCGGCGCTACGTTCATCCCCGACTATGAGGACCAGAAACCTTATCTGCCCGAGGGATATCCTGAATGCACTCTCGTAGCAGGTGCGGAAGGTGTCACCGCCGCTCCCAAATCCAACATCCCGTGGTCTATCAAATGGTCACGGGCATTCTGCGGATACCTCGGCAGCGAGGGGTTCTGGGGAGGTCATGTGGGGCCGTTCTTCCACAGGGAGAAGTTCGGTTTCAGCTTTTGGGATAACGACAGCAGTAACGAGAACAGCAACGCCATACTGCGCTCAAAATGGAGCGGCACACTCAGAGAGAACCTCTATACCGATCCAGACGGGGATGGATCGGTGTATTAGAGGTATTCTTCACCCCCCCCTCCATCAGAAGGACTGGTGCTGCCATTAAGTTAAGGGATATTGGGATGGGTAGGGTGGATAAAATCCACCATTTGCTACAGATGCAGTGAGTAAAAGTAGCAAAACATTCGTAGATAAGGAATCGGAGACTTCAGTCCCGAACAGAAAATTTGAGTTTGGCCCTCGCTCTTCCAGTCCTCTGGTGGATTAGTATCATCTCATACGTCGTATGAGTACCACCTCGGGAGATGATGGAACTAGAAGCTGGATGACTTGACTGCTGAGTCAAAGATAATGCTTTTGACATTTTGATTTCTATAGAATAAAAATAGCGGTAGAAAGAAGATGAGCATTATAATAATAACTATCCCTATCGGTAATCCTACCGGAATTTCAGGTGTGCTTTTTACGATGACCTCATTTATGGCTTTGAAAGTATTGATCAATAGAACGACAGGGACAATAACGACAAGAACCCTTCTTGCTTTTTCCGAACGGAATGCTACATTTATGATAGTAAAGAGTAACACTACATTCAATACGGTGCTTACTATCCAGACTATAGTATTCAGTATCGGACTGAAGTGACCATATTGGACATAGATTGCCTGAATCGTTGCCTTGTATTGGAATACAAGCTGAAGAAGAATATTTAATGACTGACTACTAATAAGAACTGCAAATATCATCAATGCAATATGTGCATAATAGATTTTTTTATTTTCAATTTTCCCGAATTCTTTGTTTGCTCGCATAATCATTGCGATCAAAACACCTATCAAAGCGAAAGCACCAGTCATATTAATCCTCATCTTTTTGGAATTGAAAAGTTGTGTTGTAGCACAATATTAGTACTTTGTCTGACACTTTCACCTTAAACCCATTAAAAAACTTCCATACAAGGAATCGGAGACTTCAGTTTTGAAGAGAAAATTGTAGGGTGTGCTGGCAAGCACACCCTACCAGACCCCACTACTCCTTATGATACCCCATCTTCCCCATGACATCCATTGGGCTTTTGCCGTACCTCTCGACCGCTTCCTTGAACTTCTCATCGCCTGTCGCTTCGATCCCCTCGGCTTTGAGCCTGACGAGGAACTCTTCGGTGCTCAGTCCCAGCACTCTCGCTACCTCGTTGATACTCTTTTTGCCCAGACCTGTCATGGGCTGGACCTTGCTCTCCCCTTTTCCGAGGCCGCTTTTGAGCATATCGTAGAGGGCTTTGGGGGCGATGCCGTTCTCTTTGGCTATCTGGGAGAGCGATTTTTGGAGATCGTGTTTGATGCCGTTCTTATCGAGGATCGAGCGGCTTTTTTCGAGGTCGTAGCCCATCTGCTTGCAGAAGCTCTCCAGTGAGCTGAGCTCGGCGTGGGGGTAGGGGGCAGTGCCGTAGTCCTTCTCCCACGACTCCTTGACATTGTCTCCGAAATCGAGAAAAGTCTTGAACGGTGCGATGTCATAAACTGTCCCGAATAAAAAGAGCAGCGTCAATCCCAAAGCCACTATCATATCGCCGGTAAAGACGATGAGTTCCCTGGCCTGGTTCTTCATATAGCCGATCATCGGCTTCCAGTTGTAGTAGACGTGGAGGATGGTAGCGACGATGAAGAGCACCATGAAAGTACTGTGGATATCGGCATAGAGCTCCTTCGTGATCCCGAAGAGCTTCCACTGTGCCCAGTTCGCCACACGCCCGGGAGGGGTGATGAAGAGGATGATACCGGTGAAGGTCATCATGATCATGGAGAGGAGCATGGTGAGGGAAGTGATCTTTTTGAGGTTCATGGAGAGTCCTTTTTTGGGGATATTATAGGATAGAATGGATGAAAGTTTGCGAACCGGGCCCCTGACGACGACAACACTTTTGGTTACATCCGACACTCTTTTTTCACTTTATCGCATTTCGGTATTGCTTTTTGATTTTTTTGTTGTATGCTGTTTTGTGAAATAATCTTTCCCGACAATATCACAAAACCGACGCACAAGGAGCGACCATGACACGCGAGGAATTCTGGAACATCATCAAAAGATCGGAGGGTATCAGCGACCCCGAAACGATCAATGAGGTCAACAAGGCAGAACTGGAGAAACTCACTCCCGAAGAGATCGTCTCCTACAAGACCCACTTCAATACGCTCGTGGACAAGGCGAGCAGGTGGGATCTCTGGGGTGCGATCTATATCATCAACGGCGGATGCGGGGACGACTCCTTCATAGATTTCCGCTATTCGCTCATCTCTATGGGGGAGGATATCTATACCAGGGCAGTGCAGGACCCCGATTCGCTCGTGGAGCTCGATCTCGATACGGGAGACGATGATACCTATGAACGGGTATTCAACGAAGCATTCGGCTATGTCGCCATGGAGGTCTATGAAGAGAAGACAAGAGAGGATATCTATGACTACCTGCCGAACTATTCTGAGGAAGAAGAGATGGGTGAGGAGTGGGACTTCGATGACCGGGAAGAGTGCATGAAAAGGCTGCCGAACCTGACGCAAAAATACTGGCCGACAGTATAATCACCCGAAAGGAGAAGAACAACCATGTCGATGGAAGTCTACATATTTACAAAAAAAGAGAAGATACCGAGCGCAGTAGCCTTGCAGGAGGCGATCCGCGGCGCAGGGTTCGACTATACGCTGGCTGAGGGGTTCGATCCACACAGTGAAGAGTTCGGATTCTGGATGGGAGATTTCGAGGGGCTGGAGTCCGGGTGCGACTATGTGGTAGAAGCATATGAGGAGGATGACTGGAGTTTTGAGGATGAAGAGAGGGCATTGATCGGGGATGCAGACAGTGTCATCGTTCTGGGCACTTTCTCCAATGCCCAGGAGATAGCCGCTATGGCGAGCATCTCCTCGGTGTTGACCTGGATGACGGGAGGGGTGATGGTGAGCAACTTCTTCTGGGAGAAGCCTGTGGGTGCCTACGAAGCCATCGGGGAGGCTGTAAAGATCATCGAAAACTCAAGGGAGCAGTTCAACGGCCCCAGTACTATCCGCAGCTCCGTGCTCAGCAGCGGCGATAATGAAGTGGAGGATGATGCGATGGACCCTGAAGCGATGGATCGATTTGTCAGGGAGCTTCAGGATTCGCTCCAGGAAAAGATCGACAGTGCATTTGCCCAGAAGATCGGGAACGGACTCACCCACAGCGATGGATACAATGACGGCGACGGTTTTGCCGATGAGGTACGCTCTGCACTTGACGGTGCGGGGATAGACCTCGGGCGTGCGACCGATCTGGCATTCTATCTCTATCTCCCTGACCAGAAAAGTGCTGAGGAAGCCAGGGGACAGATCACCGCGACAGGGCTCAAGTGCCATATCGAGGAGGACGGGTATACCGGGTCACGCTGGCTCTGCTACAGTGCCAGGAAAATGATCCCGACCCATGATACACTGAGCGCTGTCGGCGACCTGATGCTGCGGCTTGCTTCGGAGCTGGATGGCGAGTTCGACGGATGGGAGACGGTGCCGGAATTCGGGTTCAATCCCTTCGCTGGTGAGTACGACGAGGCGGATTGCGAACTGATGGCAGCAGATATACTCCAGAACACCCGTGCACTCTATACCCCTCCCCATGAATTCGTCCCTGTCGTACCCGAGAAGTTTGACACACTGGACCTGGAGGGATACGATACACTGCAAAAAGAGTTCGAAGCGATGGGGTACACCATGCTCGCCGATATCGAGAACAAGACGGTCTCCGATATGGGGCAGATCGTGACATTCAGTAGGGCAATGTATCATCCGGGGATCATGACGGTGGGGATGTTCTATTACTTTGAGATGTTCTCGCTTTTCTTCTTTGAGTTCGTGACCGAACTCTCCGACGGTAGGCTGGTCATCACGACCAATGCCATCCCGGGTGACGAGGCGGGCATGCCTGAAAGCATCGATACGCTCTATATGCAGTTTGCCACGCACATGGAACTGCTCAACGTACACCTCGAACGTGTGGAGAGCTATCTGAACGACAGCACGCTCCACGCCGTTGCGCTCGACACCATAGAAAAGATCATAGAGATGGAGAATGAAGCCGTCATGCGAAAATACGAAAAGATCAGATCGATCGGATGGGTCAGCAGGGAGTTCCTCCTCGCCAGTAGCGGCGGTGACGAAAACCTGAGCGACTGTATCTACGGGGCGCTGCAACGGCTTCTTGCCGAGGAAGAGCAGAGGGGATGATGCCGAAATATATCCTGTTCACCATCCTTGCGACGCTCAGCGTACAGGCGATAGAGAAGGCCGACCTGGTGGTCGTGGAGAAATCCGGGTCGATCCTCTATCTCAAAAAGGAGAACAGGATCATCGGGCAGTACCCCGTATCGTTCGGTGCCGAACCGACCGGGCACAAGGGGCAGGAGGGTGATGAGCGAACCCCGGAGGGGAACTACACGCTCGACTACAAGAACGCCGCGAGTTCCTACCACCGATCGATACACATTTCCTATCCCAATGCCGAAGACAGGAAGAGAGCTGCTCAAAAAGGGGTATCACCCGGAGGTGACATCATGATCCACGGTCAGAAGAACGGCTTTGGATGGCTCTCGTGGCTGGTCCAGAGGTTCGACTGGACAGACGGCTGTATCGCTGTCTCCGATGAGGATATGGACGAGATATGGGAGTCTGTGGCAGCAGGCACACCCATAGAGATACTCCCCTGAATTCATTGAGAGCATTGTATAATAGTCGAAAAATGGAGGCCATAGAGTGAGCAGGAGAGATACCGGGGCAACAGTGAAGCGTACCGTGGCAAAGTCAAATGCGTTCTCATGTACATGGTGAATCGGCTTTTTTTGCGATACTGCTGAGCTTGCTTGTCTACCTGGCCGATTGGCTGTGGGGGATCGGGCTCCCCACGGTATTCTTTTATCTACCGACTCCCTTCGCGGTTTTTCTGATCTTTTATGCCGTTCTCTATCCTCTGTTTTGGTATCTGTGGTCAAGGTAGCTGCACACTTGAAGCATACCATCGTCCAAAATTTCGCTATACTGGTATACGATAATAATTGACGGAGAAACACATGGAAGCAAAAGACAAAGAACTCCTCGGGATCGCCTATGACGAAGCGCTCAGGAGCTACGAGGAGGGCGGTGTGCCGGTCGGCGCTGTGATGGCGGTGGACGGCGAGGTGATCAGCCGCGGGCACAACCGCCGTGTCCAGGACGGCGACCCCATCGCCCATGGGGAAATGGACTGCTTCCGCACAGCCGGGAGGCTCAGGAGGTATGACAATGTCACACTCTACACCACCCTTTCGCCGTGTATGATGTGTGCGGGTACCATCGTGCAGTTCGGGGTCAAGAGGGTGGTCGTGGGTGAGAGGGACAACTTCCCCGGCAATATCGAATTTCTGCGTGAGCACGGCGTCGAAGTGGTGCTCGCCGATGATGAAGCGTGCAAGCAGCTCATGGAGAAGTTCATCGCCGAGAAGCCCGAGTTCTGGGACGAGGATATCGCCGGCAGGGAGGATGTCTAGCAGGAGGAGTTTGGTAGTAGCTCCTCTATTTTGCCCCGTCCCCCTGACCCTTTTCGAATTTGATCCTCTCTTTGTCCATCTGTGACGCTTTGTTGTTGGAGTCCTGGATAGTGGCGATCTCATCGCCTTTGTATACCGGGTTCATCCCCTCTTTGTAAAGTCCCACATTCCATTTGTTGCCGAAATAGGTCTGGGTGATCTTCCCATTTTCGAGGGTAAGGATAAGATGGAGATTGTGGCGTGTGCGATCCGCATCCGAGGCGTTCAGAGCCCTGGTGATATCGATCTCTTTATGCTCGAGGTAGACCATATACTGGTCGAACTTGATATCATAGATACCGTTACGGGAGAGGATCGGAATGAGTTTGCTGTCTTCGTCGGAAGCGAGAGTGATCTTTTCACTATCTGTTGCGATCCTGATACCGCCCTGGAAGCTTTTGCGTGCCACTGAAGCGGTATTGAGCGCGGTGAGGGTGGGGACGAGCCCTTTCATCTTCTCCCTGACATCGGTTTTGCCCAGGAAATCGCACCAGAATTTGCCGTTGGTCTTGATCCCGGCACCGTTGATGATGAAGCGGGGGAGATCGGTCTGGTAGAGCGTGTCATTGGTATCCTTGGGGAACTTGCTTTTGTCGGCATTGGTGAGCAGGTAGAGGCTCCGGTCTGTCTTGTTGAGCCTGCTGATCACCTCGCCGCTGCTCCCCATGAACGGATGGTCAGGGAAGATATAGATGACGGTATTGTCAAGCAGGTTCTCTTTTTTGAGGTAGTCGACGAGATCGTTGACGAGGTAGTCGAGTGCGGCGACCGAGAACTCTACATTGTTCCGCTTCGGTTTGATATAGCGCTCCATCCTTGCATCGTAGATGCCGTTGGGGAAGTGGGTGTTGATAGTGGAGAGAAAGAGGGCGAAAGGTTTGCCCCCTTTGCGCATATCGGCTATCTGGAGCTTCGCCTCGTCGAAGAGATCGAGGTCGTTGAGGCCGTTCTTGACGGGCGGGTATTTCCCGATGGCGTTCAGCTCCGAGACCACCTTGATCCCGTAGGCGGTGAGGATGTCCTGTGTCCCGGCATAGCGGGCATTGCCCAGCAGGTAGCGGCTGTCGTAGCCCGCTTTGTTGAGGATATGCCCCAGACCGAGCAGTTTGACATCGCTGGCTCCCTGGAAGCACTGGTTGCCGTTGCCCTTGAAGAGCGACGGGAGACCCACCTGATGGGCATAGAGGGAACCCGAGGTCCATGTCGCGCCGTAGATGACCGGCATATCGCCGTAGAAAGTCCACTCTTTGGAAAAGCGGCGCATATTGGGCATGATATCGCCGAAAAGTTTTCGATCCATGAAGGCTTTTTCGAACGACTCGGCAGCGATGACGATGATGTTCTTGCCGCTCGTCGCTTCGAGCCTGTCGGGGGTGACATACTGCTCATGGGGGATCCCTGCCTTGTCGAGGGCATCATCGAGACTCATTTCATCCGCTTCGAGTATCTCGTAGATGCCGTACATCTCCCTGAAGATACCGTCCGGCATGCTCAGCGCAGTGCTCGAGAGGAGGATGGCCGGAACGACGATCTTGAGCATATGGAGACGTTTCCTGCGGAGCCTGCGTGGAAAATAGAAATAAAATGCTGCCAGTGCACCCATGAAGAGGAATCCGGCGATCCCCTGGTAGAGGAACTGGAAGCCGTTGCCCCGGATCGCGTTGACATCGATATGGTTGTAGAAGCGGTAGTCGATGAACTTCCCCGTGAGATAGAGCGCGACGATCTCAAGGGTGGTGAACGCCGAAGTGGTGATCGCGAAGAGCACCCTCGCGGCATGACCCCTGATGGTCGTCGATAACAGAAGCATAAGCAGTACGAAAAGTACTATTTGCACGATCGCAAAAATGGCAGACTCCTTGGGAGATATAAAATGTAGTCAGGATTTGTTGTGAGGCGCGGAGCCTCAGGGAAGATGATTATCTGAAGGTCGTGCCGCCGTCTACGACGAGGGTATGACCCGTGATCCAACCCGCTTCAGGGGTACAGAGGAAGTAGACCGCGCCGGCGACATCTTCGGGGGCACCCATACGGTTGAGCGCCGATCGCTTGATCGTTTCGGCTTTGACCTCTTCGTAGTTGGTGAAGGCTTTGAGCGCATCGGTATCGATAGGGCCTCCTGAGACAGCATTGACACGGATATTCATCTCGCCGAGCTCGACGGCTGCATATCGTGCCATCGCTTCGACGGCTGCCTTGTTGGTACCGTGTCCGGCGTAGTTCTCGATATAGATGAGGTTGCCGGTCGAGCTCAGGGTGACGATCGCACCGCCGCCAACTTTCTCCATTCTCTTCGCAGCTTCCTGGCTCCCCGCTACGAACGCCCCTACCGTGGCGGTGTAGATATTGGTGAGACCTTTTTTGGGCTTGAGCTTCATGAACCTGCCGTATCCCCCTACGACGGAGCGGCCGTAGATCATTGCATTGGAGACGAAGAAGTCCACACGGTCGAAGTCCTGGTCTATCGCTTCGAAGAGCGGTTTGAACTGGTCTGTGTCGAGGATGTCGAGTGGGTAGGCTCTCGCCTTGATACCGAAGGTGCTCTCGAGCTCCTGGGCTATCTTGTCGGCAGACTCTTTGTTGGAGTTGTAGGTGAAGGCAATGTTGACGCCGTTCTTTGCGAACAGCTCTGCGACGGCTTTGCCTATCCCTTTGGTCGCTCCGGTGATGACTACCGTTTTCCCTTGCATCTGTGACATCTTACGCTCCTGCTATAGTGTATTTTTTCATGACCTCTTCGATCTTTTTCATGTTCTCCGCACTTGGTGGCACGAGAGGGAGCCTGTATTCGAGGGTATCGATAAGCCCTGCTATGTACATCGCCGCTTTTATGGGGATCGGGTTGCTCTCGCAGAAGAGCACTTTGTTGATCTCGAAGAGCTCTTCGTTGAGCCTTTTTGCCAGTGCATGGTCACCTGCGAGGGCTGCCTTGACCATTTTGCTCTTGAGGTCTGGGAGGAGGTTGGCAGTGACCGAAGTGACCCCCTTGCCCCCTGCCGCGATGATAGGGTAGTCGATCGCATCGTCGCCGCTGAACACGTAGAGCTCAGGGACTTTGGTCATCAGCTCCACAGTCCGCTCGAGCGATCCCGTCGCCTCCTTGATCCCCATGATATTGGGGACATCGTCGAAGAGTCTCTTGACCGTGTCTGGCTGGATATCGACACCGGTGCGGCCCGGGACATTGTAGAGCATGAAGGGGAGTTCGACCGAAGAGGCGATCGCCTTGTAGTGCTGGTAGAGACCCTCCTGGCTCGGCTTGTTGTAGTAGGGGCTGACGGAGAAGATCGCGTCGGCTCCCGCCTTCTGCGCCGCTTTTGCCATCTCGACCGCTTCATGGGTAGCGTTGGACCCTGCGCCTGCGAGGACCTTCGTCGCTGTCCCTTTGCACACTTCGACCGCTATTTCGATGCAGCGTCTGTCCTCATCGTAGCTGAGCGTCGCGCTCTCGCCCGTGGTACCTACGGGGCATACGGCGTCGATGCCGTTGTCGATCTGTCGCTGGATCAGTTTTGCGAAGGTTGCTTCGTCGAGTTTGCCGTTCTTGATCGGCGTCACAAGCGCGGTGGTCGTGCCGGTAATGTAGTTCTCCATTCTTATCTCTTCTTACTTTGTTTTTTTGCTATCTTCTTTTTTGAGGATCACTGTCGTGGAGTGATCGTTGTCGAAGTATTTTTTAGCTACTTCGGCAAGTTGCGTAACCGTAAGTTTATCCAATTTCTCTTCATATTCAAGTAAAGGCTGCATATTTCCCTTGGCGAGGTACTCCCCGAAGAGGGTCGCTACGGAGCTCGAGCTTTCGAGCGAGTAGACGAAGTCCATCTTGGTATTGATCTTGAGCTTGTCGAGCTCCGCCTGGGTGATCCCGCCGTTCTTGATCTTGTCGAGCTCGGAAAGGATCTCTTTTTCGACGGTAGTAGCATCTACGCCGTCATTGCAGAGCGCCATGATGAGGAAGACACCGTCATCCTTGAGCTCCATGTTGTAGGCGCTGACCATATTGGCGAGCTGCTTCTCATGGACGATGCTCTTCTCAAGGCGCGCGCTCTTGCCGCCGCTGAGTATCTCGCTGATGGCGCTGAGCGCCAATTGGTCGGCATGCTCGAAGTTGGGGATCGAGTAGGTGATCGCGAGGGTCTCCACCTTGTTGTTGTCCTTGGTGAGGATGGCCCGCTTGGCACCGTCGGTAGCGGGTTCTTTGGCGATGACCGGCGGTATCTCATGCTCGTTCTTGATATCGCCGAAGTACTTCTCCGCACTCGCGAAGACTACCTCGGGATCGATATCGCCCGCTACGACCAGTATGGCATTGGCAGGCTGGTAATACCTGCCGTAGAATTCCCTGAGATCGTCGATCTTCCAGCTGAGGATATCTTCCATAAACCCTATGGGGAGCCAGTGGTAGGGGTGGTAGGTATAGTGGATGTTGAAGATACGGAAATAGAGGTATCCGAGCGGACTGTTGTCGGTCCTCCATCTGCGCTCCTCGGCTACGACATCACGCTCTTTCTGGAACTCTTCGTCCTTGAGGGCGAGGTTGTGCATGAGCTCGCTGAAAAGCTCGAGGGTCATATCGATGTTCTTGCTCGCGGTCTTGATGTAGTAGTGGGTACGGTCGAAGCCGGTGCTGGCGTTGTTGACCCCGCCGTGGCTCTTGACGATCACATCGAAGTCGCCCGCTTTGAGCTTCTTGGTCGCCTTGAAGCTCATGTGCTCGAGCATGTGGGCGATACCGCTCTTGCCCATGATCTCATTGCGGCTCCCCACACGGTAGTTGATATCGCTGGTGATGACGCCCGAGCCGTTGTCCATCGGGATGACGACCACTTCCATCTTGTTGGGCAGTGTTTTGGTGTAGTATTTCGGTATCGAGCTTGCCATCATGACTCCTGTGCAGACGACCGATAGCAGCGCTGCTTTTTTGAATAAGTTTATCATCGTGTAAACCTTTTGTATTTGGAATGATATTATATCGAATTTACATTAGGAGTCTGAAAGAGGATTTTTTTGGGCGCAAACAGATAATTATTAATTATTTTGCAATACAATAATAAATAATATTGAACAAAAGGGGCACTATGTTGCGTAAATCCATGATCATTTTCCTGGCTCATCTGTTTGTGACCTGTGCATACGCGAGCGATATCAGGCTGCTGGGGCAGTCCTCGTACAGCAGGTACGGCGGTACGATCAAACTGTTGACCGAGAGGGTTGACAATTCGGGTGACAGAAATACGGGAATGCTCAAGATCATCCTCTGGGCGACCGAGCACCGCTATAAAGGGGGAGAGATGGACGGGTATATACTCGGCGAAAGCGAGATCGGCAGGCTCCCGGCACAGCAGGCTTTCGTCAATATCGCAAAAAATGTCCGTTTTTTCCCTCCCCGCAGCGGGAGATACTATCTCACGATGACCGTTTCTGAGTTTCGCGGCGGCCGCTATGTGATCGTAGACCATGCCAACTTTGACCATCGGCAGAGCTTTTAGTTAATTACCCAGCCGTCTTCGAGAAGCTCTTCGATCGTATCGTACAGGAATATGATGCTTCTGTCCTCATAGGAAGTGATATTGTACCGCTCCTCAGCAAAACGGCAGAAGCCTGTGCCGTGTCCCTGATCATTTTTTACGAAAGCTATCGGGATCAGCCTGAAATGCCTGATTGTCCGTTCCTTAAGTTCATCGCTCCACATATAACCACCAATTATTAAAATCATAACAGTACTATTGTATCACAAAGAATTGGATTTCGATTCAAAAAATTAAAAAAATTCAAATTATTTGTTGTAGGTCATTGTTGTGATAATCAGCAGGTCATAAGCTACCATCCAATCGGCAGTGTATTTCCTCCGCCGCTGCCTGTATCGAAATCGGTGTGGGTCGTGACACCGGCCACATTCCATCCGCTGAGGTTTTGCACCGTAAATGCCGCTGCATTGTAGAACATCCTGTCCATGTTGGTCACGTTCTGGGTATTGAAGTTTTCGCTGTAGCTGTTGTACGACAGGGCACCCTCATACATCGAGCCCATATCGCTCAGGACGGTGTTGGCCCAGCTGCCGTTGTACTGGTCGTATCTTACGGCATTTTTGAACATCGCATGCATGGTAGTCACGCCCGATGTATCCCATCCCCCGATATACTGGTCATAAGCGAGCGCCCCCTCGAACATACAACTCATATCGGTGACATTGGTAGTGATCCATCCGCCCATATATTGGTCGTACTTCACCGCATCTCTGAACATCGCACGGATCGTCGTCACGCTGGCCGTATCCCACCCGCCAATATACTGGTCATAGGCGAGCGTCCCCTCGAACATCGAGCTCATATCGGTGACTTTGGCGGTGTTCCATCCTCCGATATACTGGTCGAATTTGGCGGCATTGCGGAACATCGAAGCCATCGTGACGGCCGACGATGTGTCCCAGTCGCCGATATAGAAATCATAGGCAGCAGCTCCCTCGAACATAGATGAGAAGTTTGTCACGCTGGAGGTATCCCAGTCGCCGATGTATTGGTTGAACCGTACGGCTCCCTCGTACATCGAGGACATATTCGTGACAGCCGAGGTATCCCAGTGGCCGTTGTACTGGTTGTACCTGAACGCATTTTTGAACATCGAGGACATATCGGTGACGTTTGAGGTGTTCCATTCGTTGATATAGCCGTTGAAGAGCGAAGCCCCCATGAACATCGCGCTCATATCATGCACCTGGGTGAGGTCGGGGATATCAGGTGCGTTGTACCGGACGTTGGTACAGTTGTAGAATGAGCGGTGCATCGACTGCCATGCTGAGGTACCCCACTGTTCGACAGAGAGGAGTTTGGGGTTGTCATACCCCGCATCGCCGAAATAGAGTGATGGGAAATCACCGCTGATCGTGACGGTGTAAGTCCCCTCTGCCGCATAGGTATGGGTCGCATCACCGCTCATACCGCTCTCTGTCACACCATCGCCCCAGTCGACGGTATAGTCGTAGCTGTACGACGGGTTCGTGCCGATCCTGACCATATCGGACGGGGTGGCGCCGCTCTGGTTGGTCTCCCAGGTAGTGACGAATTTTTTGACCGTGTCGACGCTTTTTGTCAATGTGGCCACTTCATTGCCATTGTTCTCGTGGTCGACGGCGATACCGGAGGGTACGGATACTGTGATGGGTTCCTTGGTATGGAGCGGGGGAGTGAGCTCGAGTGTATAGTAACTCCCGCTCCCTTTGAATATCCCCTTGGCCGCACCGGTGACGGCTATGGCATCAGTATCGAATCCCCATACTCCCTCGTCGAACAAAAAGGTGAGTACCAGTGTCTGCGCCGTCCATTTGCCATCGACAAGCTTCAGCCCCACATCGCCCTCGACACTGCTCTCGATAGTGAGCTTGGGGGCTATCTCGTCGATGTCATTGATATCGACGGTTACATCGACTGTGTTGCTCTCGCCCGCATTGTTGAGCGCTTTGACCGTGAAGTGATAGTATGCCTTGCTCTCGAAATCGAATGTTCCTTTAGTCGAGACGGTACCGAGCTTGTCTATCTCGAAGTGTTCGGGATCACTGAGGACGAAAGAGCTGATCTCGGGGGAACCGCTGTCGGTGATCTTGATCTTGCCTATGAGGGTTCCGGACGGGGCATTTTCGTCGAATTTGAGAACCGTGCTTTGCAGTACCGCGACACCCTGAGGCGATGAGGATGAACCGTTCGTATCGGTATCTGCCGCGCAGCTACAGTTTTGCTGGAGAGGACAGGATTGGTTCGTTTCGTTCTGCGCGGAGGGTTGGGAAGTGAGATTGCTATCAGACTCTCCGGAGGTCTGGGATACTTCATTCTGCATAGAGGTGTGATCGGTACCTTCCTGCACCGTGGCAGGCTCGCCGAGGAAACCGTGATCCCTGTGATCGCCGTCCGTACATCCGCTCATGACGCTCAATACTGCCAGTATCAGAATACTGTGTGAAATATAGCGAAAAAATCCCATAAACTATCCCCCTGCGAACGAAAATATCTGGTTGTAACGGGGTTAGTATATAGCAGGGGTAGAGAGAAAACAAAGTAATTTCTTATTTTTACATAAAAAATATACGATAATTATCTAATGAATAACATTTGAAAAAATTATTAAAATAAATCTAACAATATAATACCGATCACGCCGCCGGAGAGGTGACGGTCTTATTTCCAGTCGGCTCCGATAGCTTCGGAGATGTGGGTGAAACCGTCTTTCTGGAGCAGTGTGATGAGTCCTTCGTTGATCTCTTTGATGAGCTTCGGCCCTTCGTAGACGAGCATCGAGTAGACCTGTACGAGGGAAGCCCCCGCGCGTATCCTGCGGTATGCCTCCTCGGCGCTGTCGATCCCTCCGACCGAGATCAGCATCGTCTTGTCATGCAGTTCACGGCCGAGTTCCCTGAAGAGCTCGTAGCTCTTCTGTGTCAGGAGTGCGCCGCTGATACCGCCGAAGTCCTTGGCGTGTGTCGTGAGAGTATAGTCGATCGTGGTGTTGGTGGCGATGATACCGCTCGCACCCGCCGCGATAGCGACCTTGGAGAGGTTGATGGCATCCTCTGCGGTCATATCGGGAGCGATCTTGAGGAAGATCGGCTTGGCCGTGATCGACTTCGCCAGCTCGAAGAGCGCCGTGATAAAGGCTTCGTTCTGGAGGTCTCTCAGACCCGGGGTGTTGGGCGAAGAGATATTGATGACGACATAGTGACCGTAGTCCTTGAACTGTCGCAGGAGCGTCTCGTAGTCGCTGAGCGCGTCGGCTTCGGAGGTGAGCTTGTTCTTGCCGATATTGATACCGATGGGGTAGTCAAGGAAGTAGAGCTTCTGGAGCTGGCGGAGCATGTATTCGCTCCCCTTGTTATTGAACCCCATGGCGTTCTGGATCGACCTCTCCTCGATGAGGCGGAAGAGTCGTGGCTTGGGGTTGCCGTCCTGAGGCTTGGGAGTGACGGTACCGATCTCGGTATAGCCGAACCCCAGCGCCGGCATAGCGGTGATATAGTTGCCGTTCTTGTCGAATCCTGCGCCGAGACCAACGGGGTTGCCGAAGGTGATACCGAAGTACTCCTGCGAGAGCATCGGGTGGGTGACATAGTGGCGGTTCTTGAAGTATCGCATCATCGGCAGGCAGTAGGGGAGGATACGCAGACCGATCCCGGCGAGTGTATGTGCGGTCTCGGGATCGAGCTTGAAGAGCAGTTTTTTCATATTTTGGTACGAGCAGATAGACACGGGTGACTCCTTGGAAGAATTGCGAAATTATAGCGAAG
>QKDN01000017.1 GCA_003252535.1 Campylobacterota bacterium | reverse complement strand
AGCTGTCAGATCCTCTGAAAAATACTTGATTATCTCTCTAAATTTTGGCTCTGAAATGTGGGCAACTTTTACATACTTGTTTTTCATCGGTATTATCGTACTCCTATGGCACTTTAATACCTCTAAACTAGTCTAGCCCCTTTTATTTATGTGTCTTTTTTGTTTTGATGGACTGATAGTATAACGATGCATGTGGACGGTATGTAGTCTCTATTATCATTCAATATATTTTTTGATTGTTGCAATAAACTCAGTAGTATTTACAAGTTTGTCATAATTGTTTACAACATTCTTATATGCACAGTGATAATTAATCATATAGGATTTGAACTCATCATTTGAAATATTTTCCTGATTAAAAGCTGTATCTAATTTGTCCGTATCTAATAAACCGTAGCAAAGTGATTTAAATGCTATCAGCACAAAAAGCGTTTTATTGTTGTCGACCCTATAAGTTTGACCAAAGAAGCTGGGTCTGTTTTTTGAGTTTTCTACAAAAATATTACATTTTTCCTCATTTAACTCTCGGAATGAGTAGTTCATCAAAATGTTATCACTCTGAATTCGGCTATCCTGTATCAATTCTGCTGAAAGCTCCGTAAAAAAATTATTGAGAGTTTTCCTTTTCAATAGATTCATTTTTTTATCAAGCTCAAATACTACTTTCAATTTGTCCCGATTTGTTTTATCCATCAATTCTTCTTCTATGGTCACGACATTACTCCTGTATTGATTGGTGATTTTTTGGACTATCATCCGATAATTGATCAATGCTTCATATAAATTGGAAATATGTTTCACTTGTTGCATGGAGGCATCGATCCACTGTAAAATCTCATTTTTGAAGGAGATGTTTTTGACAAACCGTTTATCGAGTGTCCCTAAACTATGAGCTGAAACATTTTTGCCGTCTTTTGTGAGATAAAAAATATAGACTTCCTGTCCGTCTGATTCATCTGACAAATGATCGTAGTAATCCGATACCTGGTTCTTCAGATCGGAAGCATTGACTTTCATCTCGATACCGATAAGATATTTATCACTTTTGATCGTGAAGTCTACACGCCGATTGGTATCTGTAGCTTCTTCCGCCTGAACATCAAATATCACTCCAAAGCCGCTGTAGCTTGGATCAGTCGCTTTCAAACCGGGTTCTATCACATGCTCTATAAAGAGTTGTAGAAAGAGATCGCCCTGAAAATGCGCTCCATTTGGATTGATAAGAGAGTAGATCACATTCGCATGCATCCCGACCTCATGCGTGGCTTTCCGCACAACATTGACAATGTTGTAATTGTTCAATCCATTTTGCTTTTGTTGCTCTTGAGTGATACGAATATTTTCGATGAGTGCAAAAAGATCATTATATTCTTGGTTCATGTAAGTGCCCTTATAAGGTTATTTTATTAGTTGCCATACGCCTACAACCGCACTGACTTCGGTTTTATACCAAGTTTGATGGGTTACAAAGTTTTCTAAACAGAGGTTTTTGATATTTGGATCATCTTCAAAACCCTGGACTCTACCATCTTTTCCTAAGTCTTTTGTAAATACATCCACAACGGCACAAAAAAGCTTTATTACATTGTTGTCTTGTATATTTGATAACTTGGTGATATCACTTTTGTAAGAATCAATTGTATCACGCATCTTGAACTCGATAGCTATTTTTTGTCCATCCCCAAAAATGAAGACGAGATCGGTCGGGCCGCCGTTGCCAAGATTTATCTCTCTTTCCCATTTTGGAACATTGTCACCAAATATCTCTTTGGCATTGAGCATGATATGTTTTCCACATTCATATGCAAAAGCAAGTTCCGGCATATGGAAAAGCCCTATTGTTGCATTTGATGGATTTTCTGTAATTTCCAACAACTCATTATTTTCTTCCTCAGCTACCTTGCATATACATTCAGCCAATTTCTTTAAATCTAAAGCCATAAGTACTCCTTGTATTTGATTTAACCTATCTGTTGGCAATATTTAGGCAAATCCATAGTTTGTAGATAGACTTCTGCTAAAGAGCAGTATTGGGCAGGTTCTACTTTGAAAATTGCAATTTTCACCATTCCACTTCTGACAATATCTTGATCAAAGTGATTGTTTGGATATATGACCCATCCCTCTTTTTCTTCAGAATCTTCCGGTGTTTTGATGTGATCCCAAATGCGGACTCTCATGTTGTTTTTCGTTGCTTTTCCAACATAAAGAACTTCATCATGCTCACTGACAAAAAGGTAAACACCGGATGTTCTTGATTGTTCTGTACTTGGAGGATATGGAATCGCATGTCTATTTTCATCTGTACGGTCACCTATGAATGGAACATTGGCAGGAGACTGTATCTCGGTAATAGTGACATTTAAATCTTGCAGGTTAAGCATTAGTTCCAATTTGTTCAAATATTTGTTAGCGTCTGTGTAGGTCAATTTATTTATCCTTTTGTTTTCAAAGTGCAGTGATTATACCCAAAACTTTTCCATTTCGTTTAGGATAAAATCCGTCGATATAAGTGGTGAGTCATAAAGTAAGTATGGACAAAATTTGCAAATGAATGAGTGAAAAATTGGATGCAGATCGGACATATTATGACGGATTTTTTTGAGAATATCCCTCAAGGGAAATGCCTCTGATAAACTTCGACAGAGGCAAATGGCAGAAGATCAGGCGCTAAATCTTCATCCTCACGGATGATCTCCGTGGCACAAAAGCTCTCGTTCCAGCAGAACTCGCGGATGAGCGCATCAAGAAGCTCCCCCTCATCCTCTACCACTCTCCCGCCGCTGTAAGTATAAGTACCACAGCATGTCATGCAGCGGTATCATCCCCGTTCTGATCAGAGCTTGACCCACCCCAGAAGGGTAAATACGCCTACGATCAGCAGCAGCACGCCCGCAGCAATCTCGATAGCTCTTTTATGCCTGGCGAACTCCCCTAGCACCCCTTTGGCTATCATCGAGACCACGACGCCGAAGAGGAGGAACGAGGCTGCGACCGCGCCCGTGCCGAAGCTCAGCCCGTAGAGCAGAGCGCTTGCAGGTGAAGAGGCGTAGGCGCTCGCGGTGATGAGGGTCACCACGGGCATACAGAGGTTGAAGGAGATCATACTCCCCATCATGAAGTAGGAGAGGGTCTCCTTGGCATCATAGCCCGAGGCGGTGCAGCAGCTCTTCTTCTCTCCCTGACCGCGAATGATGTAGAGGGCGATGAGGATGGTAAAGCTCCCCAGTACCATCTCCACCATCCGTGTATCATCCAAAAAGGCTTTGATGAGATGCGAACTGTATGCCGAGACCATAGCGATGAGAGAGTAGCTGAATATCCGCCCGAGGCTGAAGGGTACCAGCACCCCCATCGAGGCGCGGATACTCTCGGAACGACCGAAGATGATGGGACTGAGGAATGGCATACAGCTGAAGAGACATGCGCTGCTCCCGTAGCTGAGCCCTATGAGAAAGAGCGAGAGTACCGGCAGTGTCTCCACTACTTGCTGCTCCCGAACCACTTGTATTTGGTGAAATCGCGGTCGAGCTTGTTGCGCTTCTTGAAGTACTCCTGGCTGGAGCTGAAGAGCGGGAACTTCGTATACTTGAGCGCAAGCACATCGTCATCAGGGCAGAACTCCACGCACTTGCCGCAGAGGGTGCAGTCGGCGAAGGTGATATTCCTGTTCTCCGCACTCTCCTGTATCTCGTAGATATCCATCGGACAGGCTTTGACGCAGTTGCCGCAGGTATCGCACTTGCTCGAACCGTTCTTGACGAGTCTGAAGAGCGAGAGGTTCTTGAATACGCTCTGCATCGGCAGCATCGGACAGATACGGCAGAAGGGCTGCCTGACGAAGAGCGCCAGCGCGATCATCAGCCCGAAGAGGAAGTCGGCTATCAGCGAGAGGGTCATATAGCCCCATGAGAGCGAGCTCACATAGAGCTGCGAGGTATCGCCCACCGCAAGCGTCGTCATGATACGGCTGGGGCAGATCGAGCAGAAGGCCGATCCCAGCTCATGCCCGAGGAACCCCAGACCCGTCAGGATGGGGAAGAGAAAGATCAGGAATACGAAGATGAGCCACTTGATCGGGCGTATCTTCCTGACCGTCTCGATATCGAGAGACTTGATCTGCCTGATCCCGAGCTTTGTCCCGATGATCGTAAGCACCTCCTGGAAGAATCCCAGCGGGCAAGTCCAGCCACAGAAGGCTTTGTTGAGCAGTACGACGAGCACGAGGAAGGTCACGATGGTGATGACCGTGGGCATCAATGCCTGCATCGCCTCGACAGAGCCGTTGAAGAGTCCTGCGACCCTGTGGTCCATCTGGTGCTGCATAGGGATGAGGACGCAGTAGTCTCCGCCGCTCTTGTCATAGGCGCAGGTGAGCGCGGGGTATGCCTGTGTGAGCTTGTCGCTGCTGTAGAAAGTGGTCATAAAGAGCGCACCGTAGACCAGTATCACGAAGAAAAAGAGCTGCGATACGCGTCTGAGCGCGGTGAGTGTCATCAATCTATCCATTTTTTACCTTTCTGTAGAGCAGTAACCCTGCGAGCATCCCCAGCAGCATTGTCAGTACACCGTAGGGGACCGATTGCCAGTGTTCGTTGGGGTTGATATGGTAGGGCATCGTGAGTGATGTCCGGTAACTGCCATCCTCGCTGCTGAGGATGAAGTCGGCAGGTTTGTTCCCCCTCCTGCTTTTGGCTACCTCTTTGAAGTCGCTCGGAAGCTCGAGTGTGAACCTGCCGTACTTGTCACTGACAAGCTCCATCTTTGTACCATTGGTACTCTCGAAGCTGACCTTGGTATCGGCCAGAGGTTTGCCGTCACGGATCAGTACAAAACCGTACTGCATCGACGCAGTGTAGCGGTCATGCTCTCTGGGCAGATGGATCGGGCGTATCTCGAACGGGGATTTCCCTGTCGTGGTGAGCTTCGTCGGTGATGCCTTGGCAGGTCTCCCCTCCTTGTAGATATAGGTCGTCGCACTGTAGCGTATGCCGTTGTGTTCCGCATTGGCAGTGAGGGCATGGTAGTTGCCCCAGGGGCTTTCGGGGAGGCACATACCTCCTATGGGGTAAGACATCTTCTTCTGTTCGAGGTTCGCGAGCGTATAGGTGACCTCGGCGCTCATCCCCTCCTCGATCCCTGCAAGGCGGTAGTGGGCCGAACCGCCGTCTCCGCCGTGTGCGCCATGCGCGGCAGAAGTGCTCACCGGTCTGAACTTCGCCTTTTCCCAGTGGAGTCCGGCAGCTCCGAGGAGGCTCATAGAGAGCAGCGGGAGAATGATATAGCGTCTCATCTCCTATCCTAGAACTTCACAGAGATACCGGCGCTGATGAATCTCCCCTGGTTGACGGTGATCGAGAGGTCTTCATAGTCGAATACACCGTCTTCGTTCCTGTCGCCGCTCGATCTTGCCGAAGAGTAGTACTGCTTGTCAAGGACATTGTCGACATTGGCAAAGAGGGTGATCTTGTAGTCATTGTACTTGAAGTTGTAGTTCACACCCAGGTCGAGTGTCGCATGGCCACCGATCTCAAGCTCGTTGAGATCGTCCGCGTAGTAGCTGGAGATCGCATTGACCGATGAGTTGAAACTCAGCTGCGGCGAGTACCGGTAGGTCAGATCGAGACTTGCCCTATGCTTTGATGTCCTCGGGATCACATTGCCCGTCGCATCATAGGTGACCACCCCTGTCGTCCCGCCGAAATCGATACCGAAGTTCTGGTAGTCCGTATAGGTCGCATCGAGGTAGGTATAGGCGAAGTTCATCGCAAGGTTGTCAAGAAGATTTCCCCTGACGCTCAGCTCGATACCTTTGTGCTCAGCGCCGCCGATATTGTCCCACATATCGGTGGCATCGGTATCTCCGTAGTTGCCCGAGGTCTTCATGATGAAATCCTCTCTCTTGATCATGAATGCAGAGAGATCGTAGTAGAATCCGCCGTAGCTCATACGCATACCGATCTCGTAGTTGTAGGCCTTTTCAGGCTCGAGGTCGGGGTTGTTGACCGTCGCACCGTATGTGGAGACATCTCCTGCGTAGAGCTGCGATACCGTGGGAGCTCTGAAACCCGTCGAGTAGTTGGCGTAGAACGAAAGTGTCGGGCTATAGACATAGTTGGCTCCGAGTCTGTAGGATGCCACATCGAAATCCTTTTCGATCGTATTGTCCATCGAGTCGTGGTAATCGAGCTCTATCCTGTCGAATCTCGCATTGGCTGTAAGGTGGAGCTTGTCGGTGAGGGCGTATTTGTACTCCCCGTAGACCGCATAGACATTCTCGTCGGTCGTATCGTTGCTCTTGTCATCCCCTGCTTCGACATAGACATGGGGCGGTTTGTATGTGACCCTTTGACCTACGCGGTAGACCACATGGTTGTCGTAGGTGTTGCTGCGGACATCGAGACCTGCGAGCGCAGCCCACTTGTCCGACTTGATACGGTACTCACTCTTGACCCCTCTCTGCTCCTGCGAGTAGAAATTGTCATAGACATAGTCGTCATCGGTGAAGACACCTTTGTTCCCCAGCTCGTCTTTGGTCTGCGGCGCAGAGATGAAGGATGTATCGTCCTTGTAGAGATAGGCGCTGACGAGAAGGTTCGAATCGTTCATGAAATCTTTCGCATAGGTGACGAAATACTTCTGGAGCTCCACATCGTAGTCACGGGTATAGTCACGGCTGTCCATATCGCCGAGATAGATGCTCTCGGGATTGTTCTGCGCCTCCGTGACCCCGCCTACTGTACCGTGGGAGTCCTTCTTGCGTTTGGAGTACTCTGTACCGAAGGTGATGTCGGATGTATCGTCGATGTAATACTGGAACTTGCCGTTGAAGTACTCTGCGCTGTATCCGGAGTCCTCGTGGTATCCGTCCGATTCCCTTTTGCTCACCTGGACATGACCGTTGTAGTTCTCACCGCTGAATCCCTGGCGTGCAAGTACCTTGTAGTAGCCGTAGCTTCCGCCCTCTGCCGAGACGAAGCTGTTGTCGTATTTCGCCCCTCTTTTGGTCGTGATGATCACGGCGCCAGCGAGCGCATCGTCACCGAAGAGGTAGCTTGCGCCCCCTTTGATCACTTTGATCGATTCGATATTATCGAGATCGATATTGACGCTTCCCGTCCTCTCGAAGACAGGTACGCCGTCGATCACGACAGCCACGCCCGGCTTCTCGCCCATATACATCTGATTTTCTATCCCTCTGATGTGGATCTTGAGCGAATCACCCGATGTCACTTCGGAAGTGATACCAGGGATCGTACGGAGTACCTGATCGATGTTCTCGATGTGTGTCTCGTCGATCTGCTCCCCGCTGATGGTCGTAGTGCTTGAAGCCTCCGTCTTTTTGCTCTCGAATCTGTCATCGATCGTCGTCGAATCCACACTGATAGTACCTAATTCCTCCGCCGCAAGCAGAGAGCTGAGTACCAAAGATAATCCTATCATACGCATATCTCTCATATACCAACCTCATTAAAAATTTCCGCAATTATTTCAAATGAGTGTTAATTTACCGTTAAGGATAGCTTTTTTATTGAATTAATCTGTTTGATTAAGGATTTATTGTAGTTAGAATCTCTGTCGGATGGTCTGTGCTAAAGTGCATCCTCACGGATGATCTCCGTAGCACAAAAGCTCTCGTTCCAGCTGAACTCTCGGATGAGCGCATCAAGCAGCTCCCCCTCATCCTCCACCACTCTCCCGTCGCTGTATGTGTAGCGGTACCACAGCTCCTCCATCAGCGGGAACTCCCCGCTCCGCTCCGGCTTGTAGAACTTTTCGATCTCCCCGTCGAACTCTATCTCCCGTCTGTCCCTGTAGCCGCCGGAGTTGTATCCTCGAAGTAGAAATTTTGGCATTACGGGTCCTTATCTACAGCTTGGATTGAAATATTCATCACCGACTGGTTTATCATCCTGGAACATCAACTCCTCTTGTAGTTTGCCCGATTCACAATAGTGTCTTCTAAGACCATGAAGTTGTCCGTTTTTGTATACGGCTGTCATCTTTAATTGGCCTGATGGGTAATAGACTTTACGATCGCCTTGAAGTATACCATGTTCATAAGTTGATACCTGTTCGATCGTTCCGTCTTTAAAAAATCTTTTTTGCATACCATGGAACTTTCCATCTCTCCATGGTATTTCAGACAAAAGTTCACCGGTTTTATAATACATTTTACTGACCCCGGTATAGTTATTTTCTCCGGATAATTCTTCCATTTGAATCGTACCCGATTCATAATAGCTAATAAATTTTCCGATTGCCTGACCATTTTTATAGACACGCTTTGTTCTTATATTTCCAGTATGGTAGTAGGTGTATTGTGCACCCTCTCTTTTCCCTTCGGAATAGTGCTCTTTGCCATAGATATTCCCTTTTGCCATATAGTCGATGGCATATCCGTGACGATTGCCCATCTTATACGATACCTCTTCGCGAAGTTCTCCTGATCTTGAATATCTTTTGATAGTTCCGTTTACTTTCCCGTCTTTGAAGGGAATCTCTTCTTTGATCTCACCTGTGGCATACTTCAAGATCCAAACACCGTTTGCAGGAACATTATCTTTTTTTTCATAAAAAAAATTCTCCCTTTTTTCAAGACTATCTTCATGATATATCGTAGTTCCGTAAAGTGTAATGCTGAGGACAATGAACGAAAAAGAATAAAAGAGCCGTTTCATTATTTTACCTTTTGAAAAATATGACTGATATTACCATAAACATATCATTTTTATTGAAAAAAAGGTAATAGTCACTGTGATAAAATAAAAAATCACTAGGTTTCGAAGGATAGGATGCTCATCTACCCTTCATTCGATCAAAGCCACGGAAGCAGCCGCTCGACCTGCAATCCCATCGCTGTGCTTTCAAGCCCGCGGACGCTGACGATGTACTCCCTGCAGAACCCCTCGACCATGCAGCCGCCGGCTTTGCCATCCCATGCGTAGCTCGCAAGGTAGGCTTCGAGCTTGTCGGGGTCGAAGGGGGCGAAGTAGTAGTGGGTGGCGCTGATATCGGTGAACAGCAGCTCTTTGGAGCGGTAGTGGAGCGACGAAATGATCGATATCTCGCTGCCGCTCTGGGCGAGGAGGATGCGGCGGGCGTCGTCGATATCTTTGGGCTTGCGGAGGATATTCCCCTCCGCCGTGGCGATGACGGTATCGGCGGCGAGGAGAGGCATATCGAGTCCGAACTCCCTGACGCCCGCTTCGAGCTTCCCTTTGGAGGCGGTATAGACGAACTCACGCGCGCACTCCGTGATGATCTGCTCTTCGTCGTAGTCGGGTGATTTCTGGATATAGGCGATGCCGAAATTATCGAGGAGCATCGCCCTCGTGGAGGAGGATGAGCAGAGGGTGATCACTAGAGACCCCGGAGCGTCACGCCCAGCCAGAGTGCGGCGATACCGAGGAGGATATTGACCGGGAGGAGGAGTTTGGGGATGAGCTTCAGAGCGTCTTTGGCTCCGAGGGGGTCGCCGCTCTCAAAGAGCCTCTGTGCCCTGCGCCGCTTGAGGTACATCCATGTGAAATTGAGCGTCATCACGAGCCAGATCGCCTCTTTGACATGGACGAGCTGGTAGGTGGCATAGGCGCTCTGTGAGATGATCTCTCCCGCTTCGTTCACCGCGGCAGCTCTGAATCCAAGCCCCACAGCCATCAGCGTAGCAGTGGCGATCAGCAGCACGATGAAAGGGATCACGATATGGAAGAATCGCCCCGTGACAGCGAGCGTCCTCTCCAGTCGTACCCTGGGATCGGCGATGAGCTGGAGATTGGGGTGGACGGCGAAGCGGATGGCGATCATCCCGCCGACCCATACGAATGCGCTGAGGATATGGAGAAATACGATCTCGTGGGCGAATGAGCCAAACATACTCACAAGCGCTGCTTTCATCTAGTTGGAGCCCTCGAGTATCTCTGCGAGGTAGACCTTCGACTCTTCGATCGCCTGTGTGATCTTCTCAGGGTTCTTGCCGCCTGCCTGTGCGAAGTCGGGACGGCCGCCGCCGCCACCGCCTACGATAGGGGCGATGGATTTGATCCACTCACCCGCTTTGACCGGGGCATCCTTGCTGCCGCAGGCGATCATCACTTTGTCATCTTTCTTCTGGAAGAGCATGATCGCTACCCTGGGGTATCTGTTCTTCGCCTCGTCGATGATCTCTTTGATATCGCCGTTCTCTATCTCGTCGACGATGACGCTGACGCCGTTGATCTCGCTGGCCGTAAGCTCTTTCTTGCTGCTGCTGAGCGCGCTCTGGAGCTCTGCTTTGAGCGATTTGATCTGCTCTCTGAGCTTCGCGATACCCACCTGAGGGTTCTGGTTCTTGAGAGATACTTTGATCTCGTCGAGCTCGCTTCTGAGGGCGTTGATCTCGTCGATCGCCGCCTGGCCGCAGATCGCTTCGATACGGCGCACCCCTGCGCTCACACCAGACTCTTTGGTGATGAGGAAGGTACCGATCATCGCGGTATTGGCGATATGGGTACCGCCGCACAGCTCCACCGACTCGTCGGCGAAGCTCACCACGCGCACCTCGTCGCCGTACTTCTCGCCGAAGAGGGCGATGGCGCCGGAGTTCTTCGCCTCCTCGATGCTCATCAGGCGGGTCTGCTGACCGATGTTCGCCATGATACGATCATTGACCCATTTCTGTACCGCTGCGATCTCTTCACCGCTCATCGCCTGAGGATGATTGAAGTCGAATCGGAGTCTTCTCGCATCGTTGAGCGAGCCCGCCTGTGCGATATGGTCACCGAGCACTGCACGGAGAGCAGCGTGGAGGAGGTGGGTCGCCGAGTGGTGCTTGGCGATCTCGAGTCTCTCGCTGTCTACAGCCGCTTCGACGCTCTCGCCTGCCTTGAGCGAACCTTCGACCCTGGAGAGGTTCATATCGAGGAACTTGTGGGTATCAAGCACCTTCACCTCACCGTGGGCTGTACGCAACACGCCGCTGTCGCCCGTCTGACCGCCCGATTCGGCATAGAACGGCGTAGTATCGAGCATCGCCCAGCCGCTGCCGTCGATGCTCTCGACCCTCGCGTAGTCGTCATTGAGGAGGGCGAGTACCGTAGCGTTCGTCACGGTGGTGTCGTAGCCTACGAATTTGTTGACCCCGAAGCTCTCCTTGAGCTCTTTGAAGTCGCCGCTGTTGTCGGCGTCGCCTGTCCCTTTCCATGCCGCTTTGGACTTGGCTTTCTGCTCGTTCATCATCGTATCGAACCCGGCGTTGTCGAGTCTGATCCCTTTTTCCCGCAGCATATCCTCGGTGAGGTCGAGAGGGAAGCCGTAGGTGTCGTAGAGCTTGAAGGCGACTTTGCCGTCGAAGATATCCTTCGTGTTCTCAAGCTCGGCCGAGAAGAGTTTGATCCCCGCTTCGATCGTTTCGAAGAAGCGCTCCTCCTCCATACGCATCGCACTCTTGATCGCTTCAGCCTTGGGAGCGAGGTAGTCGTACTGTCCGCCCATCACCGCCACAAGGGTATCGACGAGCCTGAACATGAACGGCTCCCTGATCCCGAGCAGGTACCCGTGGCGGATCGCACGGCGCATGATACGGCGGAGGACATAGCCGCGCCCCTCTTTGTCGAAGTTCACACCCTGCGCGAGGAGGAACGAGCACGATCTGAGGTGGTCGGCGATGACATGATAGCTCGCATGGTTGGGAGCTTTGGCGTTGTACGGTGTGCCGACGATCTCGCCGAGTTTCTCAAGGTACGGAGTGAAGAGCGAGGAGTGGTAGTTGTTGAGCTTACCCTCTTTGATCGCTACGACACGCTCAAGCCCCATACCGGTATCGATGCTCGGTTTGGGGAGCGGTTTGAGAGTGCCCGATTCGTCCCTCTCGTACTGCATGAAGACGAGGTTCCATATCTCGAGGAACCTGTCGCCGTCGCCGCCCATCCTGTCCTCGGGGGAGTTGAAGTGCTCAGCACCCTGGTCGTAGAATATCTCGCTGCACGGCCCGCACGGTCCGGTGTCGCCCATCTGCCAGAAGTTGTCCTTGTCCCCGAATCTCATAATGCGGTCAGAGCCGATATGCTTGCTCCACATACCGAACGCCTCGTCGTCGTCGTTGTGCACCGTCACCCAGAGCTTCTCGATGGGGAGGCTGAGGTAATTGGGACTCGTGACGAACTCCCATGCGTAGGCGATCGCATCTTCCTTGAAGTAGTCGGCGAACGAGAAGTTGCCCAACATCTCGAAGAATGTATGGTGTCTGGCTGTATAGCCGACATTGTCGAGGTCGTTGTGCTTGCCCCCGGCGCGGATACATGTCTGGCTCGAAGTGGCGCGCGGCGGGTTGGGGATCGGGGCTTCGCCGGTAAAGACATTCTTGAACTGTACCATCCCCGCATTGGTGAACATCAGCGTCGGATCTTCCGGTACCAGTAGAGAGCTCGGTACGCGCGCATGCGCCTTACTCTCAAAAAATTCTAAAAAGGATTCTCTAATATCCATAAGGTTCCCTTGAAACAAAATTGGAGTATTCTAGCGAAAATGAGGTTATGGGTTGCCAAAAAGCCTTTATTTTGTGAAAAGCTCGGTATATGGGATACCTATCCCAGGGCTTTTAGCCAGGCTTCCGAGGTAGAAACGAAAGAAAAAAATGACGAACTGAAATTTTTTTCTCACTTTTGACAAATCTTCGTTATGCTCTTTTAAAGGCATCTGCAATAACTATGCCATATTCCAAAAGTGAGTGTGACAAGCCATGCGCCAAACCCATGAAATGGGCGCTTGCGTTCGCATGGCGCAGGAACGCTCACTTTTGGAATAGATTTTTGAGATACCAATAAGGAGTATCCGAATGATAGAACTCGATTTTGAAATACCCGCGCTCAAGGCGATGAAAAAGTACCCTGCCACCCTCTATGCCCGCGGCGACCTCTCCCTCCTCGCCCGCCCGAAGGTCTCGATCGTGGGAAGCCGCAACCCTACCCCCTACACCGCCCACTACACCCAGAGTATCGCCGCCGCCCTTGCCAAACGGGGCGTCGTCATCGTCAGCGGCGCGGCGATGGGGGTCGATGCGATCGCCCACATGGGAGCAGGCGCGCCCAATACCATCGCCGTGATGGCCAACTCCCTCGATATTCGCTACCCCTCCATCAACCGCTCGCTGATAGAGAGCATTGAGCGTGAGGGGCTGGCGCTGAGCCAGTTCGACCCGTCGTTTGCGGCGACCAAATGGAGCTTCGTCCTGCGCAACGAACTGGTAGTTGCCCTCGGCGATATCCTCATCATCACCCAGGCCGACACGGGGAGCGGCTCGATGAGGAGCGCGGAGTACGCCCTCTCGCAGGGGAAAGAGATATTCGTCATTCCCCATATCCTCGGCGAGAGCATGGGGACGAACAGGCTGCTCAAAGAGGGCCTTGCCAGACCGATCTACGACATCGAGGAGTTCGCCTCCCGTTTCGGTAACGCTGCGGACGATACGCTCCCCAAGGACGACTTCTTCTACTTCTGTCAGAAGGCTCCTACCCTCGACGAGGCGGTGACAAAATACGGCGGGCGCATCTACGAAGCGGAGCTCGAAGGGCTCATCGTGATCGACAATGCAATCGTGAGGCTGGCGTGAGAGAGTGAAGAATTATGTCATTACGGTCATTCCCGTGAAAACGGGAATCTCAAACGGTAGGAGAGTGATAGATCCCCGCGTTCGCGAAGATGACAAGCACGGTCATTCCCGACCCGGTCGGGAATCCAGCAAAGTCACAACTGACGCCGTATATATTTTCATGCTATAATTTGCCAAAAAGGATTCCCATGTTCAAGCGTCTCGTAACCCTCCTCACCCTCGCTATCGCTACCCTCTACGGGGAAGCTACATGCAAATACCCCTCTTTCATTGAAGCTATGGGGACAGGCAAGAGCCTCGGGGAGCTCTCGGGTCACATGGATGTCAGGCGCAACTATGCAAGTCTGAACAAACTCTGCACCAAAGAGATATCGTTCGTCGAGAACGGTATAGAGTGGAAGATGCTCCTCGTCACCCACCCTTCACACCCCAAAGGGGCTTTCTGGTTCCTCCCGCACGATGACGAGAACAGCGCGTTCGACGCGGCGCTCTATGCGACCCTCAAGTACGGCGGGGGGTTCCTGGCAGTCGAGGCGAACGACCAGCGCTTCCACATGGGCCAGGACCCCAACAGGAATTTCGGCGATACCCCCAACAACTGCAAGCTCCAGAAGGCTCCGGCGCCCAAATATTCCAAAACCATCTTCGGGATCATCAATACCTACAAGCCATCCTTTATGCCCTACCTTGCCCTCCACAATAACAAGGACGGCTGGACCGGCAACGGCGGGAGCGGCGGCATCTCGATCCTCAACTCCACCCCCTCTTCGCAGAGCTATCCGGCATTCGATGGGATCGACGCCCAGACCCGTGGTCTCAAAGACGAGGACAGCATGGTCTATATTGCCGGTACAGCATCTGCTCCCGATAAGCGCAAACTCAGCAGACTCATCTCGCTTGAGCTCAATACCAAGTACGAAGCGGTCAATCGCGCCAACAACGACTGCTCCCTCTCCAACTACATCGTCCTCACCAAAGGGAGCACCAACTACTACAATATAGAGACCGAGCACGGCGACACGGCGACCCAGAAAGCGATGATAGACAGGCTTATGAAGATAATAAGGTAGTTAGTAACTGACTTTACGCACTTTTATAAATGGTCGGTTATTCTGTCGCACCCGAAAGGTGCGGCTAGCTTTAGGGGGTTGTAGGGACATTTGCCCAAAAAGTGTATAACCTCGGATAGTATGTTAAGTGGTTTCTGGCTATAATCCATCTAATTTGTAAACCCTTCGGGGAGGAGTGAATATGACACAACTGACACGGCAGACAAAAGAGACCGACATCACCATCAGCGTCGAACTTTACGGCAAAGGGAACTCGAAGATCGATACGGGCGTGGGGTTCTTCGACCATATGCTCGAAGCCTTCGCCAAGCACGCACAGATCGACCTCGAAGTCACATGCAAAGGAGATATCCATATCGATGACCACCACAGTGTCGAAGATGTGGGGATCGTCCTCGGGCAGGCGCTCCGCAACGAGATCTACCCCATCAGCAATATCGAGCGCTTCGGGAACGCGACCGTCGTCATGGACGAGGCGAGCGTCAGCTGCGATATCGACCTGAGCAACCGCGCCTACCTGGTCTACGAGCTTCCCATGGAAGGGAAGATAGGCACTTTCGACACCGAGCTGGTCGAGGAGTTCTTCAAGGCTCTGGCGTTCAACCTCCCGCTCACCCTCCACCTCGTCTACAACCGCGGCAAGAACAAACACCATATCGTCGAAGCGGCGTTCAAGGCGCTCGCAGTCTCTCTCCGCAGAGCAGCAGCGAAGAACGAGAACGCTGGAATCCCCAGCACCAAAGGGGTACTATGAGCATCCAGCTGATCGTCCTCGATGTCGACGGGACGATGACCGACGGGCGGATCACCTACTCCGAAAACGGCGACGAGGTCAAGAGCTTCAATGTCAAGGATGGACTGGCGATCGTCTCATGGATGCGTCTGGGGAGGAAGGTCGCCATCATCACCGGCAGGAGCTCCAATATCGTCGCGCGGAGAGCCAAAGAGCTCCACATCGAACACTACTACCAGGGGGTCGACAACAAACTGGAGAAACTTCAGGAGCTCCTCGACAAACTGGGACTCACCATGGATCAGGTCGCCACTATCGGCGACGACCTCAACGACTACGCCATCCTCAAAGCAGCCAAGGTATCCTTCGTCCCTGCCGATGCCAACCGCGAAGTGGAGAAGATCGCGACGGTCTCGCTCCTGAGCCGCGGCGGCGAGGGGGCGGTGCGCGAGATGATAGAGTACCTCATCCTCAAAGAGGGACTCCAGAAGAAGTTCATGTCGCTATGGGTGTAAGGATCGAAGCGATCGTAGGGGTGATGATAGCGATCATGCTCATCGTCTCGTACCTCTTTGAGGCACAGCAGCAAAAACTCTCGAAGGTCACTCTCGAAAAAGAGATGGAGACATACAACTCTGTCATCACGGAAGCTGATCGGAACAAAACCCTCCGTATACTCCACAGTGAATATGCAATGCGTTCGCAGAATGTCATTACCCTCAGGAAACTTGCCTACAGGGACGACTCAGTGAAGCGCCTCACAGCCGATGACGGCAAACTCTCCGGTGACCTTCTCTACCTTGATCACAGGGTCAATATGCTGGATATTCGTCAAAACCGCTTCCTCACCGAACACGGGATCTATAACAAAAAGACAGAGATATTCAAAGCCCCCGAAAATTTCACTGCTTACCTGGCTACCGGCGAGATCAACGGTACCGGGCTTGTATACGACCAGAAGAATCAGACGATCAACGCGGGAAAAAACCAAAGCCTCTTCGATATGTAGCGGCGGGAGTGCAGCCGCTTGATACGCTTCTTAGGGTTGGGATGGTATAATCGCATTCAAAACCTCATATGGCCAGCTTACGATACCAGGATTCACAGATGAAAAGGCTCACATTTATTGCGCTCATATCGGCACTTGTTGTTACGATCGCCGCTGCGCAGAAGGTGGAGATCATCTCGAAATCCTTCTTCGCAAAGGATGCCCTCAAGCAGGCCCATTTTATCGACGATGTCGATATCAAACAGGATAAGAGCTGGATCAAATGCGATCTGGCCATCGTCTATTTCGACGACAACAACCAGACGATCCAGTACGACGCCATCGACCGCGTCACTTTCGAGATCATCCGCCCCGACCACCACTACAAGGGGAAGGCACAGAAGGTAAGCTACTACCCCGATACATCGACCTACCTTTTCGCCGGCGATGCGGTGGTCGACGATCTGCTCAACAACCGCCACATGGCAGGCAATATCATCGTCGTCGATACGATCACGGGTGACGCCCAGATCAAGAGCGCAAAGAAAAAGCCGGTGAAATTCATCTTCGATCTCAAAGGGACAAAATGAACGAGTTAAGAATAGTAGAGTCGGTCTTCATCAAATCGGCTCAGGGGATATCCGATTCGCTTGACGATACCGTCAGCGAAGTGGTCTTCCTGGGACGGTCGAACGTAGGCAAAAGCTCGAGCATCAACGCCCTCGCGCAGCGCAAGAACCTTGCCAAAAGCTCATCGACACCCGGGAAGACACAGCTGATCAACTTCTTCGAGGTACGTTACCGCATGAATGAAGAGGATTTCAAGGTACGCTTCGTCGACCTTCCCGGATTCGGCTATGCAAAGGTCTCAAAATCACTCAAGGAATCGTGGCAGAAAAACCTCGTCGAGTTCATCGAACGGCGGATATCGATCAGGCTCTTTATCCACCTCCGCGATGCACGCCATCCCCATACCGCTATCGACGAGGATGTCGAGGAGTATGTCAAAAGCTTCATCCGTCCTGACCAGAAATTCCTCACGGTCTTCACCAAGATCGACAAGCTGGGGCAGAAAGAGAAAGCAAAGCTCAAGAAAGATTTCCCCGGCGCTATCGCCATATCCAATCTCAATGTCAAAGGGCATGAGCGGGTACACCGGGTGATCTTCGAGACTATATTTGGAGAAATGAGTGATAACACTACACAAAGCAACGCTTGACGATATCCCTGCGATGCAGGAGATCGTTGCCGAGCAGGTCGCCAAAGGGGTGATCCTCGCCCGCAGCAGTGACGAAGTGGCGACCAATATCCGCTCCTATATCCTCGCCAAAGACGGGGAGACGCTGCTGGGATACTGTGCGCTCCACCTCCATACGGCCAGACTTGCGGAGATACGCAGCCTCATCGTCAAAGAGGGATTCCGGGGACAGAACATCGGCAGGATGCTTGTCCTCGAAGCTATCGATGAAGCCAAAAGGCTCAGAGTCGGGGAAGAGGTACTGGTACTGACCTACTCGCCGCTCTTCTTTGCCAAACTCGGTTTCAAAGAGATAGAGAAAGAGAGCATCCCCGAACAGAAGATATGGGCCGACTGTATCAAATGCCCGCACTTCCCCGTGTGCAACGAAGTATCACTTGTTTACGAACTCGCCGGGAAGTAGCCAGCTGATGATAACACGAGCGATCAGGGCCGCGACGATAACACTCACACTGGCATTTGCGGTATTCTACCCGATGCTGATCTCCATCAAGGTCTTCCTCCCGCTGATGGTGGGATTCATGGGGTACCTGCTGATACTGGGGATCGAGAGGAACCGGTACTACTTCATCCTCGTCTCGCTGCTCTACCTCCTCAATCTCGAGGTGAACCTCTCGCTGCCCCTCTTCCTGACAGTGATCACCGTCCTCGTGTTCTATACTGCGATCTACCCGAGCTTCGATATCATCAAGGAGTGCCCCGTCTGTGTCTCGCTCATCTCGGTGATCTTCATCGACCTGCTTTATTTTATCATGCTCATAGGGCATGACTTCATTTTCAACGAGACCAGTATCGTCGTCGATCAGCTCCTGATCTACTCCCTCCTGGTCGATCTCTTTTTGGTGTTTTTATTATGAGATACAAGATCGTATTTGCCATCTTCTTCTTCATCTGGGGAATCATGATAGTCAGGCTCTATCATATCAGTGTCAAATCCAACTACTATTACGAAAAACTGGCCAAAGAGAATATCGAAAGAACTCTCTATATCAAACCGGTACGGGGTGAGATCACCGATACGAGCGGCAAACTGTTGGCTATGAACAGGATAGGTTTCTCGATCTCGCTCAAGCCCCATCTCGACAGCAATCCCGAGAAGCTTGAGAAGATCGCCGACCGTCTTGTCGACACCTTCCCCGATCTCAACAAAACGGTCATGCTCAATGTCTACAAGAAACAGAGTTCGCCGTACAACCACAAACATATCAAGGTTGTCGATTTCGTCCAGTACAAGGATATGATGGGTGCCTACCCGCAGCTGGCAAATATAGACGAAGTGCTCATCGAGACGCAGACCAAACGCTACTACCCCTACAGCTTCTATGCCGCCCATGTCGTAGGCTATACAGGGAGGACCAACAGCAAGGAGGCCGAAGAGGACGAAGTGGCCGACGAGGTAGGAGAGATCGGTAAAGCAGGGATCGAGAAGTACTACAACGACCTCCTCCAGGGAGAGCTCGGGCATATTACCAACAAAGTGACCGCGACCAACAAGGAGATCGAACAGCTCGAATATGAAAAGCCTGTCGACAACCGCAATATCGAACTCACCCTCGATATGGACCTGCAGATCATGATCCACCAGAGGATGAAGGGGATCACCGGTGCGATCGTCGTTATGAGGACAAGCGGGGAAGTGATCGCTGCAGTGAGTACCCCCAGCTACAACCCCAACCTTTTCGTCGGTGGTATCAGCAAGGACAACTGGAAAACACTCCAGGAAGACCTCGCCCACCCTTTCACCAACAAGTTCGTCCACGGTACCTACCCTCCCGGTTCGACGATCAAGATGGGTGTCGCTATCGCCGCGTCACAGTCACCTAAAAGTTCTATTTACTATCCTGAGACATGCCGCGGATTCATCACCGTAGGGAACAGCTCCCACAAGTTCCGTTGCTGGAAGAAGCATGGTCACGGGAAGGTCGATCTCAGAAAGTCCATCAGGGAAAGCTGCGACGTATACTACTACAACAAGAGTCTCGATATGGGTATCGACACCCTCTCTTCGTCGCTCAACAAACTGGGGCTTGGGGTCGCCACTGGCATCGACCTCCCACGCGAGTACAACGGTGTGATCCCCGATCGCGCCTGGAAAATGAAGCGGTACAAAAAACCGTGGTATATGGGTGAAACGGTCATCGCGGCTATCGGCCAGGGGTACGACAATGTCACACCGATGCAGGTGGCGCGCTATACTGCCCTGTTGGCGACATCCTATCTCGTCACGCCGCATTTTGCCAAGACCCTTGACGGGAAGAAGGTCAAGCCGGAGCTCAAACCTGTCAATATCGATCCCTATGCCCTCGAACAGATCAGACTCGGGATGTATGACGTATGCAATACCAACGGAGGTACCGCGTTCAAGACCATGAGCGAACTCCCGATCATCGTAGCCGGTAAGACAGGTACTTCCCAGGTCGTCTCGATCGGGCAGGATGTCAAAGAGAGGATCAAAGAGGAGGAGATGGAGTACTGGAAGCGGTCGCACGCCTGGCTCACGACCTATGCACCGTACAACAACCCGCGCTACGTCATCACCTCCCTCGTAGAGCACGGCGGACATGGCGGCAGCACCAACGGCCCGATCGTGGCCGATATATACAAATGGATGTATGCCAAGGGGTATTTCGGCAGTGACACCAACACTACCGAGACGATCCACTTCGTACCCAAGGCCAAGATCAAACCGCCCAAGAACAAACTCAAGATGACAGATTTCCTCTAAAAAGTTCTTCTTTCCGGCTGATCCTGCCCCGGGATCCTACCCCGCTTGTATCCGGGCTGATAAAAATGAATAAGATATCTTCATAAGTAGGCATAAAGTTTGCTTGGCTACAATAAGCGAAAATTTTATGGAGTTAATAGAATGATAATCGAAAACGAAAACTGCGTCGTAGCTATTGAATACGAAGTCAAAGAAGCAGGCGGCAGCGAAATAGTAGACAGCAACAAAGGTGGTGCGCCACTTGAGTTCATCACAGGAAAAGGTCATATCATCCCAGGTCTTGAGACTGCCCTTGTAGGTATGTCCAAAGGCGAATCAGGCGATATCCTCGTCAAAGCGGCAGACGCTTACGGTGAGCACAACCCTGAAGCTATCCAGGTACACCCGAAAGAGCAGTTCGACGGTATCGATCTTGCTGAAGGCATGGTACTTTACGGACAGGGTGAACACGGCCAGACAGTACAGGTCGTCGTCAAATCGTTCGACAACGAAGGTGTGACGATCGACTTCAACCACCCGCTCGCAGGGAAAGACCTTATGTTCAGCGTAACGGTAATAGATGCCAGAGAAGCAACTGCGGACGAAGCGGTAAGCGGTCAGGTAGGCGGATTCGACGACAGCGGTTGCTGCGGCGGACACGGCGGTGGCGGACACGGCGGTTGCGGCTGCAGCCACTGATGCCGGGAGGAGGTTCTCCTCTCTCGCATTTGATACAAACCTCAACTTTCATCATGATACATTGATCTGCCACTCCCCTATTCAGCCTATATAAAGAATTTTTTACTATAATATGCGACTATTTTCATACCGTTACATCTCGGAAAGTTACTTAGTGTAACAAAAAAAAGTGATTTTCTGAGGCGTAAGCCCGGATTTTAATTCTCATACTCAGTATGAACAAACATAATACAGAAAGGAAAACGATTTGCCAACCATTAACCAGTTGATTCGTAAAGAGCGCAAAAAAGTGATCAAGAAATCAAAATCACCTGCACTCGTAAAATGTCCGCAAAGAAGAGGTGTATGTACAAGAGTATATACAACAACACCAAAGAAACCAAACTCGGCTCTTAGAAAAGTAGCTAAAGTAAGACTTACTTCAGGCTTCGAGGTCATCTCATACATCGGTGGTGAGGGTCACAACCTTCAGGAACACTCAATCGTGCTCGTACGTGGCGGAAGGGTAAAAGACTTACCGGGTGTTAAGTATCACATCGTCCGTGGTGCGCTCGATACTACAGGTGTAGCGAAGAGAACCGTATCAAGATCTAAATACGGTACAAAGAGACCTAAGAAATAAGCTGAAAGCAGCTAGTTGAGTCGAGAGTATGCAGGTATTGTCATAATCCTTAGGGGACGGTACTTGAGTAAATCAAAAAAATAAAGATTGAAGGAACATAATAAATGAGAAGAAGAAGAGCTCCAGAGAGACCTGTTCTCCCGGATCCGGTACACGGATCAAAAGTATTGACAAAGTTTGTAAATGCCGTTATGCTTGACGGTAAGAAGAGTACAGCGCAAAAGCTTATCTACGGCGCGCTAGAGAGAATTGAATCAAAATCCGGTGAAAAAGGCATCGATATTTTCAACAAAGCAATGGAAAATGTCAAGCCCCTCATGGAAGTAAAAAGCAGAAGAGTCGGTGGTGCTACGTACCAGGTACCGATGGAAGTCCGCCCTGTAAGACAACAATCACTCGGTATCAGATGGATCGTTGACGCGGCAAGAAAAAGAAACGAAAGAACTATGATCGAAAGACTCAGCAACGAGCTTATGGATGCTGCTGCCGAGAAAGGTTCTGCGTTCAAGAAGAAGGAAGATACATACAGAATGGCTGAAGCGAACAAAGCGTTTGCTCACTACAGATGGTAAGGAAGTAAATTATGGCTAGATCACATCCACTTGAAAAAGTAAGAAACATCGGTATCGCTGCCCACATCGACGCAGGTAAAACAACTACTACGGAGAGAATCCTGTTCTACACAGGTGTATCACACAAGATCGGTGAGGTACACGACGGTGCAGCAACAATGGACTGGATGGAGCAGGAGCAGGAGAGAGGTATCACCATTACTTCTGCTGCTACTACTTGTGAGTGGAACGGTCACCAGATCAATATCATCGACACTCCGGGCCACGTTGACTTCACTATCGAAGTTGAGCGTTCAATGAGAGTTCTCGACGGTGCTGTAGCGGTATTCTGTTCGGTCGGTGGTGTACAGCCTCAGTCTGAAACTGTCTGGAGACAGGCAAACAAGTATAGAGTACCAAGAATGGTTTTCGTCAACAAAATGGACAGAACCGGTGCAGACTTCTTCGAAGTTGAGAGACAGATCAACGAGAGACTCAAGTCAAAAGCAGTACCTATCCAGATCCCTATCGGTGCGGAAGAGAACTTTAAAGGGATCGTTGACCTCGTAACAATGAAGGCAACAATCTGGGATGACGATCAGACAAAAATGGGTCAGGAGTTCGAAGTAACTGATATTCCTGAAGACCTCGTAGAACTTGCTGAAGAGTACAGAGAAAAACTCATCGAAGCAGTATCTGAAACAAGCGACGAGCTCATGGAGAAATTCATGGAAGGCGAAGAGCTTACTGAAGAAGAGATCAAAGCAGGTATCAAAGCCGGTACACTCTCTATCACTATGATCCCTATGACATGTGGTACTGCGTTCAAGAACAAAGGTGTTCAGACACTTCTCGATGCTGTTGTCGAATACCTTCCTGCTCCTACAGAAGTTGCAGAGATCAGAGGTGAATACGAAGACGGTAAAGAAGTAGCTGTCGAATCAACTGATGCCGGTGAAGTTGCTGCTCTTGGATTCAAGATCATGACAGACCCGTTTGTCGGTCAGCTCACTTTCGTTCGTGTATACCGTGGTATCCTACAGTCAGGTAGCTATGTATACAACACGACAAAAGGTAAAAAAGAGAGAATCGGCCGTCTCCTCAGAATGCATGCGATCAAGAGAGAAGAAGTCGATGCTATCTATGCAGGTGAGATCGGTGCAGTCGTTGGTCTCAAGACTACCCTTACAGGTGATACTCTTGCGTCTGAAAAAGACAAAGTTATCCTTGAGAGAATGGAGTTCCCTGAGCCGGTTATCTCTGTTGCGGTTGAGCCAAAAACAAAAGCCGACCAGGAAAAAATGGGTATCGCTCTTGGCAAACTTGCCCAGGAAGACCCTTCATTCCGTGTTGCTACTGACGAAGAATCAGGCCAGACGATCATCTCAGGTATGGGTGAGCTTCACCTCGAGATTATCGTTGACCGTATGATGAGAGAGTTCAAAGTAGAAGCTGATATCGGTGCGCCTCAGGTTGCATACCGTGAAACGATCAGAACTGCTGTCAACAAAGAGTACAAGTACGCGAAACAGTCAGGTGGTAGAGGTCAGTACGGTCACGTATTCCTCAAGATCGAGCCACAGGAACCAGGTGCCGGTTACCAGTTCGTCGACGAGATCAAAGGTGGTGTTATTCCAAAAGAGTTCGTACCTGCGGTCAACAAAGGTATCGAAGAGGCTCTTGGCAGAGGTATCCAGGCAGGTTACCCTGTTGAGGACGTAAAAGTTACACTTTACGATGGTTCATACCACGATGTCGACTCATCTGAGATGGCGTTCAAACTCGCAGGTTCTATGGGATTCAGAGAAGGTTGTAGACAAGCGAACCCTGTTATCCTTGAGCCGCTCATGAAGGTCGAAGTAGAAGTACCTGAAGACTTCATGGGTGATGTTATCGGTGACGTTTCAAAAAGACGTGGTCAGGTCAACGGTATGGGTGAACGAGGCGGTAACAAGATCGTCGACGCATTCGTTCCACTTTCAGAGATGTTCGGTTACTCGACAGACCTCAGATCGATGACTCAGGGTCGTGCTTCATATGCAATGGAATTCGACCACTACGAAGAAGTTCCTACAAATATCTCAAAAGAGATCATCGCAAAGAGAAACGGCTAATCGTTTCCCTTCCGTTCAGGCGTTTGCCTGAATGTTTCTTCATTTATTCTAATTATATTTAAATTTTCACTTTTACTATACTTTTCTATGCTAAAATCACGGCATATTTTTCACCAAGGACATTATATGCGGTTGTTTACGGCTGTGTTTGCTTTTATCATAGCATCTCATTCTTCACTATTTGCCGGAACAGAGATAGAAAAAAGTATCAGCCATGTAGTTATTTGCTGGCTCAAAGACCCAAAAGACACCGAAGCGCGGACCAGGCTTATACAAGTCTCGAAAGAGCTTGAAACGCTTGAAGAAGTAGCATCTGTGACTGTAGGAGAGATGATACCCAGTCAGAGACCGATCGTCGACAGCAGTTATGATATAGCTGTGATAATGCAGTTCAAAGACCGTCAACAACTCGAAAAATATCAAAAAAATCCACTCCATAAAAAAGCGCTCAAAGAGGTACTTATCCCCCTTACCAGCAAAGTATTGATCTATGATTTCGTATCCATCTAAAAGAACTGTACGGAATTTTGAGTATAATGCGCTGAGATATTGAGCAGTACAAAAAAAGGAACATGAATGAAAAAAATTCTCTCACTGTTAGGCATCAGTGCCTTGATCCTGTCTACAATGCCTGTCGAGTCGTTTGCAGGTTCGAATGAAGGACAAAGAATCTTTAAAATGAAGATGAGAAAAGCGTGCAGGTTTTCAGGACACAAGTTCGCTCACTCCCATACGCAGCTCGAATGGCAGGAGCTCAAAGAGAAAGGGAAGTTCAAAGATGAGACCAAGAGACTGTGCCCGAGGCTCGATCTTGACACTATCAAAAGTGAATGGTGGGATGATGTTTATCTCTTTACCTATGAATACGCAGAAGACAGCGGAAAGATTCCAAGCTGCTGACCAAGACCTTTATAGAGGTCTCAGGCCCATAGTATATGGGGCCGTACGTTATACTCCGCTTTCAAGTTCGCCGAGTGCCTGACCGAAGGCCGCATAGAACTCTTCAAGCTCTTTTTTCTCCACATTGAATATATCTTCCAGCTTTTCGCAAAGATCGAGCAAAATCGTCAGTTTCAGTTCACTGGCATCGTTTCTCAATTCATTGTTGAAATTGACGATACCTGTATAGTTTGAGTTATTGATCATATTTTTGAGTCTTGTGTGCGCTCCCCTGTACTGATAGTAGAGGTGTTTGAACTTCTCGAGGTACACATGCTCCTGCCCCTCAAACTGGCTGATCCCCTCATGGAAGTTCAGCGTATTGTAGATGTATTCCTGCTTGGCAGGGGTGATCTTGTTCTTATCCTCCCCAAGTATAGTCTGGGCAACGTTCGAAAAGATTTTATAAGTGTCGAAGAAACTTGAGACGAACTGGTTGAGATCATGGTCTTTTTTGTCGAATATCACCTCGACCTTGTCACCATAACCGTTCAGCCTGTCGATACCGATCCTTCTTGCTTCTGCTTCTACCCTCCGTACCAGGGTCACCATCTGGGCAAAATCACCGAAATCGATCAGTATACCGAATCTTCTGACGGATGCAGCGAACTCGGTCAGGAAGTTCTTGATCTTGGTATCATCGACAGCAGCATGTTCGGTATGTTCGATATACTTTGCCAGAACACTGATCAGGTCATCGAAACGCATCGGTTTGATGATATAGTCGTTCATACCGACCTTGTATGCCTGTTCGATACCCTCCTGCGTAGTATCAGCGGTCAGGGCCACGATCGGCAACTGTGCGAACTTGCTCTCCTTTCGTATCTCACTTGTACACTCGTATCCATCCATCCCCGGCATCTGGATATCCATCAGTATCAGGTCGACGTTGTCATCCACTGCCAGGAAGCTGATCATCTTCTCGCCATCATTGAAAAACTTGAGCTCTACACCGAAGTCCTTGAGCATAGCATCGATAACTGTCTGATTGATCGGGTTGTCTTCGGCAACGAAAATTCGCGCACCGTTGAGGAACTCGAAGCGTTCTGTTTCGCTGCAGCAATCATCCTCATCATGATCGCTATAGGCGCTCAGAAGCATCCTGTGAACTGATTTTAGACTGAATGGCTTCTGCAATATAGTGAGGAACTTGAAATTGTCACTGTCGGTCAGGTCAGACTCATCGGCTGAGTAGTCGCAAAGGATCGCATTGACTGAGACCTTCTTGTCCCTGAGGGCGCTTTCTATCGTCTCGAAAAGATGTTTGTCTGCGATAACCACATCATAGCGGCCGCTCTCGATGAGCACAGCTGCATCGAATGGGTTGTCGGAGATCGTAGCATTGATACCCAGTGCCGAAAAATAGCTTTTGAGCGCGGTAGAGAGATCGCTGTTACCATCGACGAGGAGCGGTTTGATGGCCTTGATATCGTTCTCAAGCTGATAATTGCCATACCCGTCTTTCTCTTCGGTACATTTGAGCGTGAAGAAGAACGTACTCCCCTTGCCGTATTCGCTCTCTACCCATATCTCACCACCCATTCTTTCGACAAGCTGTTTCGTGATCATCAGTCCCAGACCAGTGCCTCCGAATTTCCTTGCCGTCGATTTTTCGCTTTGGACATAGGGGTCGAAGAGCTTGCCGAGCATCTCTTTTTTGATCCCAAGCCCGGTATCATTGACGCTGAAACCTATAATGGTACTGTTGTTGACCTCTTTGATCTTCTTGGCACGCAATACGATACCGCCGTGGTTGGTGAACTTGATAGCGTTTGTCAGGAGGTTGACGATGATCTGTTTCAGACGGAGCGGGTCACCGACGATCACAGGGGAGAGAAGCGTATCGATATCGAATGTGATGGAGATGTCCTTGTCCTTGGCCTGCATGGAGATCAGATCGGCGATCTCACTGAGCATCTGCTGCATATCGAAGGCAACCTGTTCGATCACCAGATTATCGGATTCGAGTTTGGAGAAGTCAAGGATGTCATTGATGATGTCCAGAAGGTGAAGACCGGACTTTTCGATCTTGTTGATATAGTCTTTCTGGATGGCGCTGAGCTCCTGTCTCAGCAACATCTGGCTCAGACCGACGATAGCGTTCATCGGCGTCCTGATCTCATGTGACATGTTGGCAAAGAAACTGTTCTTTATTTCTATCTGATGTTTCACGCTTTCAAGTTCCTGCTGGAGGCTCTCTATCATTTTTTCGGCGGCCATTTCAACTCCTTCTCCATAATTACATTCAGTTATATTTTAACATGAAACATCTGCATATCTCTTTCCAGTTATGAAAAGGTTATGCAAATGTAATTATGGAGAATATACTAATATACATTAAAGTCACGTTACTTCCCAATCACGAATGAACAAAAAATTTAAAATCAGATGTAATGAAAAATCTGTGATGCTAAAAAGCTGATCAAAGTACGATATATTGGGAGTTAAAAAAGGATTATCAAGAAATGGCTGTAAAGAGAGTTAAAAAGATGTCCAAATTGCCAAAGTCTTGATACAAAAAAAGATGGTC
>QKDN01000010.1 GCA_003252535.1 Campylobacterota bacterium | reverse complement strand
TCAAACGGATCATTCAAATCGTAAACAGGTGTTGCTCTTAATAAAAAATTATCAAAAAATTCTTCCCTAAAAGGCATATATTTATAAAGATATTTAATCATACTGTCTCTCTGCATATATCTAAATTATTCAACAAACACTCTACCACTAATCTTGACACTTTCCCCTTAAAACCCAAAAAAATTTCTATCGGAATCGGGACTTACTTCGTTACGAAGCTTCTCGTTCCTCCAGTCCTCTGGTGGAGCATCAATGCCTCTGAATACGGTATATGTTCCACCTCAGGAGAGGATGGAACAAGGATTTTTCAGGGCATTATCATCCACCTCCTCCCATTTCTTAGAACTGAAGTCGCCGATTCCAGACCCCCGACCTCAGAACCTCACCACAAACCGATTCACCTGATCCCCATACCGATACTCCAGGTCGTAGCCGTGTTTTTTGAGGATATTGTAGGTGATGTAGAGACCCAGACCCAGACCCCGGGAGCTGTCCTCGAATGCCCGGTTGAATATCCGGTCGAAGGCGATATCTCTGATCTCCTCGCCTACCGATGTGACCGTGACAGAGTGGGCATCGACGCTCACGCCGACCCTGCCGTGGCCGTGCTTGAGAGCGTTGTCGATGAGGTTTTTGAGGGCTATGGAGATGAGGTCGTAGTCGGCTTCTATCTCGCTGCTCTCGGTGACGGTGATATCGATATCGCTGTGTTCGAGGAGCAGCAGGTCGACGGCATTGTCGAGGATGTCGACGACGCGGAAACGCTTCCTGTGGAGCTTCATGACGCTCGATGTCACCTCCTCGACCTTGCGGAACTCCCCCAGCAGGTGCTCGAACCTGCCGAATATCTTCCGCAGCCGCTGGGCGTTCCTGCTGTCGTTGAGCAGGTCGGCGATGAGCTTCCCTTTGGCTATCGGGGTGTTGAGCTCGTGCATGATGTTGCGGAGGAAGAGGGTGCGGGAGTCCTGGAGCGTCCTGATCTTCTCTATGCTTTTGTTGAACTCGCGGGAGAGCTCCGCTATCTCGTCGCGCCCGCCGATCTCAGGCATCGTCCCGGGCTTGCCGTCGGAGAACTCGATGATCTTCTCCCTGAGCACCGCCAGCGGTCTGAGCCTCCCGACTACATAGAGGTAGAAGAGGAGCAGCGCGGCATCGATCAGGGCGGCGAAGATATAGAGATCGTCCCCCTGCGCGTCATCGCCGAACCTCATGATGAGCGGCTCTGGAGCGTCGGGAGCGTCGGCGAAGACATAGATGGAACCATCATGGCGGTAGAAGCTCGCCTCGGGGAGCCGGGTGATGCGCTCCATCCCGGAGCTGTCGGTATCATGCAGCAGCTCGATGCCGTAGCGCGACCGGAGCCTCTCCTCGTTCTCCTCCCGCTCCAGGAACTCCATCCTCCCCTCGTCGAGCACCCTGCGCGCATCGTGGAACCGCTTGGCATAGCCGTGCACGACCTGCTCCCGGCGGGCATCGTACTGGAGGTAGAAGAGGAGATTGACCAGCAGCATCAGAAAGAGGAAGAAGAGCGATATCTGGAATATAAGCGAGTGTCTATTCATTGATCAGCTTATACCCCAGACCGCGGATCGAGATGATGTACTGCGGGTTTTTGGGGTCCTCCTCTATCTTGTTCCTGATCCTCCCGATCATCACATCGATGCTCTTGAGGGAGCTGTCATAGCTGATCGACTCGACATTGGTGAGGAGCTCCTCGCGCCCCACGACGAAGTTGCTCTGCTTGATGAAGTACGCCATGATCTCGAACTCGGCGTTGGTGAGGTGGAGCCGCTCCCCGTGCTTCCTGATCTCGTGCTTTTTGATATCCGCCTCGAAGACCCTGGAGGGTTCGCTCTCTGCGGGTGTCTGGTTGCAGCGGCGGAGGATCGAGTGGATACGCAGCAGCAGCTCCTGCGGTTCGTAGGGCTTGGGGAGGTAGTCGTCGGCGCCCATGTAGAAGCAGGCGCTTTTGTCGGAGATATCGGCGCGGGCGGAGGAGATGATGATGGGGATATCGGACTTGAGCCGTATCTCGCGGCACACCTCGATCCCGTCGATCTCGGGGAGCGAGAGGTCGAGTATCACCAGGTCGTACTTCCCGATATCGAGTGCCGAGAGCCCGAGGAAGGGGGAGTCGTAGTTCTCCACGGAGATATTGTGCCGGGAGAGGAACTCTGCGATGAGCTCCGCCATCTCCGGATCATCCTCTATCATCAGTATCTTTGTCATGTGCGCCCTTTGGAAGTGTGATTTCCAGCCACTCTTTGGAGGGGTGCAGGAAGTCCGATAGGTAATTATAATGAGACTGGTTAAACGGTTGGTAACAACGGCTGGACAAAGCCCGGCAACAGAACGGTATCGTTTTTCAATGCTCCCCTATTGCATTTTTTGCTATGATACTGGTTCAGGTGTGTATGTGACAGGATATTTTTCATTTCTGGGGTTTGCCACGCTGTGGCTGCCGCAGATCATCCCATAAGGAGCAGGATTATGCTGGACAAAAAAATGATGCAGTCGACCCTCAAAGAGATCAAAGAGCTCCGCGAAGAGCTCCTGGAGGCCAGGAAACTCGCAGCACCTGACCATCCGCGCTACGCGAGCCTTATCAACCTGAAGCACTATATGATCCTCCGCTCGGAGAACAGGACGAAGATACAGGAGAAGCTTTTCCTGATGTCGCTCTCTTCGCTGGGGCGCTCCTTCGCCCATGTCGCCGCCAGTGTCGATACGATCTACGACCAGCTCAGCAGCTCGCTGGGGCTCAAGATGATATCGGCCAAAGAGACCGAGGCGTTCCACCACATCACCATCCCCGAATCGATCGAGCTCGCCTCGAAGAACGCCACGGCGCTCTTCGGCGGCAAGGCGAGCGCGAAGCTCAGCAAGCAGTCGACCGCCATCATGGTGACGCTCCCCTCGCACGCGGCGCACGATGACGGGGCGCTGATCCGCTCCCTCGCCGGGGCGGGGGTGAACCTCTTCCGTATCAATACCGCGCACGACGGGCCGGAGATATGGCAGGGGATGGCGGATGTGATCGGCGATATCAACCGTTCGCTCCCCGAGCAGGAGCAGATCAGGATATTCGTCGACCTCGCAGGGCCCAAGATACGCACGGGAGCGATATGCAGGCTCGAGCTCGATACGGTCATAGGGAGCAACAAGGGGCACAAAGAGGTGCTCATCTGGCCCGAAGGGCACAAAACCCTCCCCAGGCGCAACGACCCCGTGACCAGGGAGAAGCTGCCGGCGCAGATCAGTATCGACAATACCCTCTTCGGCAGGCTCGTCCCCCACAGCACGATCAGGATCACCGACACAAACGGCAAAAAAGCCCATCTCCATATCCTCGAAAAGCAGGGCGGCTACTTCAGGGCGATGATCGACAAGAAGGTCTACCTCGGCGACGACACGGTGCTCCGTTACGGCGATATCAGCGGTATTGTCCTCGACCGGGAGCGGCAGACCGACCCCATCCGCCTCTTCGCCGGGGATACCCTCGTCATCACCGAAGAGGATATCGAAGGGTGTTCCGCACAGCATGACGGCACGGGTACTACCCTCCATCCGGCCAGGATCAGCTGCACCCTCAAGGGGGTCGCGTCGCTGGTGAAGGTCGGGGATCGTATCTCTATCGACGACGGCAAGATAGGGCTGGAGGTGACCGCTCTGAGCACGGGTGAGATCACCTGCCGCGTGGTCGGCGCCAAGGCGAACGGGACGCTCCTTAAAGGGGAGAAGGGGATCAACTTCCCCGATACCCATATCGATACCGATGCGATCACGCCGCACGATCTCAAAAACCTCGAATCGGTCATCGGTTTCGCCGACAGCCTGGGGATATCCTTCTGCCAGAGCCCGGCGGATGTGGCGAACCTGCAGCAAATCCTCGAATCGAGGGGGAGAGGCGATATCGGTATCATCGCCAAGATCGAGACCGCCCAGGCGCTGAAGAACATACCGCAGATCATCGAACAGCTCCTGCTGAGCCGGAAGAGCGGCGTGATGATCGCCAGGGGCGACCTCGCCATCGAAGTGGGCTTCAGTGCGCTCGCATCGATCCAGGAGAAGCTGCTGGATATCTGCGACGCGGCCCACATGCCGGTGATCTGGGCGACGCAGGTGCTAGAAAGCCAGATGAAGAGCAACCTCCCCAGCCGTGCGGAGGTCACCGATGCGGCGATGTCGGGGCGTGCAGAGTGCGTGATGCTCAACAAAGGGGTCTTCGCCGTCGATACGATCGACGTCCTGCGAACCATCCTTCATGATATGCACCGTATGTTCAAGAAGAACCGCCAGCTCCTGGGCAAAGAGACCCTCTGGGAGAAGGGATAGACTTATTTCCCGTCCGTGTACAGTAGCAGCATATCATGCAGATTGCGGGGATTGGTAAATTCAATAGTACCGAATAGCGAAACATAAACTTCAAGAGGGAAACAGCAAAATCTATAGTTGTTCATTTTGTTCCTTCTAGTCATAACGCTTTCAGCTTCTGGATGGTCAGGGTTGTCCCATATCGGGAGATGATGGAACAAGTCATGGACCGGGGTGGTCGCGCTCCATGAGGAGCCTGGACTCTCTGGGGTTCATGTACATCCTCCGGATCATCTCCTCGAGTGAGGGGACCAGCGGCGCATACCTGGGATCGTTGAAGGAGTTCTCCCCTTTACGGATATCGATAGCGGTGACCGTCTCGATCAGTCTGACCTTCCCTGTATCGTGCTCCCCGGGAGAGCGGACGAACCATACCACTTCCCCCTGTACCGTGTAGGTGCCGACAGGATCGTTTTTGCTGCCCGGTCCATAAAACCTGATCGTACATTCGAAAGTACCGTTCTGGGGCGTCTCGTCTATGCGGCTGTCGTCATCGACATGGAAGGTGGTCTTGCAGATACTCTCCATCTTGAGCGTCACGGCGGGATCTCCGATGGTGATCTTTTGGTAGACATTGACGCTCCATGTCCCCCTGATCCTCTCCGGCAATGGTACGGATTCTCCGTCGGAAGAACCGAAGCAGAACAGCGCGGGCGATACATCTATAATCTTTTCCATCATCTACTCCTTGCAGTGATCAAATCGGGGATACGGCTCTGAGGATTATGCTATCATAATCGTTTACACATTGCAAAGTATTTTTGGTAATTATTTCACCCTGGTCAGAATGGCGGCGGTGGCTCCTCTCAGCTCTCTTTGTGCAGTATCTTCTCTGTCAGATAGATCGCCTGGACGATGAGGCGGTTGAGGGCGAGGAGTGTGAGGGTATTGTAGAGGATGAACCCCAGCCAGGTGACCGTCACGAGCCACCCCTGCGGGATCATCTGTGTGGCGTTGTAGACGAGCCACCACAGCGCGGCGTCGATACGGGCGGAGATATCGAGGTAGATATCAGTGGGGGGACACGCCGAGGAGGCGAGCGCGGCGGCATTTTCGATGGTGGCGTTCAGCGAGGTGTCGAGGTACTGGGGGAGGGGACTCTCGAGTGCGGCGAGCATCAGGAGGGGGACGCCCGCGAGGGTCATCGCCGCTATGCTCCATTCGCGCGAGAGGAGCCTCCGGTACTTCTCGTGGACGTGTCCCGCGAGGAGCCTTCCCAGCAGGGTATAGAGGGCATAGCCGAGCGGTATATGGAAAGCGAGGTAGTAGGCAGGGTAGTTGCCGAGGCTGAGGGCTGAGAGGATGGCGAGGGTGAGGAGCAGCGACCACCCGAGGTAATAGAGCCCCGACAGCCGCACAGACCTGTAGAGTCTCGAGACCAGACTCTCATCGGCAAAGTAGCATCTCCCCAGGCACTCTTTGCGGTAGCGCACCGTATCGATGAAGCTCAGTGCCATCGCGCCCCACACTATCGCTCCGAAAAAGAGCCCGAAACACGAATAGGCATAGGAGAGGGAATAGCTCGAGAGTATGGTCACCAGCAGCAGTGAGGCCCCTGCGACCACCTTGATATGCTGTGCCGGGGTGGATGCGGTAGACATCAGGCGTGGAAGGTCTGTCCGCATTGCTCACAGTACCATTCGCTCTCTTCCCGCTCGAGCAGGAGGGCGCACTTTTTGAGCTCGTCGTAGCAGTGCTGGCAGTAGGGCCCTTCGATATCCGCCTCGAGGACTCTCCAGTAATAGGGCTTCTCGTACTGCAACACTTCACAGGTATCGTCTGTGCAGTGTTGGTGGACCTCGAGGTCGATGGCGGCGAGCATGTCGCCCGCCTCTCTGAGCTCCTTGCCGAGGATCAGGATATCGTGGTGCCTGATGGTGTGATCCCGTGACGAGCGGAGACTCTCTTCGAAGAGCGATACCGTCTGGCTCAGCTCTCTGACGCTCTCTGCGATCTGTATGAACAGTCTGTTCGTGTTACTCATAGGATCTCCTTTATTCAGAGTTGCTGTTATTTGATTATAGCATATCTTTTCAGGTGAGTCTCTTTGGGCGGTTTGTTCAGAGGGGTGTTTCATTACAGCATACGGATATCAGCGCTATTTCGTGTCAGGCATAACAAAATGTGAATGAAACGTTCCTGTCCGCTGACAAAGAGTGGAGATCACCCCCTTGTGAGCTCCCGGAGCACTTTGTCTATCCGTTCGATCACCTCGTCGATGATCACAGGCAGTTTTTCAAGTTTCGAATGGACCGTATCATCCGCATTTTCCTGAAAAGTGTCGATGAGGTTGATATACTCGAGTACGGCATCCCTCTTCTGGGCGCACTCCTGGCACATCAGCAGACTCTCGCAGATATCGTCATTGAGGTGCAGATAGGTGTTTTCCAGGGCATTGATAAGGACACTCTGGTATTTTGGGTGTCTTAGGTCTTCACTGTTGAAATCGTTGCCGAGAACGATCTTGACCATCTCGAACTTCGCCTTGATTATGGGTATTCTCTCTGTCATCTCGTAACCTTTCATGGATAATTTAGTACCAGTATACTGGAATCTTTTTTATATGTAAATAAATATTTCTTATGGTTCAATATCGAATAAATATATATGTTAGATGAAGGTATAAGTGTGTAGTTTTCGGAAAGAAATTACGGAATTATTTGCTGTGCACAGCACAAGGCAGCCCGAAGCTATCGTCAGGACGCCGGACAGAACCGATCGTGTTTCGTTGCGAAACTGTGAGAAAGGGGGGTGCCGGGTATTTGGGTGATGAGTGTTTCACTCGAAGCGCAGAGCGCTAGCGCACCATCTGTTCGGCAAGCTTTTCTATTGCCTTTCCGACCGCTCCCTCCCCGTCACTCTCGAAATTGGCCTGGATGCGGTAGTGGGTGATGTTCCCCTCGGCGATCTCGATGCGGACATAGCCGTCCTTGCGGGAGGGGAAGAGGGACTGGGGGTTGTTGCAGCCGCTGTTGTGGTGGATGAATCCCGTGATCCTGAGCAGGCAGCCGGGTCGGGCGGTATCTCCCAGAGCGGTTCTGAGCGGTTTGGTGAGCCTGGGGTCGAAGGTATCGATCCTGACGCACTGACCCCGGAGCACTTTGTCGGTGAGGTGCTGCGAATAGAGCTCCGTATCACCGCACCCTGTGAGGAGCAGCGGCAGAAGGAGGATCGTGCTACTTGTTCGCAATGCTTTTGACCCAGCTCTCCATCGCGTCGTTGGCCTGCGGGTTGGGCGCTTCGAGGAAGCTGACGACGAAGCTCGCATTCTTCATCGCTACACCGATGGAGCGGGGGCGCAGGGCGAGCACTTCTGGTTTGGGGAGCTCTTTGCCGAAGCAGCAGATGAGGTTCTTCGCCTCTTTGATATCATCGGCGATGAAGCCGTCCGAGAGGCACGAGGTGTGGGCATAGTGGTCGAAGATGCCGATGTAGGTGGCGACGGGGTGGGCGTCCACTTTCCCCTTGAGGTAGTCGAGTATCTCGTCGACACTCGTGAAGGTCGTCTCGCTTTTGTCTATCTCTATCGTGAATACCGGGTATTTGTCCATCATGGTGATCTGTTTCATGCTGTGCCTTTGGGATGTT
>QKDN01000015.1 GCA_003252535.1 Campylobacterota bacterium | reverse complement strand
TGATATTAAAGTATATCAATGTGACCATGAAGAGGCTTGCAAGACTTCAGCCCCTTTGGCTAACTCTTCATGGAACTTTTGGTTGAGGGCGGTTGGATTTGCACCAACAAGCATCTATCACTTTACTAATTTTCATCAACCCTCATGGTTTATAAGGCTCTCCGTGGCGGTTGCAACCAAAGAGCCGGGATTCGATACGGGAGCTACCCTTGTACCTACTGGCGGCGTCTGCCACATTGAACTTTTTGTGGAGTTGATATCCTGTTTAGCCGATTAGGAAAAATTACTACATCAACTCCATCAAAAGCTCTTTGTGAAGCGCGCATCGGATTCGAACCGATATAGAATTACTCGGATTGTTTAACATCGCGATTCTCACAATCCAAAACTTCCCCGTTGTCATCCTGTACACGATGACACATCGCGCGCTCCATAAAAAGCTCATAGCAACCAACCAAACCGCCGTCTTCCCGCTCATTTAGGCGGCATATTGCAGTTTGAATAAATCTCATCTTTACAAGGAGGCTTGAAGCCAATTTGGTCGCCTTACATCATCCCGTGGAACGCGACTCGATATCATCAGGCGGTTTGGCTGGTTGCTATAATGTAGGCGGAGGGTGGAATCGAACCACCAAAAAAGAATCACGCACTCGGCACTTATTACCTAGAATCTTCGTGCTGAACCGTTATAACTGTGTGCGCCTAGCTTTAACCATACTCAGCCACTCCACCATGTCTAAAAGAACTCGTAGCGGGTGCTCAGTGTGTTTCTGAGTTTCCGCACCTGCTACGATTAGAATTATTCCATAATTGAATTTAAAATATTCTTAAAAAGATTCAAATAATGAATATTTTGCTTGGATTTGCTAAAATAAGTTGTGTTATGATTGGTTGCAGGGTAGGTAAGAAAGAAATATTGAAGTGTGTAGTTGTTACTGGTGTCGTGCTATTGGCTATTGTTTTTGTAGATGTTTATATAATATAAAAGTTCAAATACAAAATGCACTACAAGTGGGATAATTATAAAATATGGAACAAGCATCATATCAATTCTCATTCCATTGATTATCCCGAGTATAAGCCCTAAAGATGCAATCAAAACTATACGCTCTTTTATTTCAGCATGTGTATCTGTAACTTCTGCCGTCGATGTGAGATTCGCATTATGTTTTCTATTGAAAATATCTACGGCATCTTCGTGTGATTCTGCGTTAGTCATAAAATATATGTTGCTTCCAAGCTTTATTTTGTATTGCTCCAGGAAAGGTATTCTTATTCTTTTATTCTGAGTAAAATATTTTCTTACTAAATTTTCCAAGCTCACTCCTAAATTATACTTCGTATCACCCTGCCAACGATCACAAATATACTCTGATCGTCCGGGTCTATGGAGTAGCTTTTGTACTCTTTGTTGGTGCTGATGATATCGATCATCTTTTTCTCAGGGTTGATCTGGAGCATTTTGACCATCAGCTCATCGCCGTAGTTGATGATATAGAGCCCGTCGGTCTCGAACCGATCTACCTCTCTGTAGATCACCCAGCTATCGGGGAAGAGCATCGGGATCATCGAATAGCCGTCTACCTGCATAGCCTTGAGCCCCCTGGGTGGAGCGGACTTGAAAAAGCAGTTGTCGATCACCGCCGTCCTCCCGGTGCTGAAGTTGTCTATGCTCGAAGTATGGTTGCCCTCCCCGGCACTGGCTTTTACGCTCATGATCTCGGCGGTTATTATGTTGTCATTTGATATCGCTTTTCTCTTTTCATCCTGCAAGCAAAGTAGATACTCGACATCAACATCGATAAATGCTGCGATCTTTGCAAGTGTTGTATTTGGTATATCAAGTCTTATATTATCATTGAGGCTAAGGTACTTAGAAACATTGGATTGCTTTTCATCGAGATACTCGATTAAATCCTTTTGCTTCATGCCCAACTCTTTCATTTCATCCCGGATTCTAGTAACCATATCGCACATATTGACTCCTTTAAATGGATTATTCCATAATAGCATATTCTATATCTGAATATAATTAAGAATATTTTAAATTCAATTATGGAATTATCTCGTTTATGGAAAAAGTTGGACAGAAAAAAATATCAAATGTATTGGGTGTTAAGCAGCCAACCGTATCAAAATACATGAACGGTAAGTTGAGGATGAGTATTGAAAACGCTTTGCTGCTACTGGAGCAGCTTGAAATACCTATAGAGGCATGGGTCAATCCAAAGGCATACTTCGCCGATCCTGCCGGGTATATGGAACAAATAGGAGTAAAGAATGATCCACAACCTGAAAATTGAAAAAAACTACCTGGTAAACCTGCTTGATGGTATCAAGAAGAGTGAAGTGAGATTCAATGATCGAGACTACCAACGCGGTGACATCGTAAGGTTCACCTCGCCTATCGACGGTAAAGGGGGGATGAATGAGCATCTTTTCGAGATAACCCACATACACTCAGGGCTCGGGCTCAAAGAGGGGTATGTGATTCTATCCCTGAAGAAACTCGATTGAAGAAACTCAGCCAGTCCGATATCTCTGCCGCTACGGGCATCCACAAGGCTACGATCTCAAAGTATCTGAGAGGTGTGATAGTGCCGTCTGTAGCCGTGGCAAAGTTCGTAGAGAGGCGTACAGGGCTTCCTGTAGAGGTGTTCGTGTCGCTCGATGTGCAGGAGGCATATCTCGACCAAACATACCTCGATGAAGAGGTGATGTACATACCAAAGAAGAGGAGAAAGTAACCTCCACAGAGTCATCGCATGGATGATTCAATGGAGGTTACGGGCTATCCGGCAAGACTGCCCCGTAACCGTGTCATGCGTTGCACCGAAGTACAACAATGTGATTGTACCGAAGTGCCTATTAAAGAGCCTATTGCAAACCACCCAAGCTCTACAACCTCCTCAGTTGTTGGGTGGTTGGTTTGCAATGGTGTAATACTCTGAGGAGGGTATATGAGCATAAAACTACTTCAACGGGTGCTTAGCGATAAGATAGTAACAGGTAACGACAGGCTGGTCCTCATCGCAATTGCCGACGCTGCGAATGATGAGGGTGTTTGCTACCCCTCGTTCGAGTCGATCCGTGAAAAGGCAAATGTATCGATCAGCTCGGTAACCAGGGCCATAAAGGTGCTATCGAGCTTCGGGATGTTGCTAAAGGTGAACAGAAACCGCGCGAATGGCAGTAGCACATCAAACATCTATCTGCTATTCCCGCAAGAAAATTTTGAGACTCTCGATGAGATGTACAAAGACATTTTTGCGGATGAATACGACAGGGTTTTCAACAGCGAAAACGATGGTCAGGATGACACCCCTGGGGTGGTCAAGGTGACCAGGGGGGATGGTCAGGATGACACCCCTGGGGTGGTCAAGGTGACACCCCTATATGAACCGTCAAATAAACCGTCAGTAGAACCAAAAAAAATAAATAAAAAAAGTTCTCCTCTAAAACTCCCGATGACAAAACCAAAAGACTTCATGTACCCGCAAGAATTTGAGGAGATTTGGAAAGTACACTCCAACGGCGATAAGTACAAAGCGTACCGTGCTTACTTCGAGATCAAAGACAAATACCAGCTAGAAACGCTAAGGTCGGCTCTAATTTGCGAGAAGAGCAAGGAGTACGGGGTAAGACATACCGCGACCGTTTTCAACTCGGATTTGGACGATTTTATCGAGCAGTGCAAAAACAGACAGACGCAAGAAAAGAGAAGCGGTGTTCTTGACATCTCGAAGATAAGTTACGATGATGTTGTTGACGGAGCCAGGCTATGAGTACCTGCGAATGGAGCGGCGTACCGCAGAGATACCGAAACGCTGAGCTCATGGCGAAGACTACACCTCAAAAGAAGCTTATAAGTCGTCTTGTTGGCGGTAAAGGGCTTCTTGTATGCGGGGATATCGGCACTGGCAAGACCCATCTGGCGTGTGCGTACATCAACGAACTTTGTAAGATCGATGTTCATGCGAAGTATATCACGGAGTACGCTTTCGCCGATCTCTTCACCACGAGGCACAGTAAGGAGACATGGACAGCAATGACTTCAAATCGTGAAATAGACCACTGCAAGAGCTACCGCGTACTCGTAGTTGATGAGGTCGGCAAGCGAGAGCTTACGAAGAATCAGCAGATAGAGCTTGATGAGCTTATTAGCGAGCGATACAACAACGAGCTCAGGACGATCTTCATCACGAATATGCACCCAAAGGAGTTCAAAGAAAGGATCGGTGACAGGGCTTACGACAGACTCAAGGAGATGGATACGGTCACGGTGGTTGTGTCAGGGGAAAGTTTGAGGGGGACGCTATGATCGACATTATTAATCGTGCTTTTTGCAGCGATTGTGAAGACTTTATGGCAGACATACCTGATAAATATTTTGATTTGGTACTCACAGATCCACCATATGGCATAGACATTAATTACTTCATGCGGGGCGGCAAGATCACAAAGGGCGGTCTTGCCATGAGGGGTAACTATGACAGCGATGATACTCATATTGGCAGTATCCCATCGAAAAACATCATCAACGAGATTATCAGAGTATCAAAACATCAGATCATATTCGGTGGCAACTATTTTGCCGATATGCTCCCGCCATCAAGCTGCTGGCTTGTGTGGGATAAGCTGAATGGATCTTCTCACTATGCAGATTGTGAACTTGCATGGACTAGCTTTGATAAGGCTGTAAGAAAATATAGCTTCAGATGGAACGGTATGCTCCAGCACGACATGAAGAACAAAGAGCAGAGACATCATCCCACTCAAAAACCTGTAGAGCTCTTCAAGATGATACTCAGGGACTATGCAATCAGAAACGGTTTCACTAAGATTTTTGATCCGTACATTGGAAGTGGCACTACTGCAATAGCCTCAAAATCATTGGGGCTCGACTGGAGCGGTTGTGATATCAAGCAAAAATATATTGACATCACCAACAAGCGGCTTGAATCAGTTCAAGCCGTCTTGTTTTAGGAGCTCAGCATGATCGATAGCACACAAAGACAGGTCCAGGACTTCCTCGGTCTCACAGAGCCACAGGTACAGGCATTCAAGATCATTTACGACTTCATCGGGAGGTTCGCGTACGCAGAGTACGCCCACTGGAATACTGAGATAAAGTTATGCAACATTGCCGATCTCAGGATGCTTCACGACGGAGTACTCCGGGATATACCGCGAAATGTCAGGGAAGTGTTGTACCGATACGGAGGCACGGTAGAGATCGCAATGGCGTTCAATCCCCACGCGTATCACTCGAACTTCGGTGCGTTCTGCATGGAGCTCATGGAGAGCGGGAGAGTGGCGATGAGCGACTGGTATGCCCCCGGACTGGTCACATACGATAAGACCAGAAAGTACGAACTGGAGATACAGGAGTACGAGTTTGAAGATGATGGGCTTTTTGCTCAGGAGAGGAGTGCGTAATGGGTTGCGATGAAAAATATGATCATCTTCTCTACAACGCAGGTCAGGCACTCGGAATGATCAAGAGAGAAATTGAAAGGCTTCATGAGACGCTGGGGCATAGATCAAAAATACAAGATTATCTGCTTGACATTATCAATGATGATCACAGGTTTGGGCTGATACTTGAAGAGTACAGGGAAAGAGTAGAAGAGGTGGAAAGGCTTTTGGATGCAAAGAAATTATAAAAAAGATAGAAAATATCAGCTTGCAGTCATCGGAAGCGGCGAAGAAGTAGAAACGATGATGATATCAAACCACGACTTTAATCCCTGGAGCGGCGGTGCGGTTATCACGGACACCAGTGGCATGAGGAGCGAGTTTTATGGTGAGAGGGTAGCCATAGGCTATGAGTGGAGCTATGTGGAGTTCAGGGCAGACGGATCGACATTTTGGGGAGTGAGAAGCAGATGAGCAAGAAAGTAGAAATCGAATGGGGATGGATACCCGAAGCGAGATTTATAGCGAATTGTACACACTGCCACCGTGGGTACACGGCAAAAGAAAGAAGCGGAGCGGGGCATCACTGCATTTGCGGTAAGAAGATGCTTTGGAACGATCTTGATATGCCAAAGGCAAAACCAAATTTCATGAGCTATAAGAAGCCTTGTTTGGGGGTGGCGGGATGAAAAAGTGGGCCTACTACAACGAGTTCGACCCGCACGCCGCACAGTGGCTTAGAAACCTGATATCAAGGGGGCTTATTGCCCCCGGGGAAGTAGACGAGAGGAGTATAGAGGATGTATTACCAGACGACATTAGAGGATTTCTTCAGTGTCATTTCTTCGCCGGAGTCGGCGTGTGGAGCTACGCGCTCAGGAGAGCAGGATGGAGAGATGACCGACCAGTGTGGACGGGAAGTTGCCCGTGCCAACCTTTCAGCGCGGCAGGCAAAGGAGATGGGTTTGATGACGAGCGGCATTTATGGCCCGCGTTCTTCCACCTCATTGAGACGGCAAAGCCTAAGGCTGTCCCTATCTTTGGCGAGCAAGTTGCGAGCAAGGACGGACTTGCTTGGATCGACCTTGTACGATCTGACATGGAGGGAGAGGGTTACTCCTTTGGGGCTGCCGATATTTGCGCTGCGGGCTTCGGTGCGCCGCACATCAGGCAGCGACTATTCTTTGTCGCCGACAGGCTGGGTGACACCATCGTCGAGAGACTACAAGGATACACCGGGGATGAGTGTGGAGAGGCAGGATGGCAGGAGCCGGATAGATCAGCTCCCGAGACAGGCGTTTCTTGCGGGATGGAGCACACCAACGGTGACGGATTCGATCAAGGGCGGGGCAGTTTCCCCGCGTCCGGGGATGATGGGCTTGAGCGAAAAAGCTCCTCTGGCATCATGGCCCACCCCGAGAGCTGGATCGATGGAGAGCTACGAAAGCAGGAAGCGACGGCGGGGACACGATCACGCTATAAGCTACCTCGAATCCTGCGCGGAGATGGCGATATCAAATCAGCCAGCCCGACTAACGGCTTCTGGAGAGATGCTGACTGGCTCTTCTGCCGGGATGAGCGGTGGAGGGCAGTTGAGCCCGGAACTTTCCCGCTGGTTGATGGGGCTTCCGCCGGAATGGAGCGATTGTATTCCAAGCGCAGAACAATTGGGCTCAAGGGGTACGGCAACGCCATCAATGGTGAGGTAGCCGCTGAATTTATAGCGGCGTACATGAGCACAAGGGAGATCGCATGACCAAAACAATCACAATACAACTCCCCCCAATGCCGGCCCCACGCCCGAGGTTCAGCCGATTCGGTACACACAACCCGAAGAAATACACCGATTACAAAGCGGTCATCTCAGGGGTAGCCGCCCCGGTGTTTGCTCCAACGGTTCGCCCGGTGGAGTTGGAAGTCACTTTCTATATGCCGATCCCATCAAGCCTGAGCAAGACAAAGAAGATGAGCATGGACGGAAGACACCACATAAAGCGACCAGACAGCGACAATCTACTCAAGAGCGTCAAGGATGCACTCAACGGGATCGCGTACCGGGATGATAGCCAGGTGTGCGTAACCAAAACAAGAAAAATCTACTCGTTCGAACCAAGGACGACTATATCCATTACAGTACTGTAGGAGGTACCAATGACTAGAAAAGAACTCAAACTGATCGAGGATGCAATAGGCGTGAAGATGGGAAATTTCGCCCTTGACTTTGCTTATGTGGACTTTGTGAACTACCGCATCATGGCTACAGACACCCGTAAGGCGGTGGTGTTCAGACTGAATGAGGATGACGTGATACACGGATGTAGCGGTGGTCACTTCGTCCATAAGAAGATGCTCAAGGCGATAATATCGGTCATGGGTAAGGACGATAAGGCGGTGTTCGAGAAAAACCACATCGTCGTAAACGATATCAAGCTCGCACTCGACAACGACAACTTCACCGACAGCGACCGGGAGCTTGTGTACCCGTCATTTGATCGACATGAGACAAGGTATGATATAGAGTTTCAGCCGGACGATATAGCATTTATAGACTTTGACACCACGCACAAAAACGCTCACATAGATAGCGATATGTTCGACGCGCTCAAGGAGTTCGGCGAGGCTCACCGATATCTGGTGAAAGTCCTCCC
>QKDN01000030.1 GCA_003252535.1 Campylobacterota bacterium | reverse complement strand
ACGGAATGGATAAAGAGAACTTCAATTTACATCTTAAAGAGTGCGAGTTCAGGTTCAATAATAGAGGTGAAGATTTGTATAAACTGCTACTCAGAATCTTCAGGAATGAACCTCTAAACTAGTCAAGCCCCTATTTTTTATATCATAACCCGGTTCGATATATTGAAATTTATGATTTAAGAATTTAAAAAAACTTGGATTTTCTTCAAATTTCTTCGGAAACATATATAAAAAATGAATAAACCAAACCATGAAAATAGCTACTATTACTTTACGAAAAAACTCAAAGCTTCCATAATCTAATGTTTCAAATACACCATCTTGAAAGTCTCCTGCCCATAAGATTATAATAATTAAAAAAAGTAACATAAGATACGATAATTGAAAGTAAGCTCCATAATCATTTATTACTATCGGGTCTTTGTCATAGTTTCGTTTTAAAATCTCTGTTTCTTTTTGCAAGTCTTATCACCTTATAAATACAATTCACACCAGAGTAATATAAAAAAATCACTAGTCATCAGGTTATAGAAAATGTAGAGGAAAAATATAGGAGATGTTACAAATGAAAACAAACTTTATTATAATGATCGAGTGAAGAATAAAGGAGGTGCTGTCAAAAGACAACACCTTGCAGAGAGTTATTTGAACGCGTGTTCGAGATCGCTGACGATCGCTCCGGGGATCGTGGCGATGGTCATGAATGTGCTCATGGTCAGCATAGGGTAGTAGAGGGCGATATTGTACTTGGGTGCAAGTGATTTCGCCTGGCCTTTTTCGATGAGTACCGTATACGGGAGTACCATCGCGTTGCCCTCGCCGATCTTGGCAGGGAACTTTGAAGTTCTCTTGCCAAGCTCTACACCGACGAGTGTCGCGTCATCGCTGAGCTTGAGTTCGAAGAGCATCTTGCCGCTCTTTTTGATCTTGGCCAGAAGCTCTGCATTGTCACCTTCGGCAATGATATCCATATCGTCATATTTCGGCATACCCATCATGAACTGGTAGTCGGCGAGGTCATCCTCTTCGAGTACGTCTTCAGAGTTCTTGAGACCCTCGAAGCTCTTGTTGAGCTTTTCAAGGAGTTCTCTTGTAGCGACTGCCCTGAAGTCCGCCTGCATATAGGCTTTACCGAAATAGAGCGGGTTGGTGATGGTGATCTTGCCGGCTTTCTCATCCACAAGTACTCTGAGGACTGCTGCAAAACCTCTGTTCTTTCTGCTTGCCATCTTCTTGAGATCGGATGAAGTGAAGACGATCGAACTGAGATCGCCTACCTTGTGCGTAGCGAGCACTTCGAAACCGTTGGCACCGAGATCGGCGATGATCTGCTCGGGAACTGCATACGGTCCTACGAGGAATGCACTGATCTTGTCACCTACTTTGAAGCCGACATTCGAAGGCTTGCTGACCTTGCGTGCTTCGATGACTTTTTTTGCTTCTTCTGTTTTTTCTGCTGCTTTGGTCTCGGTTTTTGCTGCGGTTGTCGTCGCTGCCGTACCCTCTGCCATCATCGGGAACGGAGTACTTTCGACCTCTTTCGCCCCCATGCTTACGAGGATCTGAGGGATCTCTGTATCAAGCTGCTTGATGAAATCAATTCTTTTCTGATCGGTGATACCGACCATGTGAGCCCAGTTGGCAAGACGCGGCATACCGATGACAAGCTTGTTCGAGCCCTTTTCGATATACATATACATCGTACATGGAGCAAAGACACCGGCTTCAGGTTTCATACCCTCGTTATCGAAGATATTGTACGAGAATGTAAAGTGGCAGAGTGAATAGGTCCAGAACGCATCGAACTTCCCGGCAAGTGGGTTTGGTCCGTCACCGAAGTGCTCGTAGAAGTTGAAGAACCCTGCGATGATGTATTTCTTCGCTTCGAACGCCTCTTCGAATCTCCCCTGGAAATCATCGATGAACTCGTCAAGGTCTTCAGCTCTTTCGAACTCGTATTCGAAGTTCATTGTCGTTTTGTCGATCACTTTGTCGTAATCGATATAGCTGACCTTACCGCCGAGGTCTTTCGCCACCATCTCGTCAAGCGGCTTGAGCATAGCAGTATACTCTTCTCTGACCTTGGCATCTTCGATATGGAGCATATCGAGGATCGCATCGGCAGTGAGGTGGGAGACCTGAGTCGTGTTCTCACCGGTCTTTTTATATGCGAAGAGATCGAAAGGGTTGAACCCTGCAAGTCTCGGGTCTATAGCGAGGAGCGGCTTGATCTTCTCATCATTGACCACTGTCATGAAAGTAAGGAGGTCGAGTTTGGTCGAACCGTACTTCTTCTTGTAGACATCGTTGATTCTCTTGTGCGGATCGGCGACTTTGAAGCCCAGCGCAGTGACCTTCTTCTCGACCAGCTCGTTGTACTGTTTTTCTATATCACCCTCGTGTGTGTAGACGACGATACCGTGTTTTGCTTCTGCGAGGCCGAGTGTTGCAGCGACTGATATCGCACAGAGAGCAGTGACAAATCTTTTTAGCATAAAAACTCCTTGTTGTTGTTGGAATACAATTATCTGAATATACTTTCGCAGTCTACCTGGATGGCACCGGGTACTGTCGAAATGGTCATGAACTGGGACATTTTGAGATCAGGATACATAAGTGCAATGTAGTACTTTGGATCGAGTATCTTGGCTTCCCCATTCTCTATGATAATGGGGTAGGGGAGGAGGGCGGCGTTCCTGACTCCTATTTTCTTGATGAACTTCGCTGTCCTTTTGGAAAGGTTGATCCCTATTAGAGTCCTGTCTGCTGAGAGTGTCTGGGTGAAGACCACGTCAGCGCTTTTGCTCACCTTGGCAAGGAGCTCTTCGTTCTTCCCTTTGCCCACCACGATCATATCTTCGTAGAAAGGCATCCCGGACATAAAGCGGTATTTCGGCAGGAGGTTGAACTTGAGCATATCATCGGAATTGCTGAGGCCTGGGAAAGCGTTTCGGAGCTTTTCGAGAACGGGAGCGACCGTTTTCTGATCGAACTCATCCTGCATGAAGGCACGTGCCATATAGAGAGGATTGATAAATGCGATCTCATTATCCTTCTTATTTACCAATACTCTCAATGAACCTGCAAAGCCTCTGTTCGTTTTGTCAGCCATTTTGGTCAAAACCGCATCGCTGAAGACGATCGAGACGAGTTCACCGTCCTTATCGAGTGCATTTGTCGCCAGGATAGTGAATCCGGCGCCTTCCAGGGCTTTTTTGATCTCTTCAATACTCTGAAGCTTGCCGCGAAGGTATGATGAAACACGGCTGCTGACCACATCACCTGCTTTTGCATCCTTGTCATTGGCTGCTGATGTGCTGTTTGACGCAGAGACTGGAGGTTGGCTTGGTTTGTTGACGATCGCTCTTGGTTTGTAGTGGCTGTGGTTCTCCTCTACGGGAGGATTGCCACCGATGACCGATACCTTGACCGGTTTGACCGGTGCCGGTACCTTTGGCATCTCGATGATCACGTCGCCATCGTTGGGCTCTGCTGCGGCAGGTTCACCCTCGTTTTTAGGTTCTTCTGCGGCAGGTTTTGTCTCCTCTGCTGCCGGTGTACTTTCGGGAGCTTTCGTAGATGCTGCATTTTTACTGCTGCCGTTGAGGACTTTCGCACCAAGGCTGACCATGATCTCCGGTATCTCTTTGTCAAGCTGCGCTATGAGCTCGAGTCTTTTGGGATCCTTGATCGATATCGCCTTGGCCCAGTTATCAAGTCTGGGCATTCCGACCATGAGCTTGTTGTCGTCTTTTTTGATGTACATATACATCGAGCATGGGGCGAAAAGTCCTGATTCAGGTCTTTTCCCTTCGCCGTCGAATACACTGTATGAGAATTTGAAGTGACAAAGTGAATAGACCCAGAAGGCATCATACGAAGGGAGTCTGTCTACACCATCAAATGACTCTTTGAAGTTGAAGAATCCTGCGATAATATATTTCTTCTCTTCAAAAGCCGCTTCGAATCTCTCCTGGAAGTCATCGATGAACTCGTCAAGATCATCGCCTCTTTCGAACGGTACCTCGAACTCCATCATCCTTGTGTCGGAATAGGCATCGAGCTTGAGCGTTTTGACCTCTCCTCCGAACTCCTCTTTGAGCATCTTATCAAGGGGTTCGATCGCTTTGATGTAGCCGCTTCTGACTTTTTCATCCTTGATATCGAGTATATCGAGGACCGCTTCCGGTCTGATATGGCCGACATGGGCTTCTTTTTCATCGAGCGCTTTGTAGATGAGCATATTGAATGGGTTGAAACCTGCCAGTTTGGGTTCTATCTCCAGCAGCGGTGACATGGATTCCTTGTTGGATACCGACATAAAGCTAAGCAGATCGAGTTTTGTCGAGCCGTATTTCTTGGCGTACCCGTCATTCACTCTTTTGTGTGGGTCGGTCAGTACGAAACCTATGCTCTTGATCTTCTCTTCGAGAAACTTGTTGTATTTTGCTTCAACTCCATCACCGTTCACGATGTACAAGTCGGCAAGTTCAGACGCAGGTGCGGCTGCAAAGAGCGTGGTTGTAGATATCATCAGTGAGGCAGCTATCCCCAGTGCCGATATCAATACGTTTGATTTAAACTTCATTCATTCTCCTTAGTTCATGATACATTTGAGTTGATGTAACATTTTCATTTTCTTGCAAACAGGGTACAGGAAAACGAAAAGGCTAACCCGGAGCCGGAGGCTCCGTAAATACTCGAAAGTATCAATTAGTGTTTGTCATTCTTGATATCGTTAGAGATTGATTTGGTAGAATCGTTAGCGTTGCTTGAAACGGTTTTTGTAGAGTCGTTCACATTGTCAGAAACTGATTTGACAGAGTCTCTTGAATCGTTAGAGATTGTTTTTGTAGAATCGTTGGCGTTGTCAGAGATCGTTCTAGTAGACTCGTCAAGGTCATTTGATACTGTTTTGACGGCATCAGCAGTATCGTTCGATACAGTTTTTGTAGCGTCATCAAGGTCATTCGATACTGTTTTGACAGAGTCTCTTGTGTCGTTAGAAACTGTTTTCTCTTGAATCGTTAGAAACTGTTTTTACAGAATCTCTTGAGTCGTTCGATACAGTTTTGACAGAGTCTCTTGAATCGTTAGAAACTGTTTTTACAGAATCTCTTGAGTCATTTGATACAGTTTTGACAGAATCTCTTGAATCGTTAGAAACTGTTTTTACAGAGTCTCTTGAGTCATTTGATACAGTTTTTACTGAATCTCTTGAGTCGTTAGAAACAGTTTTGACAGAGTCTCTTGAGTCGTTAGAAACTGTTTTTGTAGCGTCGTTGACATCGTGTGAGATAGCTACTGCAGAATCTTTGAAGTCTTTTGTAGCCATAGTAGAGCTGTCTTTCATATCCCTTGTAGTATTGGTGATAGAGTCTTTTGTATCTTCAGCGATCTCGATAGTGCTGTCTCTTGCATCTTTACTTACATTGGTGATAGAACGCTCTGAGCTGTTGACAGTCGCGATCTCGCTGGTCTTGAGGTCATCAGATACTTTTACTGCAGAGTCTTTTGCATCTTTACTGACATTGGTCACGGTTCTTTCGGCACTCTTACTTGTCTCGACCGCACCGTCTTTCATCGCAGTTACACTGTCTCTAGCATCATGGCTCATTGAAGTGGCAGCATCTTTCATATCCTTGAACATATCACCGAAGCTAAAGTCAGCTTGAGCCGATGTGATGGTAGCGATAGCCAGGGCACTTGCCAATACGATTCTTTTCATTGTCAATCCTCCAGATTGTTATAATCAAATTTTCTGCAATTTCTGCATGAAAAACTATAGCAATCTTTTTCTAAAATGAAACTTACGAAATAAACGGTAGTTATGAATATGAATTAATATGCTCAATTATTTTGATATATTTATTTTTATCTGGTACAATTTGTTACACAAAAATTAACTACAGGAGTTGGTATGAAAAAAACACTCATTGCACTCGCAATAGCAGGCAGCATGGCATATGGTGAGGGATACACGCAAAAGGACAGAATCCAGGATATGCAGACAATGGCAGCCGCTATGCAGGATATTCAGAACGGCTTTTTCTATAATAACTTTGACATCATCAAAGAGGGAGTAAACAAGCTTTCCGACACAATCGAGAAGATCCAGCCACCTCTTGAAGAAGTGGAAGAGAAAGATGTGATGACACGCTATACCAACAATAAGGTACAGGTGACCAACAGGATCAAAAAAAATATCAACAGAAAAGCGAAGGATATCCTGGAGAGATTCAAAGAGGGAGATGCCACACAGGCTATACAGGCATTTACCAAGATTACCAAAGAGTGTATGGAGTGTCATACCCAGTTAAGGAAATGGTAGTAATATTCGATTCAAATAGTAACACAAGGAAAAAATCTTGAAAAAAATGCTGAAAGTAGCACTTTTGAGTGTCATACCTCTTCTATCCTATGCAGACAACATAGAATTGACCGGCACTGTCATCTCGAACGGACAGAAGATGATAGGAAGCCGCTATATGGGATATATCAAGAAGGTATTTGTGGAACTAGGAGACAAGGTAAAGCGTGAGGATGATCTCTATGAGATGGAGTCGGCAGAGTTTGATATCATGAAGTCCCAGGCCGACCTTGCACTCGAACAGTCCAAGATCGTGCTGGAGTTCTGGAGGAAGCGTCTTGAGATCCTTCAGAGAAGAAAGGACAAGCTTGAGAACAAAAAGAACATTGTGCCGATTTCCGATATCGAAGACCTCGACTCGATGGCCGAAAATGCCCAGACAATGCTCGATGCCTCACAGGTAGCGGTGGAACAGCTCACCATCAAAGCAAAACAGATGGCGACCGTTTACAACTACCTCAAGATGAAAGCCCCCTCTGACGGTGTCATCGTACAGAAGAATATCAAGGTCGGCGACATGGTGATGCCGGGGATGCTTACGATCATGATGGTGGATACGGAGAGTCTTGAGATAGATGTTTCGATCTCTGAGAGTATTATGAAGCATGTCCGCAAAGGGGATACGGTGAGGGTAGTGATCCCGTCTCTTGAGTATCATACCGAAGGGAAGATCAAGGCTGTCATACCTGATGCCAACCCGATGACGCACAAGATAGTGATCAGAGTATCATTTGATAAAGAGGATAAAAATATATTCCCCGGCATGTACGCCAAGATATACATAAAAACGAACGAGCACTAAGCCCTACGGGCTGAGTGTTTCATACCGAAGCTATTACTTCGCTTTCTCCAGGTATTTCCCTTCTACCGTATCGACTTTGATCAGTTCGCCTTCGAGGACATGGAAAGGTACCTGTACTACGGCACCGCTTTCGAGAGTTGCCGGCTTCTTGCCACCCTGTGAATCACCTTTGAAGTTCGGTGGCGTTTCTACGATCTTGAGGACAACAGTCTGCGGTATCTCTACGGAGATCGCTTTGCCGTTGTGGAAGAGTACTTCCGCTTCCATACCATCGATCATGAAACTGAAAGTATCTTCGCCAACCTGCTCATGTGTAAGACCGATCTGCTCGTATGTCTCAGTATCCATGAACTGGAGCATCTCACCGTCGTCGTAGAGATACTGCATCTTTGTCTGTACGAGGTTCGGCACTTCGAACTTGTCCCCAGCATGGATGGTTTTTTCGATCACTTTGCCTGAAGAGAGGTTTTTGATCTTGACTCTGACAAACGCCGCGCCTTTACCCGGTTTGACGTGTTGAAACTCGATCACTTTATACGGGTTGCCGTCGAGCTCAAGTCTGACACCCTTTTTGATATCGCCCATACCTATTGTAGCCATGGTAACTCCTTAAAAAAATAATGCGATTATAGCCAAAGGTTGGTTAGATGAGGATTGAAAGAAAAATAGAAAATTTTTATTTTGTTACTTTTTGAAATAAAATGAGGATCGATTATAGATTCGCTATTCGCACTATTCGATAGTTTGGAAAGATTTTCGGAAGATTACTGCGAAGCACTGGCTTCACAGTATAAAAAACACGATTACTTCGTAATAGCGATAGAGTCGTGTATCCCTTCAACAGGCTCGAAGTTCATCGCTTCTGCGTTGTCCATCAGTATAGGGATGAAGAGGAGCGATACGAATACTGCCGCTACAGTACCGGAGATCAGGGCTACACCGAGACCGCCGAACACAGGGTCGGAGGCAAGGAGAGCTGAACCAAGGATGATCGCTACAGCGGTGAGCATGATCGGCTTCGCTCTTGTCGCCGCTGCCACAGCGATCGCACGTTTCTTTTTCATATTGTGGTACTCCATGAGAGACTTCGCAAAGTCGATAAGCAGCAGCGAGTTTCTCGAGCTGATACCGATCAGGGCGATGAAGCCGATCAGTGAGGTCGCCGTCAGGAAGAAGGTCGACGATGTAAAGAGGTTCGCAACCCAGTGCCCGAGGATGACCCCGATAAGTGATAGGAACGAACCGAGCAGTACGATACCGCTGAGAGCAAAGCTTCTGTAATAGATGACAAGAAGCAGGAATATCAGTACAAGCGCTGCAATGAAGGCACCTCCGAGGTCACGGAAGGTATCGAGGGTGACCTTCATCTCGCCGTCCCATCTAAGGAGGTATTTTTCGCCTGTTTTCTTGTCGACAAGGTGGAGGTCGAACATATAGGTCGTGATACCAGGCTCCTTGGTCACTTCAAAATCCTTGGAAAAATACTCGAGCATCTGCGATCTGGCATCAAGAAGCGGATAGACCTGCGATACCATGTCGGTCTCGGCGATGACATTGACCATACGGCTGAGATCTTTGTGCATGATCATCGGGCTTGAGTCGGTCTCCCTGATAGATACGACTTCGCTCATCGGTACCATCATACCGCTCATGTTCATAAGGTTGAGCGACGAGAGCTTACTCTGGAGCGTTTCTTCTTCCTGGTTGTGGAGTTTTTTGGTCTCATCATCGAGGACCAGGAATATAGGTATCTGATCCGGGGCATCTTTGGAGTTCTTGTGTGCTACGATCATCCCTTCGAATGCCAGATAGAGGATATTATTGACCTGTTCGACGCTCAGTCCGCTTCTTGATATCTTTTCTTTGTCGGGGATGAGTTCATACTTTTTGTAGATATCGTCGGCCATGACGTCGATGTCTACGAGCCCTTCGGTCCGGCCAAGGATATCTGCTGCCTGAACGGCGATCTTGCGGATACCATCAAGGTTGTGTCCGTGTACCTCCACGACGATAGATGCCAGTGTCGGCGGTCCGGCAGGCTGCTCTATGAACTTGATCACGCTGTTCGGCACAATAGGCTCGCAGCGTTTTTTCACCTCCGGGCGCAGACGCTGTACCATCAGGTAGGATGGTTCGGACCTGTGGTGCTTGTCGGTAAGGTTGACCGAGAGTTCGGCGACATCTTCTGTACGCTTCATCCCGGCACCCTTCACCAGACCGGCATAGTCCAGTGGGATTCCCTGTGCTTCAAAGAGCTCGAGGTGCATGACCTCCGGCTCTTTTTTGAGGATATCGATGACACACTGGCTCACTTCTCTGGTTTGCTCGATGGAGCTGCCGGTTGGGGTATCAATATAGATAGAGAACGTATTGTCACTTTTACCCGGAAGCATCTTCGCAAGTACGAGCTTGGATGGGAACATCAGCAGGGTCAGAAAAAACGCAGCGGCAGTGATGAGGATAACCATCGTTTTTTTCTTCTTGTCATCCAATATACGATAGACAAAATCTTCAAACTTCTTCATTAGTGTGCCCCTTTGCCTTCATTGTTCTCATGCGTATGATCGTGTTCATCATCATCATGATGGTGTTTTTTGTGATGGTGGTGGTGATGCGTTGGCTTCGAGAGGAGTCTCAGGCTCAGATACGGTGTAAAGATATACGCTACGAACAGTGAAGCGACAAGTGCCACAGGTACATTGTAGGGGATCGGCTGCATGAACGATCCCATCATACCACCGACGAACGCCATAGGTACCATCGTCAGGATGATCGCGAGGGTAGCGATATTGGTCGGTGCACCGATCTCATCGGTAGCCTCGATAAGGAGGTCTCTCATGTTCTTGCTGTCGACATCATGCGCATGGAGGTGTCTATGGATATTTTCGATAACGATGATCGCGGCATCCACCAGAAGCCCCAGCGAGAGGAGCATTGCGAAGAGGGTGATCCTGTTCATCGTCTGTCCCGTCATCCAGGCTGTGAAGAGTGTCACGGCAAGGATCGCAGGGACCGTAAAGGTAACGATAAGGGACTCTTTCCATCCGAGTGCAAAGACGAGCATTACAGCGATGATGACGATCGTGATGACAAGGTGGTGCATCAGCTCGTTGACCGCCTCGTTCGCCCTGTGTCCGTAGTTTCTGGTGATCAGGTAACCGATCCCGGCTTTGTCCAGCATCGCTTCGTTCTCTTTGAGTATCTCGGTGACATCTTCGGCAACGAAGACGGCGTTCGTACCTGCGAGTTTGGCGACAGTGAGTGTGATCTGTTTTTGGCTTTCACTAAGGGTCGCATTGTGCTCGTTCTTGAACAGGATGGATGCGTTCTGAAAGTTCTGGATGTCGATACCGTTGGTTACCCTGGCCACATCTTTGAGATAGATAGGTGAACCCATGTACTGAGCAACAATGATATTTCCTACATCATCGATGCTCTCTATGGCATTTTCGACACCAAAGATCACGAGTTTGTTTTCAGTTCTCCCTTTGACATTGGGGACGTCGACCGCAACCGACTGGATAGCTTTCATCAGCTGACCCATCGAGAGATGGTAGGCTGAGAGCTTGCCCATGTCGACCTGGACGTTGAACTGTGCCTTGTGAGCTCCCTGGAGGGTGGTTTTGGCGACGTTGTCGACTGCGTTGAGTTTCTGCTGGAGGATCCTGACTGTCTCAAAGAGCTTGACATCACTGACTTCTTTGCCCGCTTTGGGATAAAATGCTACCGATACGATAGGGATATCGATGTCGATATCGAAAGGTTTGATCAGTGGCTGCATGACCCCTTTGGGCATCGCATCCATATTCTGCATAACTTTATCGTAGAGCTTGAGGTTCGAATCTTCCCTGTTCTCGCCGATGTAGTACATGACATTGACCACGCCGTAGTTTTCCATAGCCATACCGTAGACATGCTCTATACCCCTGACTTCCCTGAGTTTTCTTTCGAGTGGGTTGATAATGATATTCTCGATCTCTTTGGGGGTGGCTCCGGGCATCATGATGATAACCGCACCGCCGCTGATAGCGATCTGCGGGTCTTCTTCACGGGGCATAACCGCAAGCGCCATATAGCCGATAAAAAGAAGGAAAGCGCCCAGGAGGGCAGTGAGAGGGTTGTTGATGAAGCCTTTTGCCAGGTGCCCGGCATAATCGACTATCTGATATGTTTCTTTATTTTGTTCCATTTTCTTTCCAATCCGACTTGATGACTACTTTGGCATACATGCCCGGGTAGACCGGTCTGCCCTTTGCATCGAAGTCCATTTTGATCTTGAACTTATGGGTCATAGGGTTGGAGCTCGGGATGATGGAGACGATCTTCCCTGTGGTCTCGAAAGCCAGCGACGGGATCGTGACGGCAACTTCTTTTTTGAGATCGATGAATTTCAGGTCGGTTTCACTGATCTCAGCCGTCACCCTGAGGTGGCTGAGGTCGGTGAGCACGACAGCAGGCATGCCGGGGATCGCCATTTCACCTTCGTTGAGCCTTTTGTCTACGATGACACCGTCGTTCGGAGCCGTGATCTTGAGGTAATTGTACTGATTGAGCACTTCATCCTTTTTTGCCAGTGCCTGGTTGACCTGCTCCTGTGCTATCTCGACCATATCGACCATGTTCTTTTCGCCAAGCTCAAGCTGCTCGAGTTCGTACTTCGAGACCATTTTCTTCTCAAAGAGTCTCTTGTATCTGGCAAGGTTAAGCCTGACATTGTCGAGCTGGCTTCTGTTCATCTGAAGTGCCAGTCTTGCCTGGGAAATTGCAAGATCGACCTGTCTTTCGGCTGCCTCAATCTCTTTGGAATCGATCTCATAGAGAAGCTGGCCTGTTTTGACGATATCCCCTTCGCTTACCATCATCCTCTTGACATAGCCCATATAACGGCTTGTCATCATCTTCTGGTTGTCCGAAACGACGCTACCGCTGAGTTCAAGCTCTACACCGGAAACAAGTGTCACTGATAAAAGGGCAGCTGCTAGAAAGATTTTTTTCATAGGTATTCTCCTGAATTTAAGATGCTGTTGAGTTCAAACACCTTTGTGTTTCTCTGATTTTTGACCGTTTGAAGTTTGAGCAGTACTTCAAGCTCTTTCGACTGCTTGATAAGTACGTCGCTGATCGATACGACACCCTCTTTGTACTTCTCGCGGTAGCTGTTGTAGACCTTTGAAGCGAATCTGAGCTGTGTAGCATAGCTGTGTACATCGGCGTCAAGACTGAGTATCTCGGTCCTGAGCTGCTTGACCTTGAGCGCTATTCCCTTTTTGGCCAGTTCGACCTGGGCACGTACCTGCATATTCTTGAGTTTTGCTTTTTCAAGATTGGCTTTGTCGATACCGCCGTTGAACACGTTCCACTTGACCTGTACACCTACGGTGTAGGCATCTTTGCCTGTAAAGTCGTTGAATATTTCATTGTCTGCACTGCTGTATTCTGCGAAACCGCCGATCATAGGGAGGAAATTGGCTTTTTCGGCATTGATCGCCATAGCGCTGATCTCGAGGCCGAGTTTTGCTTTCTGAATATCGATATTGTCCATGAAGAGGGCATCGATATCCCCTTTGGGCATCGGCGGCGTGCTGGTGATCGTCCTGATGCTCGATACTTCAGTGTTGACGAGGAACGAAAGGAACTGGTAGGCAAGTTCCCTGTTGAGTCTTGCCTGGTTGTAGAGGCTGTTGGCCTCAGCAAGTCTGGCCTCCACTTCAAGGATATCGATACTCTGCGCATACCCTTCCGTGTTCATCGACTGGACGATCTCTTTGAGTCTTCTGATATTGGAGATGATCTTCTGGAGATTGTAGATGTAGTTATCCACTAGAGATATATCGTAGAAGGCTTTTTTGACCTGGAATATCTTGGCATTGACGACGTTTTTCGTGTCGAGCTTGCTCATACGGTGCATACCCTTCATGATATTCCGGTATTCGGTGAGTTTTCCGCCGGTGTAGAGGGGAATGGAGTATGTTACCTTGGTCTGATACAGGTTTCTGGCTGCCGGGAAGTTTAGATCATGGGGTTCGGTCGCAAGCATATTTGTCTGGAGATTCGGGTCGCTCATCATCTGCGAGAATGTGGCGAAGTCACCGCCTGACATCTGCATGACATTCCCGATACCGCCGAGAAATTCACTGAAACCAAAATCTCCAAAATTTGCTTCACGGCTCATGAGCTTGAAACCGAAAACATTGAGAGGGTCGTTCGAACGCATGGCATTGAGCGTAAGGTCGAGCTTTCCGTAGTTCATCCCCTCGGCAGCTTTGACCTCATACTCCTTCATCTGTTCTTCAAAGCGAGATACTTTGATTTCCAGGTTGTCGCTTTTTACCATCTTGACAGCTTGACCCAAGGAAAGCTTTTCTATCCCTGCGAAAAGCGGCAAAACAGACAAAACAGCTATAGTGAGATACTTGTTCATTATCAATAGCTCCTCAAACTTTCATAAAATGCTTATATTATATTCAAGATTATGTTAATTTATGATTAAGGTAAGTTTGAAGAATGATTGTTGTATAAAAGTTGAGTACGGGCGTATCAAACCGCCGTACTCATGAAGGTTAGATATTGGCGTAGCTTACGCTGATACACGCCTTGAGTTCAGAGAGCTTCTGGATGACCTCTTTTGTGATCTTTCCATCTACTCTGACGACTGCAAGTGCCTGACCCTTCTGGTCACGGCCGAGTCTGAAGTCGGAGATATTGAGGTTCTCTCCGGCAATGATATGACCGACGTCACCGATAACACCCGGAGTGTCTGTATTTCTGAAGAAGATCATATTTCCTTTCGGCTCTACGTCAAGATCATAGTCATCGATCTCGATGATTCTCTGGACGCTTTCGTCAAATACAGTTCCGGCGATAGTGATCGTACTGTTCTGCGTAGTGAGTTTGATCTTGATCTTGTTGGTAAAGCCGCTTGTATTGGGCACTACCACTTTGTCGATCTCGATCCCTCTCTCTTTGGCAACGAACTCGGCATTGACATAGTTGATCTGGTCGCCGAGTGATTCTGCGAGGACACCAACCGTAGCAAATGTACCGAGAGATTCGATATAGTTGCCGATGTCACCTTTGGCTGTGACCTTGATCGACTTGACAGTGTTTTTTGTCACCTGAGCACTGAGGTGTCCCATTTTCTGGACAAGTTCAAGGAACGGACGTACATAGTCCGGAAGCTCGTTCTCTTTGATAGGGAGGTTGAGCGCATTGGGGTACGCGATACCTTTCGCAGCATCGATAGCCTGTTCTGCTGCCTGGATGGCGATATTTCTCTGTGACTCTTTTGTGTTGGCACCGAGGTGTGGTGTGACCGTTACATTGTTCAGATCGAGCATCGGGTGATCGGTAGCCGGTTCTTTGTTGAATACATCGATACCTGCCATAGCGATCTTGCCTGACTTGAGACCTTCGAGGAGTGCTTCCTCATCATAGAGTCCGCCTCTCGCACAGTTGATGAGGATCACACCATCTTTCATCCTGGCGATCTCTGCCTTGCCGATCATGCCGACAGTCTCAGTGTTCTTCGGCGTGTGGATAGTGATGATGTCACAGTCAAGGATGTCATCGAATTTCGTTGTATAGCCGATGTCAAGGTTGGTGGCTTTGGTCGGATCGATGTAAGGATCGTATGCGATCACGTCCATTTCGAAAGCCTTACAGCGGATACCGACTCTCGAACCGATATTACCGAAACCGATGATCCCAAGTTTCTTGTCCTTGAGCTCAGTACCGTACCAGTCCTGTCTTCTCCATACACGGTCAAGCTTGAGGTTGTTGTGCGCGTATGGGAACTGTCTGACACATGAGAGCATATGGGTCATCGTAAGTTCGACTGCTGCGATCGTGTTGGCAGTCGGTACGTTCATGACGACGATACCTCTTTTGCTGCATCCGTCGATATCGACGTTGTCGACACCAACACCGGCTCTTACGATAGCTTTCGTTTTTGTAGCATACTCGAGGAACTTCTCATCGACATCTGTCGAGCTGCGGGTGATCGTTACATCTGCCAGAGGAATGATCTCGGTAACGAGCTTGTCTTTTGGCTCGTCGGCTGCATTGATCATTTCGATCATCGGATCGGCTGCGAGGAGGTCCAGACCCGACTGATGGATATGATCACATACTACTACTGTAATTTTTGACATCAAAATACCTTTTGTTCAAATTGTATAGATTAGAGTTTGCCTGCTAGTACATCACCGAGAGTCATGCTGTCATCCTGCGCAAGGTTAAGCTTGTTGAGTGCATCTCTCTCTTCTTGTTTTTCAAGTCTCTTGACCGAAACTCTGATCCTGTCGTTGTTCGTATCGATAAAGCTGATCACAGCTCTGATCTCCTGACCTTTTTCGATCTCTTCTGCTTTGAGAGGGTGGAGGTCTTCTGTACGGATAAGTGCATCTACATTGTCATCAAGTGAAATGAAGACACCGAAATCTTTCTGGTCTTTCACTGTACCACTGACGATGTCACCGATCTTGTGTGTAGCAGCGAATTGCTTGACCGGAGATTCTTCAAGGATTTTCTTGCTCAGAGAGATTTTCCCTGCATCTTTGTCGATCTTGATGATCTTGACAGTGACTTCGTCACCGGCTTTGAGCATATCTTTCGCGTTCTTGGATTTGTCCCATGATATCTCCTGGTTGTGAAGGAGCCCTTCTACGCTGCCGATCTTGACGAACGCACCGAAATCAGTGACAGATGAAACATGACCTTTGATGACGTCGCCCACTTTGTAGCTCGAGCTGAACTCATCCATAGGTTTTGGAAGAAGAGTCTTGTAGCTTACTCTGAGTCTTCTTGCTTCTTTGTCGATCTCGATCACTTCTACGTTGATCTCCTGACCAACTGTGAGATAGTCTTTCGGATGTTTGACGTTCTTGTCCCATGATACTTCAGATACATGGAGGAATGCCTCAAGGTCTTCACCAAGGTCGACAAATACACCGTACGGTTCGATATTGCTGATAGTTGCAGTTACAGTATCGCCTACACCGATGATCTTGTCGATGTTCTGCCATGGATCAGGGTTGGCATCCTTGATCGAGAGTGAAAGGTGCTTTTTCTTTTTGTCGTAGTCGAGCGCGATCACGTTGACTGTCTCACCCTCTTCAAAGTATTTTGACGGGTTGACAGGACCTTTGTGAGAGATCTGCGAGTAGTGTACAAGACCGTCGATACCGCCGACATCTACGAACATACCGTAGCTTGTGATCTTCTTGATCGTACCTTCGACAACTTCTTTACTCTCTAGAAGCTTGTCTACGACCTCCTGGATCTTCTGCTTGTCTCTTTCGATAAGTTCTTTTCTTGAGACGACTACAGAGTTCTTGTCTTTATCGACTTTAACGATGACAGCTTTTACTTTTTTGCCTACCACGTCGTTTTTCGTGTTAAGATATGAAAGTGTTCTCGGCATGAAGAACTCAAGGCCGTCACATTCTACTACGAAACCGCCTTTGTTTTTCTTCGTGATAAGACCATCGATGATATACTCCTGATCCTCATCATATTCTTTGATGAAGTCGTTGAGGGCACTTCTCTTTTTTGCCATTTCATAGGAAACAGTTGGCCTTTCGCCACGGCCTGTCACTACTACCTCGATAGTGTCACCTTCTTTGAAAAGGAGGTTGCCGTCAGCATCCTTGATCTGCTCGATCGGCATGAACGCTTCATTTTTTCTGCCGATATCTACGATCGCCTGTCCGTCTTCCTCTGATATTCTGACGATTGTACCTTCAACCAGATCACTTTTTGAGTCAGATTTCTTGAACGACTCCTCTAGCATCGCCTCAAAATCAACATCTTCTATTTCGATATCTTCGAACTTCATATCCCTATCCTTCTTAGTTAAACCAATTTTTGTGTCATTATACCTTGTTTAATTTAAAGTTATCATCTCAATGAGTTGTGATTTTTGATTCTTTTTTAATCATTTGAACATCGAAATTTAGGGGTTTTAACGCCAGTACCTTGATTTGGATCATTGACAGGAGGGAATTTAAACCTTAAGGGAAATAAGAAAAATAAAAAATATGACTACGATTTCAACGCAGTCATATTTTCGATTCTGGTGATGACGTTCTGGACGATCCAGTCAGGTGTAGATGCGCCGGCTGAGATGCCGCACAGATTCTTACCATCGAACCATTCCCTGTTGAGTTCGCTCTCGTTCTCCACGAGATAGCTGTCAGCACAGTAGTGTTTGCAGATCGAATGGAGCTGTTTGGTATTGGAGGAGTGTTTGCCGCCGATGACGATCATCACATCGGCTTCCTGTGCCAGATCGGCAGCTGCATCCTGATTCTCGAAGGTTGCATTGCAGATGGTATTGAATATCCTTACCTCTTTGTGTCTCAGGGTAAGGGCCGAAGTGATCTTGAGATAGTCCTCCGGTTTTCTCGTGGTCTGTGCTACGACGGCTACTTTTGATTTGAGCGGGAGCGTTTCGATCTCGCTCGCTTCGAGTACTATGAACGCATCTTTGGGGTTTGTTGCATAGCTCACTACCCCTTTGATCTCCGGGTGGTTCCTGTCGCCGAAGATCACGATGCTGTATCCCTCTTCGCTCATCTCTTCGACGATCTTCTGCGGGGTTGTCACATAGGGGCAGGTGGCATCGATGATCTTTTTCTCATTCTCTTTGAGAAGTTCGAGTTCTTTTTTTGGGATACCGTGTGTGCGGATGACGACTGCCTCATCGTTCTTTATATCATCGAGCGACTCTGCAAGACCGATCCCGAAACCCTCTTTGAGACGGTTGATCTCATCCTTGTTATGGATGAGCGGCCCGTAGGTGACGCTCCCGGGGTGCTCTTCGGCTATCTTGATGGCCCTCTTGACCCCAAAACAAAATCCGTATGAAGAGGCGAGGGCGATCTTCACAGCTCGACCTTAGTGATCCCCTTGAGGATATCGAAGAAGTTGGGGAACGAAGTATCGACACAGGCGATATCGGTGATCTCCATTTGGATCAGGAGCCCTGCGACGGCGAAGCTCATAGCGATCCTGTGATCGCCGTGGCTGTCGACGCTCGCACTTCTGATCTCACCGCCCGTGATCGTATAACCGTCCTCGAAGTCGTCACATTCGATACCGCAGGCTGTGAGACCGCTCATTACGGTCGCGATGCGGTCGCTCTCCTTGACACGGAGCTCTTTGGCATTTTTGACCGTGCTTCTCCCTTCTGCTACCGCCATGGCGATGGAGAGGGCAGGGAGCTCGTCGATCAGCCAGGCGATGTTCTCTTCGACTGTGATGCTTCTGAGCTTCCCTGCATAAGTGATGACGATATCACCGATAGGCTCATAGAGATCCTCTTTGGTGATGTACCGGATATCCGCACCCATTTTCTCCAGCATCTTGTAGGCTTCGATGCGGGTAGGGTTGAGGGTGACATCAGTGATGGTCACTCTGGCATTCGGTGTGATAGCCGCTGCCACTGCGAAGAAGAATCCGCTTGAAGGGTCGGCAGGGACGGTAAGCTCGAGGGGAGCAAGGGGTGCCTGAAGCGGCTCTATCGCTATCCAGCCATCCTCATCTGTACTGATGGAAGCACCCATACCGCGGAGCATCCTTTCCGTATGGTCGCGGCTGAGGAGCTCCTCTTTGTAGTAGCTTGTCGCATCGCCGCGGAGCGCTGCGAGGATGAGCGCAGATTTGACCTGTGCCGAATCGATCGGAGACTCATAGCGGAACGCTTTGAGGGTGCCACCGCGGATGGCAAGAGGGGCAAGATTGCCGTTGTCCCTGCCGTCGATCTTCGCGCCGATGCTTCTGAGCGGCTTGGTGACACGGTTCATGGGGCGGTTGCGGAGGTATTTGTCACCCGTGAGGATGAACGATCCCTCTACACCTGCGAGGAGTCCGCAGTAGAGTCGCATCCCAGTCCCTGCATTGCCACAGTCGAGGACATCGCTCGGTTCGCTGAGCCTGGCGGGGGGAGTGATCGTGACCGTGCCACCCTCCCTCTCGACGGTCGCGCCAAGCTGCGCGGCGATATTGAGGGAGTTGAGAGTGTCTTCGCCGAGAAGGAAGTTCCTGATGTGCGAAGGACGGTCGCTCAGCAGCGAGAACATCGCGCAGCGGTGAGAGATCGATTTGTCCGGTGCGATATCGGAGCAGGTGATCTCGAATCCGTCGGTTGCCGGGAAGACGGTCGCTTTTTTGAATTCGCCGTGACTCATCGAAGTCTCGCCTCGCATTTCTCCTGGAGCTTGTTCATGACTGACTGCATAACCTCTTCGATATCAGTGTCCTGCAAGGTCTTCTCATACGACTGGATGAAGAATCTCACCGTCAGGCTCTTCTTGTCCCCGAGCTGTTCGTCTTCGTAGACGTCGATCGGGTACCAACGTTTGAGGATACCGATCTCGAGCTCGCCCAATGCGTTGTCGATCTCCCTGTAGCGGCGGCTCTTGTCGATAACGACGCTCAGGTCCTTGTAGACCCCCTGGTATTTCGATATCGCCGTTGCGTTGATATGTACAGGCATCAGCGTATCGAACTCGAACTCGGCCATGAAGGTATCGCCCAGTCCATACTCCTCCTGCACTGCCGGATGGAGCTTGGTGATGAAGCCGCAGAGCCTGTCGCGATAGATGACATTGGCCGACTGGTAGGGGTGGATGAGCTCGTTGTGGTAGGTACACGCCACCATCTTCATCTCGCCCAGTACGGACTGTACCCTCTTGACGAACGAACCGAAATCGACCTTGCGGGGTTTGCCGCTGTTGAGGACCGATTCGCTTTCGTCCTGGCCGCTGAAGAGCATACTGACCCTCATGCTCTGCTGTCTGGTACGGTCGAATACCGCACCTATTTCGAAGAGTCCGATCGATCTCTCGGTATAGCTGACATTTCTTGCGGCAGCTTCGAGGAGGTTCACCAGGATCGTGGTCCTCGGCGTGTTGAGGTCCTCGGCGATAGGGTTCGCCAGATCGAGGACGTTCCCTACAGAGTCGAAACCGTACTTTTTCTGTTTGGCTCCGTCGGCGAAGATATAGCTTACCGTCTCGTTGAACCCGGCCGCGCTGAGCTTGTGGCGGAGGGATTTTTTGAAGTTGTGTCGTGCGAGAACATCGTTGTGTCTGTTGTGCTCGACGAATGCCAGCGGTTTCTCCTGGATATTATTGATACCGATTATGCGCACGATCTCTTCGGTGACATCCTGGATGTTCTTGATATCGTGTCTGAATCGCGGGACGATCACGACGAACTTGCCGTCAGAACCGCTCTGGATACCGAAGCCAAGGTTGGAGAGGATCGAAACGATCTTCGTCTTGGGGATGTCCTGGCCGATGATGGCGGATATCTCCTGGGTATCTGCACTGATACGGGCTGGCTCCCAGGGTGAGGATACCGTCAGGTGTCCCTCATAGAACTTGCATGAAGAGTTCTGCTCGAGGTTCACACTGATATATTCGAGACCGAACTCGAGGTTGGGCTCACTGCCGCGTGAGGTCTTATAGTAGAGCTCGTCTTTGTCGTATTTCCCCTCGGCAGCCGCTTCGACGAGGATCTCGGGGTGGATATAGCTCGCCTCGATGAGGAGCAGGCCGCTCGTATCCTTGGCCTTGCACTCTTCGTTCTGGTTGAGCCCTACGGTCGAGATCGTCTTCTGGCACGAGATGACATCGACGATGGCAGGGGTGCGGTTGGCTATCTGGAGGCGTACTCTGCCCCCCTCGTCTTTGAGCCCTTCTGCATCGTAGGCTCTGAGGACCACGCCTGTGGCATGGGTCGCATAGTTGATGAGGTTTTCGATATTGCTTTTCGCAGCTATCTCCACCATCGCGAGTCTGAGTCTGATCAGGAAAGGGGTTTTGATCCCGCTCGCCTGGGCGATAAGGAACCTGAGGTTCGCTTCGCTCTCCCCTTTGGACTGGATTTCGGCGAGTCTTGCGACACCGAGTTTGTCTTTCTGGGTAGTGGTGTAGGATGATGGTTTGAGCTCTCTCTCAAGTGCTACGCTCACATCTCTGGCGATACCGTTGATGCTGAGACAGTCGCCGCGGTTGGCTGTGAGCTCGATCTCGATCGCAGTATCGTTGAACTTCTCGTAGTCTGCCAGTGCACGACCTGCTTCGAGCGTACCGATGGAGTCGTCGAGGATCATGATCCCGTCACCGAGCGGCGGAAGACCGAGCTCGGTAGAGGAGCAGACCATCCCTGAGCTCTCGACACCGCGAAGCTTGGCATCCTTGATCCTGAAATCACCCGGCAGTACGGCGCCTACGACCGCTACTGCGACGTATTCCGCCTCGACGACATTGGCTGCGCCGCAGACGATCTGCAGTGTCTCGTTCCCAACATCGATCTGGCATACATTGAGCTTGTCGGCATCAGGGTGTTTCGAGCACGATACGATCCGTCCCACGACGACCTTCTCGGGGATATTGTACTCGGTGACGCTGTCTACTTCGAGACCGATAGAGTTGAAGGTAGTACTGAGCTCTTCATTTGAGATACCGTCAAGATTTACAAATTCATTTAACCAACTTCTTGTTATTCTCATCTAAACTGCTCCAACAAACGATTATCTCCTTCAAATAGTGACCTCAGGTCGGGGATGGCATGCATCAGCATAGCGAATCTCTCGACACCCAGACCGAACGCGTAGCCGCTTACATCCTTGTAACCGACCGCCTTGAATACGTTCGGATCGACGATCCCGCATCCGAGTACCTCGAGCCAGCCTGTGTGTGAACAGACGCGGCATCCGTCGCCCTTGCAGAAGACGCATGAGATATCCACTTCCGCCGACGGTTCGGTGAACGGGAAGAAGCTGGGTCTGAATCTCACATCGACCTCACCGAACATATGCTGGAGGAAGTCGGTGAGGATATGCTTGAGGTTGGCAAAGCTGATCTTCCCTTTGTCATCCACGACGAGACCCTCCACCTGGTGGAACATCGGCGTGTGGGTGAGGTCGTAGTCGCGTCGGAATACCGACCCCGGGGCGATGATGCGGATCGGCGGTTTGCTCTGCATCATCGTCCTGATCTGCACCGGCGAAGTGTGGGTGCGGAGCAGGGAACCGTCATTGAAGTAGAAAGTGTCCTGCATATCTCGCGCCGGGTGGTGTTTGGGGAGGTTGAGCGCTTCGAAGTTGTGGAAATCATCCTCGACCATCGGCCCGTCCTCGATGGAGAAGTTGAGCGCTACGAAATAATCGATGATCTTCTCCATCGTCTCCATGACAGGGTGGAGCGCGCCGTTCTTGGTGAGGCGGTTGTAGAGGGATACATCGATATATTCGCTTTTGAGCTTCTGCTCCATCTGCGCGCTCTTGAGGAATTCGAATCTCTCATCGAGGGCATTCTGCAAAAGGGCTTTCTTCTCGTTGAGATTTGCTGCGAACTCTTTTTTCTCTGCAGGTGGGATATCTTTGAGCCTGGCGAACTCAGCCGCAAGCGATCCCTTCTTGCCGAAGAGGCCCACTCTGAGCTCTTCGAGCTTCTCAAGGGAGTCTGTATTTTTGATCTCTTCTAAAATTTCCAAAATAACCTCTATACACTATTAAAATTGTGAGATTTTAACGAAATATTGATAATAGTGGGATTTATTGGCTCTAAGGTGCTATAATTTGAGTCTGATTTCAAAGACTCAAAGGACTAAATATGTGCATTTTCTGCAAGATCGTCAATAAAGAGATCCCTGCCAATCTCGAAGCCGAGAACGAACACTTCATGGCATTCCACGACCTCTACCCCAAAGCCCCTATCCACATCCTTATCATCCCCAAGGTCCATGTAGACTGCTTCCAGAACGTCACCCCGGAGACAATGGCAGGACTTACGACATTCGCCCAGGAAGTTGCCGAGAAGCTCGGTCTGGCAGAGACCGGATACAGACTCATCACCAATAACGGAAGCGACGGCGGACAGGAGATCCACCACCTCCACTTCCACATGCTCGGCGGCGGCAGGCTCAAGTGGGATCATCTCCACGAGGATACGCACAAGAGTATCTGATACAGGGCATCATATGTCCGCGTAGGGTGGGTTTTTAACCCACCACAAATCACGCACAACTTCTATTTTACAGATGCAATGGTTATTGCATTCGCAGCAAACGGTGGGTTGGGAAACCCACCCTACGCTTATTTCACGCTCTCCAGCCACGCTTCCATCGCAGCGATCTGCTCCTTCGTCCTCACCGTGGCCGTACCACCCTCGGAGTTTCTGGCATTCATCGATGCACGGTTGTCGAGGAGCGCGATGACATCTTCGCCGATCCTCTCATCTATAGACTTCAGATCATCAAGTGAGAGCTCGGAGATATCGAGTCCCTTCTCTTCTGCGAGGTTGACCGCATTGCCCGTGATATGGTAGGCATCGCGGAACGGTATCCCTGCCGATCTCACGAGGTAGTCGGCGAGGTCTGTCGCACTGAGATGGCCGATCATACAGGCTCTCTCCATATTTGCGACATTGACCTTCATCTCGGCGATCATTTCGTTGAGGACTCTGAGCGAGAGGAGGGCGGTTCTGACCGAGTCGAATACCCCCTCTTTGTCCTCCTGCGTATCTTTATTGTATGCGAGCGGGAGACCTTTCATGACGGTGAGGAGTGCGATGAGGTTGCCGTTGACACGCCCTGTTTTACCTCTGAGGAGCTCGGGGATATCGGGGTTCTTCTTCTGCGGCATGATCGAGCTGCCTGTCGCGTGCTTGTCGGAGAGGGTGACGAAGCGGAATTCGCTGGCAGACCAGAGGATCAGCTCTTCGCTGAGACGGCTCATGTGCATCATCATCGTCGAGATATTGAAAAGTATCTCGAGGGCGAAGTCACGGTCGCTGACGGTATCGAGGCAGTTGAGCGTCGGTGCGTCAAATCCCAGAGCTTCGGCCGTCATCTTTCGATCTACGGGGTGCGGTGTCCCTGCGAGGGCGGCGCATCCGATAGGGGAGAGGTTGTTGCGTCTGGCGGAGTCGATGAATCTTTCGTAGTCGCGCTTGAACATACTTGTGTACGCCATCATGTGGTAGCCGAAGTTGATCGGCTGGGCGTGCTGGAGGTGTGTCATCCCCGGCAGCAGTGTTTCGGTGTGCTCTTTGGCAGTGGCGATAAAGGTATCGATGAGCTCGAGGAGGAGCTCTGTGATGAGACGGTTGTTGTCGAGGACATAGAGTCTGAAGTCGAGCGCGACCTGATCGTTGCGGCTTCTGGCAGTATGGAGTCTCTTGCCAGCGTCGCCGATGATCTCGGTGAGGCGTCTTTCGTTGGCCATGTGGATATCTTCGTCGCCACCATCGAGGGTGAAGGCGCCGCTCTCTATCTCCTCAAGCACCTGGTCGAGACCTCTCTGGATCGCTTCATTGTCCTCAGCGCTGATGATCCCCTGCTTTGCGAGCATCGCCGCGTGGGCTTTTGAGCCTGCGATATCCTGTGCGTAGAGCGCCTTGTCGAACGGCAGCGAGTCGTTGAGCTCTTTGAGAAGTGCTGAGCTCTCTGTTGCTATCCTTGCGGATGCGATCTTTTTTGACATAATTTTCCCCTCATAATTCGTATGTATTATCTCTCATAAGCTCCAAAGAGAGTGCGAGAAGCTATGCGCCTAACCCGTGAAGCGGGCGCTTGCGTTCGCATGGCGCAGGAGCGCTCTCTTGGGAGCGTTGGTATTTAGAGAGCTGATGTATAGAATTCTATCGTAAAATCATTAGACTCTTTTTGTTATACTTTCTCTCTTAATGCTTGGAGCTCAGAGCTCAGAGCTCAGAGCTATTTGTCCTTGGGCATAATATGGCTCTCCGCTCTCCGCTCTCCGCTCTTCGCTCTATACGCAAGGATAGTCAATGGAAGATGTAGTAGCATGGCTCAAACAGAACGCAAACCTCAAGATCATCGATGAACCGCTCGATATCGAGCTGGAGATCCCCCACATAGCTTACCTCGAGGTCAAGAAGCCCGATTCCCGCCCGCTCCTCTTCACCAGACCTGTCAGCCGCAGCCGCGGGATAGAGTACGATATTCCCGTACTGATGAACATCTTCGCCTCCAAGGCTGTCACCGAGAAGATATTCGGCAAACACCCCGACACCATCGCCAAAGGGATCGGCGAACTCCTCAAGCTCAAGCTGCCCAAAACATGGCAAGAGAAGCTCGCGATGATCCCGAGATTCTGGAATCTCAAGAGCGTCTTCCCGAAGCGTACGAACAAAAGAGGCGTCGCGCAGGAGATTGTGATCCCCAAAGAGCAGGTCGACCTCGACAAGCTCCCGATCCTCACGACATGGAGCGAGGACGGCGGCCCCTTCATCACGATGGGGCAGGTCTACTCACAGAGCCTCGACGGCGGTGTACAAAATGTTGGTATGTACCGCCTCCAGCAGTATGACAAGAACCACCTCGGGATGCACTGGCAGATACACAAGGACTCCTCACACTTCTTCGACCAGTACAGAGATGCCGGCAAAAAAATGCCCGTCACCGTAGCTATCGGCGGCGATCCGCTCTATATCTGGTGCGGCCAGGCTCCGATGCCCTACGGGATGTTCGAGATGCTCCTCTACGGGTTCGTCAGGGGTGAGAACGCCAGACTGGTCAAGTCGCTCACCAACGATATCTATATCCCCGGCGATGTCGATATCATCATCGAGGGGTTCGTCGACCCGACCAAGATGGAGATCGAGGGGCCGTTCGGCGACCATACGGGCTACTACACCCTTCGCGAACCGTACCCGGTGATGGAGGTGGAGACGATCACGATGAGGAAAAAGCCCGTATTCCAGGCGACCGTCGTGGGCAAGCCTCCTCTCGAGGACAAGTATATGGGTTGGGCGACCGAACGGATATTCCTCCCGCTCCTCCAGACCACCGCGCCCGATCTGATCGACTACTATATGCCTGAGAACGGTGTCTTCCACAATCTCATCCTCGCCAAGATGAAGACCCTCTACAAGGGACACGCGCAGCAGTTCATGCATGCCTTCTGGGGAGTAGGGCAGATGAGCTTCGTCAAGCACGCGATCTTCGTCGGCGACAAAGCCCCCGAGCTCGAGCACGATATGGAGATAGCGGAGCATATCCTCAACCGCCTGACCCCGGGCAAAATACTCATCACGCAGGGGATCATCGACGCCCTCGACCACACCGCACCCGAAGCGCTGGTTGGCGGCAAGATGGGGATCGACGCGACAGGCGACGAGGTAGAGCATGGCGTAGCCGAACCGCTCAGCGATGCGGAGCTCCTCACCAAATTCCAGTCGATCGACGGCAATATTGTCGCCCTCAAACAGTACATGACCCACACCAAGAACCCCATCACCGTCATCACGGTCAACAAGACCGCATCAGTGATGAGCGATATCGAGAAGGTCTTCCCGCTCGCTCCGCACATCAAAGTGCTCGTCGTCGTCGACAAGGCCAACAACGATGTCGACAACCCCTATATGCTCCTCTGGAGAACAGCCAACAATATCGACGCGCAGCGCGATGTATTGCTCAAACCGTTCATCATCCTCGATGCGACCAACAAGAACGAGCTCGACGGCTTCGAGAGAGAGTGGCCGGGCGACACCCTCTGCGACGAAGCGACCATCAGAAGCCTCCAGGAGAGAGGGCTTATCGATGTGGATGAGGCTTTCCTTAGGAAGTTTGGTATTTTGGGGTGGGAGTAGAGTATTGGAAGTGGGACTTTTAGTCCCACTAGGATTATTTACTCGCGATATTTATGGAAACCAACTAAAAAAGGAATAAGATGTCTTTTAATTTAATTAATAAAAGTGGAGAATCATTTAATGTAAGTGGCGGACATTGGGCAGTATACTTGCATTTAGCTCAAAGTTTTAGTTGGGTTCCAAAAGGTACTGTGGCTTCTGAAAACTATGAATCTAATCAAGAGTGGTCAGGAAAATATGATACTAATGATTCACAAGTTGTGACAGAAGAAGATGCACTTAAATTAGCTGGGCACTTAAATGCTGCTGCTCGTCATCCAAAGATTGAGATGATACTGTCTGAGATTATTTCTCAGATCGAGTCTTTAGTTGAAAAGCAGGGATACAATATTCCACAGCAAATGCGTATGAAACCTTCAGACTTCTATAGCGAATTTTCTCCATTACTAATATTTCTTTACAAAGGGTCTTTTTCAATCAATTAAGAAGATCGTGTTACAAGGGTGGATGAAATCCACCACCTGCTCCAATTATCCGTACCGTTGCTATCGGTTGGAACAAACGGTGGGATTCTCCCACCCTACAGACAATTGAAATGTTGCTTCCTGCGTAGGTCGGGGTGCTTGACCCCGACGCGTATTGGCATACAGCAGCTGTTCTGTTTGCAGGATAATGTCGGGATCGAGTATCCCGACCTGCGGTCAAATATTTGGGGTTGAAACTGTCGATTCCTATCTCTCCTGCCATTTGAAAATATCCAAAACCTCGATGAGATCATCGTCGACACAATAGATGATCGTATATCCGAGATGGATGAGGTCTCGACAATTGGTGTCATCGGTGTGGTGAGAAGTGCGGTAGATGTAGGGATTGGTTTTGAGAAGTTCCAGCTTTTTGCGGACATCATTGCGAAACTTGATTGAAGCAGATTTTTTATCGAGAGCGATTTAGTCGAGGATGACGTTGAATTTGGTCAAAAAACTATCGTCGAAAATGATCTTCACAGTGTTTCCAGATGCTTGTCTACTTTGCTCCAGAATGTATCTTCGTCGAGATAGTTGCCTTTTGCGATATTTGTTTTGGCTGTTGTAAGCCGTTCTTCTATCTCTTCGCGAGTATTCACAGTGACCGTTTTGGTATATCGTTCCTCTACCATATTTTGATAGGAGTCATTGATCTTCACGACATCTTTGGGACACTGTTTCAATAGTTCCAACAGCTTGTCGACATAGCTATCTTCGACTTGAAGCGATATCGTTGTCATTGCATACTCCTTTACTTTCAAATGATTATATCATAAAAATATCTGTCAGGTTTTCAAACCTTCAACACCAACTTCACCGGGCAGTGGTCGCTTCCCAGTATGTCGTCCATGATATCGGCGTCCACGATCCTCTCTCTGAGGTCTTCGGAGACGAAGAAGTAATCGATCCTCCAGCCTACATTTCTCTCTCTCGCACCCGCCCTGTAGCTCCACCAGCTGTATCGGTCGGGTGTGTCGCCGTGGATGTGGCGGAATGTGTCGATGTAGCCGTGTGAGAGGAGCTTGTCTATCCATTCGCGCTCCATTGGGAGGAAGCCGGAGGTCTCTTCGTTGGCCTTGGGGCGGGCGAGATCGATGGGGCGGTGGGCGGTGTTGACATCGCCGCAGACCACGATCGATTTGCCTGCGTTTCTCAGCTCATTGATATGGGTGAGGAATCTGTCGTAGAACGCCATCTTGTACTCCAGCCGCTCATCGCCGCTCTGTCCGTTGGGGAAGTAGACATTGAATAGGGCGATGTCGCCGAAGTGGTATTCGTTGATACGCCCCTCGGAGAGGATATCGACATGGCCGCATACCTCGTGGAACCCCTCATGGTCTGTGTAGAGGGCGACGCCCGACTGTCCCTTTTTCGATGAGGAGTTGATGTGGGAGTGGGCGAACTCCCGGTCGAATATCGAGGCGGGTATCTGCTCCGCCTCAGCCTTGATCTCCTGGAGTCCGAGGAAGTCTACTGACTGGGAGTCGATCCATCGGAGGGCTTCCTTCTTGTCCACGGCGCGGATGCCGTTGACATTCCATGAGATGAATGTAAGTTGGTTCATAGCAGTTCCCCGTTCGTTTTTATGGTGTTTAGAGTTGTGACAGAATCATAACAAAAATATGATCGGATACAAATTATTTTCAAAATATTCATTAATATTATAACTCATTTCTGGTAGAATAAGTATTCAGGATATTTCGGCAATATTAAACAAAGTGAAAAAGAGATGGACAGTATTAACTCGGACGACAGACCATTTTGCAGTATCGATACCTCCATCGGTCAGGTATACCTGTTCCATGTCAGGGGGCAGGAGCTTCTGAGCCTCGAGAGGACATTCGGCAACAGGCTCGACTACCTCGAGAGCGAAGATTTCTTCAAACTCTACCTGCCGTTCTTCGTCTATCTCAAAGAGGACCTCATGGGTGAAGGGCTGGAGCGCCCCAGGACATTCACCCTTTCGGTGGAAGAGGTCAACCAGCTGACAGACAAAGAGCTCGAAGAGATCGCCAGGCTCTTCGTCGAAGAGCACACGTACCTCTACCATGCGGTCAAACGGGGCCAGCATGAGAGGGATGCCGGGATACCGGTCTTCAAGTCGTACGGCGATATCGATACGGCGCTTTTGAAGCGTCCTGACGAGAGCTATATTGAGTATCTCCACCGCCTTCTCGTCGAGAGACAAAAAAAGGACTACAGCGAGTCGAGGGAGCTATTCTCATCCTTCTCTCTGAAACTCTCCGAAGATATCATCAAGACCATGCACATGGGCGAGACCCTGGCGCACAGCTATCATCATCCAGGGAGCATGAGAACGGAATCTACCCCTGCCGAGGGAGAGAAGGAGACGGTTCCTCTCAAAGAGCTCACTATGAAGATCGATCTGCTCGCCGAAGCGCAGAGGGGAAGCGCTGCATATGCGGGGAGCGTCTACAAGACACAGATGCAGGCCGCAAAAGAGCTCAAGAGTACCTGTGACAGGGCAGAAGTGTATGCCTCGGAGGGGAGCAAATACGCAAGATCAAATATCAGGTACAGCAAGGTGATCATCCTTCTGGTGCTCCTCTCGATAGTGGCGACTGCACTCGGTTTCGTCTACCAGGAGTGGTTCGGAGCGGACACGCATGAGCGTGACCAGAAGTTCCAGCAGCATGAGAACCTGACAGGCGAGAAGCTCCAGAAGATCACAAGCGCCCTCAATGAGCAGAATATCATCAGAGAGCATACCAAGTCCTCCATTGTCGAGACCAATGCCAAACTGGAGCATCTGACGAAAGTGCTCAAAGAGCAGAACAAGCTCCAGAACGAACAGCTCCAGAAGCTCCAGGATGAGATCGCCGCACTCAAGAGCGCCCCTTCAAAGACCCTCAAAGAGAAAAGAAAAGTAAGGAAGAAGCGTACCTACAGACGGTACAACCAGGGGAGAAATATCCTCAGCCGAAGCTAGTCGGCTTTGGCAGTGAGTGACCGGAAATTTTTTGAGCGGGTGTCGTATTGCTCTATCGAGCCGTCTTCTATCCTGTAGTACCAGCCGTGGAGCTCTATCGAGCCGTTCTCCAGCCTCTTTTTGATCTCCGGGTAGGTCTGGAGGTTTTCCAGCTGTGAGACGACGGAGAACTTTTCGGTGAGTCTGAAAAGCTCCTCTTTTGGCTGTGCTGGGCTGTAGGCTGCGAGGGCCTGCATCCTGGCATCCTGCCCAAGCTCGAGCCATTTACGTACATGCACCAGCTCCACCCCGCTCCCCAGATCGCTGTAGAGGGCGCTGCACGCCCCGCAGTGGGAGTGGCCGCACACGATGATGTGTTTGACGTTCAGTACGCTCACTGCGTACTCGATCACTGCCGCGCTGCCGTGGAAATCGTTGTCGGCCTTGAACGGGGCGACGAAATTACCGACATTGCGGAGGATGAACATATCGCCGGGGCTCGTCCCTACGATGAGGTCGGGGACGACCCTACTGTCGGAGCATCCGATGAAGAGGACTTCGGGCTTCTGTCCGTTCTCGACGAGCGCCGTGAAGTCATCCCGGTAGTAGCGGAACGACGAGTCCCGGAAGAGGAGATTCCCCTCGATGAGGTCTTCGAAGCTCATCTTAGTGTCTTGGGGTGATGTTGTTCTTCTTGAGGCTCGCGATGAACTTCTTGATACCTGAGATCCTCTCCTCTTCTTTGTGGATCGACTTCTCGCTCTCCATGTTGAAGAGTGACATTTTGGTATCAAGGTAGTTCGTCGTGAACTTGCCTGATCTGAAGTCCTCGTCTCTGACGATCTGCTGGTGGAGCGGGATATTGGTGATGACACCCTCGATGACGAACTCGTCGAGGGCTCTCTTCGCCTTCTTCACCGCACCTTCCCAGTCGAGCGCCCATACGATGAGCTTGCCCACCATCGAGTCGTAGCTTGTCGGGATGGTGTAGCCGCTGTAGACGCTCGTGTCGAGTCTCACCCCCGGGCCGCCCGGTGTGAGGTAGTTGGTGATCGTACCGGCTGTCGGCATGAAGTTCTTGTTGGGGTTCTCCGCGTTGATCCTGAACTCGATCGCATACCCTCTGAACTTGATCTCCTCCTGGAGGAAGATGAGCTTGTCACCCTCGGCGATCTCGATCATACGCTGGATGATGTCGACGCCGCTGATGATCTCAGTGACCGGGTGCTCGACCTGGACACGGGTGTTCATCTCGATGAAGAAGATATTGTCATCCTGGTCTACGAGGAACTCGACCGTCCCCACGCTCTCGTAACCGAGTTTGAACATCGCCTTGGTGGAGATGCGGTAGAGCTCCTTGCGGGTAGCTTCATTGAGTCTCGGAGACGGGGCGATCTCGATCACCTTCTGGTGTCTTCTCTGGATCGAGCAGTCGCGCTCGCCGAGGTGAAGGACGTTGCCGTACTTGTCAGCGATCACCTGGATCTCGATGTGGCGCGGGTTGCGGACATACTTCTCGATGAACACCTCGCCGCGTCCGAAATACTTCTGGGCTTCGGCAGTAGCGCTGTCGAACATCGGTTCGAAATCCTTCATGCTCTCTACGATACGCATACCCCTGCCGCCGCCGCCGAACGCCGCTTTGATGATGACCGGGAAGCCGATACGGAACGCGATCCTCGCACCCTCTGACTTGTCGAGGATAGGCTCGTCGGTACCTTCGAGGACGGGTACACCCACCTCTCTCATCGCTACCTTGGATGCCATCTTGTCGCCGAAGAGGGCGATGTGGTCGGGCTTTGGCCCGATGAAGATGATGCCGTTCGCCTCGCACGCTCTGGCGAAGTCGGCGTTCTCTGAGAGGAAGCCGTATCCAGGATGGACCGCGTCACAGCCCGCTTTTTTGGCGAGCTTGATGATGACATCGTAGTCGAGGTACGCCTGGACGACATTGCCCATGATGGGGTAGCATTCGTCTGCTTTTCTGACCCATACACCGTCCACGTCAGCTTCGGAGAATATCGCTACGCTGGTGATCTCGAGCTCTTTACATGCTCTGATGATACGGAGGGCTATCTCTCCTCTGTTGGCTATAAGTACTTTGGTGATCTTCTTTGACATTTTTGTTCTCCTTGAGATTTTGAGAATTATAATATTTTTCCAATAGCGAATTCTTCATGGAAATTGTCAAATTTATTATTCATTAGTGCTTTATTTATTTTTTATTAATGCTCTATTTATATCGTGTTTGTGATATAATTATTGCTATGAAAAGAGCAGTACTCCAGAAAAGAACCAAGATAGCCAACGATATCATGTACTATATCTACACCCACATCGAGACCCATATCGATCTCGAGGAGCTCAGCCGCGACCTCGATGTGAGCAAGTTCCATATGCACAGGATATTTAAGGAGGCGTTCGGCAAGAACATCTACGAGAGCATCAAGTCGATCCGCCTCCAGAAGGCGGCCAACCTCCTCATGACCAACCGCTACTCGACCATCTCCACTATTGCCAATGAATGCGGCTACAGCTCGCAGTCTTCGTTTATCAACGCCTTCAAAGGGCGGTTCGATATGTCCCCCAAGCAGTGGCGCAACGGCGGCCACATGGAGTACTCCAAAAAGATCATCCGCCAGTCCAAAAGCGCGCTCCGCTCGAAGGCGGATTTCTCCCACATCCAGCCCACCATCGTCAAGATGCCGCGCATCGAGAGCTTCTATATCCGCAACCAGGGGTACAATGTCAATATCAAGGAGACCTGGCAGAAGCTTCAGACCTGGGTGCTCACCAACGATATCAAAGAGTACCGCCAGATAGCGCTCCTCCACGACAACCCCACCATCACCCCGCTCGCCGAGTGCCAGTACATCGCCTGTATCGAGACGGACGAGATCAAGAAGAGCGAACGCCTCCCGCGCTTCCACATCTCCGAGGGTATCTATGCCAAGTTCGATATCAGCGGCCAGCACGGCGATCTCCTGCGCTTCATCCACTGGGTCTACCACCAGTGGCTGCTCGGGAGCGAATACGAGACCACCACCAAACCCCCCTATGTGATCTACCGCAAGAACAACTTTTTGAGCGATGATGACCGGTTCGAGGCGAGTTTTTATCTGTCGATCAAGTTTTAGGGGTTTTGTATACATTACCCAATGATTATGGAATCCGTAGGTCGGGGTGCTTGACCCCGACACTGACTTCTCAAACCGAACAGCAGCTGTATGCGAAATATGCGTCGGGGTCAAGCACCCCGACCTACGCGTGAAGATTTCCACGATCTGACCTTCGTACCCATCGTCCGAGATTGTGCAATAATTCGTATTTTATAGGAATTGTTGGCTTTAGCCACGCCAAATAGAAGCTCAATTTACATATAAAATGTTCTCAAAAATAGTCAACATTCACTTTTTCGGGACTAAAAGTCTCCGATTCCATTCGATTAAGCATCATCTTCAAGATGATTCTGACAAGAATAATACTTTTAAGATTGGCTTTATACAGTTATTGCACAGTCTCTCCCGATGGGTATGCATACGGGATAAACATACGAAGAGAATGTTTCTATCGGCTATCGCTGAAATGTGGATATTTCTGTTATTGGAGATCAAGTATGGATTCCCATCGAGAGACGATGGGAATCAATGTAC
>QKDN01000067.1 GCA_003252535.1 Campylobacterota bacterium | reverse complement strand
GAGCAATTAATAAAATTATTAAAGAATGTGATGGTGCTGTTGTAATCGCGTTTACCAGAACATTTTTTTCTAAAGGATTAGAATACAAAAAGAATAATGAAAAAATTGACTTAACAAATATCAAATTACCAACTACTTGGAACCATATTGAAGCGGCATTAGCATATTCTAATAATTTACCTTTATTGGTTATTGCAGAAAATGGATTAAAAGAGGAGGGGCTTATTGAAGATGGTTATGACTGGAGAGTATATTGGACGGATATAGATGTACAATCAATTAACACAGATAAATTTAAGGGTTTTTTAAAAACTTGGAAAAAATCTATTGAAGATAATATTAGATTAAAAGAAAAGTCAATTAGTAATTTTGATATAGAAAAAATCAGTATAAGTGAATTGTTTGGACATTTAAAGTTAAAACAGCTATGGGGTTTTCTTATTACTTTTATATCTATTCTTGTAGTAATCATCACTATAAGTTATAAAATTGGTACGGGAGATATACCTTTATTAAATACGAAAGATACTAATGCAACTAAGCATATTAATATGCCTAACAAATAAATTATTTCTATACTGAGTTTGAGATACACTTTTGTGCTATTCAATATTCATATACTTTAATAAATCGAGTTTAGACATTTAGAAAATATCTGCGTGAACAAAATGCTATAATATTTACTAAATACAAATAGGCGAATAGGAGAGAAAATGATTAGGTTTTTATATAAGTATATGCCATTAAGAGGTTCTTTTTTTGATGTACCTATGATTAGAGCAACACCAACATTAGCATTAAACGATCCATTTGAGGGGTTTATAAATAAAATACAGATTCAAGCCGCTAATCGTAATCATGAAGAGTATTATGCTCAAGCAGGCAAACAAGTTAATAAAATGGATGAGCATGAGATTGATGATTTAATGGGAAGCATACAGTTTGATTTCTCGGAATTAGGGATTTTATCATTCACGGAGGATAACAATAATCCTTTAATGTGGGCTCATTATGCAGATAATCATCAGGGTGTCGTTATTGAATTTGATTTTGATCAACCATTTTTTATGGATTCATTACAAGAGTTAGATGGTCGTAAAAGTCGTTTTGGGAAGAGTCATTTAGGGGATATTTATGAGTTTCCTCAAAAAGTAAATTATCGACGAGAGATGCCTAAATTTGAAAGACCAGAATTTGTTAATCCGGATTCCATTACCGAGTTTCACTGGAAAAAATTTAACCAATCAATATTATTTGCAAAGGCAAATGATTGGATTTATGAAAAAGAACAAAGATCAATTGTACGATTAAGGGATGCAGACTCAATTATTTGTGAAGATAGTATGAATATTCGGGAACTCTGCTCTAAAGACGAGAAAATAATTTTACAAGAAATTCCTAATAAACGAATACAAATTATTTATCCACAAGAATATGAAATGCATGAAGAGATGGGTGATGAAAGTCTGAAAGAAGAAATTTATCGAGAATCTAGGACTGATTCAACTATTCATCTTTTTAGAATTAATCCTTTAGCTATAAGTGGAGTGTATTTTGGTTGTAATGCAAATCATATAGATGCACTTGAAATAATTCATAAGAATCCATCTTTGAAACACTTAAATAATAAGATTTTTAAAATGGAAGTTAATAGTTCGTTATATCAGTTTGATGCTATTAATCTGTAGAAGTATTAAAAGATGATAATAAAATGTTAGGTTTTATTTTATCTCGTTCCCAAGCTCTGCTTGGGAATGCATATACGACCTTGCAAAGTTAGCTATTGAAATTCTCATATGCATTCCCATCGGGACGATAGAAATGAGCCGCAAATAAAATAAAAAAGAGACACCCCATTGAGCAGAAGAAAACCCCAGAATAAGCCACAAACCAGCCAGGAGTTCGCCAAATTTACCGAAAATGATTTCCTCCCCACCACCCGCGAGGAGATGCAGCGGCGGGGGTGGGAGCAGTGTGATGTGATACTGGTGAGCGGGGATACCTATATCGACTCACCCTATATCGGTGTGGCGGTCGTGGGGCGTATCCTCGAGCAGATGGGATACCGTGTGGGGATCATCGCGCAGCCTGATGTCGAGAGCGATGCGGATATCACGAGGCTCGGCGAGCCGCGACTCTACTGGGGTGTGAGCGGCGGGAGCGTCGACAGTATGGTCTCCAACTACACCGCCACCAAAAAGTTCCGCAACAGCGACGACTACACCCCCGGAGGGAAGAACGACCGCCGTCCCGATCGTGCGCTCAGCGTCTACTGCAATCTCATCCGAAGATACTTCAAGAATACCGTCCCCCTCGTCCTCGGAGGTATCGAGGCGAGCCTGCGCCGTGTCACCCACTACGACTACTGGACCAACAAGCTCCGCAAGCCCGTCATCTTCGATGCCAAGGGGGATATCCTCGTCTACGGCATGGGGGAGATCACCGTCGAGGAGCTCACCCGCGCGCTCGACGAGGGTCGCGATTACCGTGATATACGCGGTATCTGCTATATCGCCAAGGAGCCCAGAGATGGGTATATCGAGCTCCCAAGCCACGATACCTGCCTCAAGGAGAAGGAGAAGTATATCGACCTCTTCGACCGCTTCTACGACAACAACGACCCCATCAGTGCCAAAGGGCTCTGCCAGCAGGTAGACACCCGCTACCTGATCCAGAACCCGCCCAACGACTACCTGAACGAGACTGAAATGGACGCCAATGCTTCGCTGCCGTATACCCGCGAGGTACACCCATATTACGCCAAGGACGGCAAGGTGAAGGCGCTTGAGACGATCAAGTTCTCGATCATGACCCACCACGGATGCTGGGGTGAGTGCAACTTCTGCGCGATCGGCGTCCACCAGGGGCGTACCATCCGTACCCGTTCGGAGAATAATATCCTCGCCGAAGCCGAAGAGTTCAACAAGTACCGTGACTACAAGGGGATCATCGCCGATGTGGGCGGCCCCACGGCCAATATGTACGGCTACGAGTGTGACAAGAAGCTCAAGCACGGCACCTGCGACCACCAGCGGTGTGTCGACGCAACGAGGCTCTGCAAATCGATGCATGTCGACCACAGCCGCAATATCGGGCTGCTGCGGAAGATTCGGGAGGTGCCTGGTGTGCGCAAGGTGTTCGTCGCCTCGGGTGTGCGCTACGATCTCATCATCGCCGACAAGCAGCACGGCTACAGCTACTTGAGGGAGATGGTGCGCCACCATATCTCGGGGCAGATGAAGGTCGCCCCCGAGCACACCGAGGATCATGTCCTCGACCTGATGGGGAAACCCGGTAAGCAGACCCTCATCGACTTCAAAAAGCTCTACGACAGGCTCAACAGGGAAGAGGGGAAGAACCAGTTCCTCACCTACTATCTCATCGCCGCCCACCCCGGATGTACCGAGCGCGATATGCACTCGCTCAAGAACTTCACGACCCACGAGCTGGGGATGAACCCAGAGCAGGCGCAGGTCTTCACCCCCACACCGGGCACCTATTCGGCGGTGATGTACTACACCGAGATGGACCCGCGCACCCGCAAAAAGATATTCGTCGAGAAGGATACGATGCGTAAAGAGAAGCAGAAGTCCATCGTCATCAAGAAAGAGAACTTTAAAAGCGGGTTCGGGAGCTAAGGCTACTCCGGAACCGTCGCAGAGTCAGGAGATATATCGCCGTATCCTGTGATGGAGCCCTGTGTGATCCCTTGCTGCGACAGGAGATCGGTATCCTCGACGAACACATTGTATCCCTGGGCGCACTTGAGGTAGAGCCACTGCTCTTTTTTGGGGAGCGGTTCGCTCGTCTCTACCGGTGAGAAATACCCCTTGTTCTGCTCGAAGATATCGGCAGGGAAGTCGATCAGGCTCTCTTTGCCGTTCTTTGGATGGTATATCCCCTGTGCGTACCCTTCGGCAGTATAGACCACATTGAGTATCTGGTCACCGTTCTGCGGTCTTTTGGGTGCGAAGTTTTCCATGATGGCTGCCGGGAGTTCCTGGGTGACCTCATAGCTTTCGAGCGGGTTGATAGTGTAATAATTGATGACACTGTTGGGCTCCTTCGCCCACGGGTGGTAGAGACTGTTGCGGACGGTACAGCTCTTGCGCTCTGTTTTTTTCCTCAGGGACTCAAAGCCCTGGATCGTCGTCTCACCTTTGGTGCTTGCGTGGATATTGATCACCGGCTGGGGATATTCGCTCGACCAAAAGGGAGCAGCGACCTGATGGTATGTCCGGGAGTCGCGGACGACATCGATCTTGTAGGGTTTTGATTCTTCCGCCACTGCGGCAACGCTCAATAGGGTGATGATAGATAAAAGTACTCTTTGCAATTTGGCTCCTTATCGGGGTGATTTTTTCCAGATAAATCCGAAATCGAACGCTATCTCACACTCTTTCGTCTTGAAGCTGTAGCTTTCATCACTGAAATCGCCGATCTTCTTGTATTCGAAATCGATGAGCTTGTAGAGTTTGGCTTTGCGCAGGTCGGGGTAGACGAGGATATAGTAGGGGACGCCCTCGTTCTGATAGAGGTCGAACTTGAGTATCTCGTCGCGTTTGGCGGCATTGGGTGAGATCACCTCGAAGATGATCTCGGGGCGCTTGGTGAGTCTTTCGTCCGGCTCGTAGCAGAGTACCATACTGTCAGGACGGACGACGGTATCGGTGGAGATATCCCAGTCCATCTCCATGATGGCATAGCATTCTGGGCAGTTGTCGAGTTTTTCATCAAGTTGTCTCGTGATCTTCATTGCCGTATATTGATGCCCGAACATCGGTGAGGGCGCCATCGCATAAGCATCGCCGTAAATGAGTTCCCAGTCCCCCTCCCATCGGCGATAATCTTCGATCGTATACTTTTCGCTATAGGCTACGCTGCTCATGGGAACTCCTTTTGGTTTGATGATAGTATACCATATTTGGGCATCTCTGAAAACTATACCCATGCTCAAAAATAAGCGCGACAAGCCATGCGCCAAACCCATGCAATGGGCGCTTGCGTTCGCATGGTGCGGGAGTGCTTATTTTTGAGCGGATTTTTAGAGATGTCATTTTTCTATTATTGCGAAAACTTGATCCCCATATTGTGGGTGCTGAAGGGGATCGCCCGGTCGGGGGTGATGATGAAATTGCATTCGCGCTTGATATTGGTCGCGTCGAAATTGAAGATATCGCTGAACTCCATGATGACGATGCGGTAGACATGCTCGTAGCCCATATCCTTCGGGGTGAGGAAGCCAGGCCAGCAGCAGAAGAGCTTCTGTTTGATCTTGTCGCTGATGATCGCTTCGCCCATCGCCGTGTCGAGGCTGACGGTCTCGATGACGCTTTTGACGAACTCCCTGTCCTGCTCGAAGGTGATCGTCCCCCTCTGCTCGGTGATCATCTCTTTGGGGAGGGAGCCCGTGACGGGGTAGAGCCGCGCGTAGCCCTGCTCCATCTTTTTGGCGGCGTATCCCACGGCTATCTTGTGCGGGTCGCAGGGGAGGGGGATCATATCCTCGGCGGTGAAGGGGTTGCCGGTATCGCCGATGATGCGCTCCCGTATCTCCGAGAGGGTGATCCTGAAATCCCCCTCCGCCTCGATGCGCCCCGCCTCCTGTACCGGCTGGAAGACCACGCCGCGCACGCACCTGAGGGTTCGCGAATAGTCGATGACGGCGGGTATCTCATGGTCGTTGAACCCCTTTTTGACGACGCATACGAGGGTGGTGGAGATACTGTACCGCTCCAGCATCTCAAGGGCCCTGCGGCGTGTCTGGCGCATATCCTCTCCCCTGATATCCTCCAGTGTGCTACGCTCCAGCGAATCGAACTGGAGATAGACCTCGAAGCCGCCTCCGAGCGCCTTGAGCTCTTTGACGAAGGCCTCATCCTCTGCGATACGGATGCCGTTGGTATTGAGCATCAGGTGGCGGGCGGGGGAGGTTTTGAGAGTACGGAGTATCTCTATGATCTGCGGGTGGGTGGTGGGTTCGCCGCCTGTGACCTGGATGAGGTCGGGCTCGCTCTCGACGCTGAGGAGGGTAGAGAGCATCTGCCCTATCTGCTCCATACTCTTGTGGTTGCCCAGTCCCGGGGCGGCGGCGTGGTAGCAGATATTGCACTCCATGTTGCACTCGTCAGTGATATCGAAGAGTGCAAGGCAGGGGTGGTTCTGGTGCTGCGGGCAGACGCCGCAGTCGTAGGGGCAGCCGCGGAGTACCTGTGTGAGGGCTTTCTCGGGGAGGTCGGGGCGCTTGAGGTAGGCTTCGCACTTTTTGTAGTAGTCGAGGTCGCTGGATATCTTCGCCATCGATTCGCCGCATCCGGGGCAGAATTTGCGGAGGTACACTTCGTCCCCTCTGGTCACGATATGGGTATCGACGAGGTGGCGGAGGTCGCCACAGAGGTGGCAGAAGCTCTGTGTAGAGCCGAGGAAAAGATCATACTGACGGCTGTAGTGTGCCATGGAGGCTCCTTCGTATATAGAGTAGCGCGTAGCCTATGAGGGCGAGGCAGACGAACTGGAAGAGGTTGAGTCCCCAGAGGATCGTCTCATAGGGTTTGAGAAACTCCCAGGCAAACCGCTGGAGGCTGTAGACGAGGATGAAGATGTAGAAGATATACTTTCTGAAACGCTCTTCATCGTAGCGAAACACGAGAGTGCTGTAGATGAAAAAGAGGAACATCACACCGCTCTCGTAGAGCTGTACTGGGTGGCGCATTACCCCGTCGCCGAAGTCGTGTCCCCACGGTAGTGTCGTCTGAGTCCCGTAGGTGTAGTCCTCGATCCCGCTGAGGAAACACCCGATCCGCCCTATGGCGATACCGATAGCGAGCGAGGGGACGAAATAGGCTCCCGTAGAGCCACTCACGCCGATGGAGTGTTTGTAAATCTCGATCGCGACGATGGCTCCGAAGAGGGCGCCGAGGATCGACTTGGAGAGGATGAGCTCGTGAAGTGAAAGGTAGGTATTGAGCGTCCCCAGAGTTATCGAGCCGATGACAAATCCGATGATAGTGATCATGTAATAGTCGAGTCTATTGGGTACGGTGATCTTGTGTGAGGGTTTGAAGACTCTCCACGAGAGCCACCCCGCAATGGCATAAGAGAGGAGATCGAAGAGGATGTGGATGGGCATTTTCAGTTCATTTGATCATATGATATGGATATTGGAGTCATAGTTACTAAAGAGTATTATCAATGTCTTTGACTTCCCATACACGCACCGAGATTCAGAAAGAAGACCAATAAAAATGTACCTATGGAAAGAAAATATGCAGTACCTCTTTCACCTTCATTATAAAGTTTTGAAACTCCTTTGGTGGAGTAAAAGTAGCCTATAAAGAGTAGAACGGCAATAATTGTATGGAAATTCATTTGAAGCATTATTGGCATTATTTGCAGGAAAGCTATTGCAATAAATAATATGTTCAGTATACCGAGAAACGATGTACCGTACTTAGGCTCTTCGCATTTGAATTCCATGGTAACCCCTTGTATTTGGAGTCATTGTAGCATAAAAAAATCATTTTTTTATGCTACTGGAGAAGGGTCAGTGTTTTTTCCCTTTGCCGCCGCCCTTGCCGCCTTTGCTCCCTTTATGGCTTTTGTCGCCACGTTTTTCTTTTTTTTGTTTTTTGTCTTTTTTATTTTTCTCTTTTTTGTGCTTTGTTTTCTCTTTTTCACGCTCTTTGCGTTCATAGCGGCCATCGTCACGCTCTCTGTCGCGCCCGTCTTCACCAAGGTAGTGTTTGTTGTGTCTGTAGTAGCCGTTCTTGTAGTTCGGGTTTTTTCCGTCCTCTTTTCTGTCTCTGTCATCATCGTCGTTCTCTTCACTGAGGGGGCGTCTATCCCTGTCTCCGAGACGTTCGTCGCCTTCGCGAACTCTGTCGGTGATACCATCGCGGGTCCTGTCAGTGATCCTGTCAGTGACATTGTCGGTCACCCTGTCCGTAACATTATCCGTGACACGGTCGGCAACTCTGTCGGCGACATTGTCCGCTACCCTGTCAGCGACCTTGTCGGCCACTTTGTCTGCTACCTTGTCCGTGATCGAATCGGTAGCTTTGTCTGTGATCGAGTCTGTGACCTTGTCGGCGACTTTGTCGGTGACGCTGTCGGTCACACTGTCGACTACTTTGTCTGTGACCGCTTTGGTCACGGCATCGGTAACGATATCGGCACTGAGTGGAAGGCTCAGTGAAATGGCAAGAGCGAGCGGGTAGAGTGGTGATCTTTTCATGATTGTAGCTCCTTTGGATTTTGATAACGTATTATAGTGAAAAAACTGCCGAAGTGCCAAATGTTTTTCAGTTCTCACACGGGACGATGATCGGGGCGAAGGCTTTGGTCGAGACGCTGACCTTCTGACCTATCGAGAGGCTCTGCGCCTGCTCCGAGCCGATGACGATCTCGACGATCTGCTGTCCTATCGCCACGATGGCGATATGGATCACATCGACCCTGAGGATATCGAGCAGCTCCCCTTCGAAGGTGAACTTCTGGCTCCCGCGGGTACGGAGCAGCGATTCTTTGGGGGAGGCATCGTGGATGATCCTGCCGTGGGAGAGGGTGACGACCCGGGAGGCGAGACGGTATATCTCGCTCGGGTCGTGGCTCACCATGATCGTCGTCGTGCCGAACTCTTTGTGCAGCATCAGTATCTCGTGCTGGAGCTTCGTCCTCATCGCCGGGTCAAGCGCCGAGAGGGGTTCGTCCATCAGGAGTATCTTCGGGCGGTTCATCAGGGCGCGGCAGAGGCTCACCCGCTGTTTCTGACCGCCGCTGAGCATCCTCGGGTAGCGGCGGGCGAGCTCTTCGAGGCCTGTCATCGAGAGGAGCTTTGCGGCGAGTTCTCTGTCTTTGCTGACATAGAGGAGGTTCTCCTCGACGCTCATATTGTCGAAGAGGGCGTAGTCCTGGAAGACGAAGCCTATCTTCCTCTTCTGCGGCGCGAGGGCGGTATTCCCTTCAAGCCATGCCTCGTCACCCACCCTGATCGACCCGCTTGCCTCCTCGAGCCCGGCGATGATCCGCAGCAGCGTGGTTTTGCCGCTGCCGCTCTGACCGGCGAGGGCGATGAACTCCCCCTCGCCGATATGCAGATCGACATCCAGTTCCATCTTGCCCACGGCACCGTGGAGCGTTTTGTTTATTTTTATCCCTATCATCAGAACCTCTTGTTGAACTTGCCGTTGAAGATATAGACACCCAGCAGTACGGCGAAACTGAGGATCACCATGATCGCGCTGTAGATGTGTGCCGTGCCGTAGTCCATGATCTCGACCATCTCGTAGATCGCCACCGAAGCGACCTTGGTCTCGCCGGGGATCGAGCCGCCTACCATCAGCACTACCCCGAACTCCCCGACAGTATGGGCGAAGGTGACGATGATCGCGGTGATGAGGGCCGGTTTCATATTGGGGAGGGCGACCCGCAGGATCGTCTCGAGCTTCCCTTTGCCGCTGATGTAGCTCGCTTCGAGCATGTTGCGGTTGACCCCCTCGAAGCCGTTCTGGAGCGGCTGCACCATGAAGGGGAGCGAATAGAAACAGCTGGCGATCACGAGTCCCGTGAAATTGAACACCAGTTTCACCCCGAAATATTCCTCGAAGAAGCTGCCGACCGGGGAGTTTGCGGAGAGTGCCCAGAGGATATAGAACCCCAGTACCGAAGGGGGGAGGACGATGGGGAGGGCAGTGAGGGCTTCGATGAATGGTTTGACCCTCGAGCGGCTCTGGGAGAGGTACCATGCCAGAGGGAGCGAGAGGAGCATCAGGATGAGCGTCGTCACGGCAGCGAGCTTGAACGAGAGGAGGAAGGGGGCGAGTTCGAGCTGCGAGAGGTCAATCATCGAGCACCTCGCTCACCCCAAGCGCCGCGGGGTTGAAGTGGGCGTAGCATACATCGCCGCTCTGGAGTCCGACGCTTCGGGCATAGCGAGCGGTGACGATCGCCTCGAGCACGCTGCTGAGTGTCTCGAGCTTCACGGCACAGAGTATCTCGCCGTATTCACACTCCCTGACGGTGCATCGGATCTGATTGCCGCTTCCGACAGGGTCGAGGGAGGTAGGGGAGAGGATGATATTGGTCGCTTTGAGGGTGAGGGCGAGCCGGCTCCCCGCGGCGATACGGTCATCGAGCTCGAGGGTGAGCATCTCGAGCGTCTCGTCTCCCGAGTGGAGGGTGATGAGGTTGAGACTCTCCAGTCTGTCGATGCGGGTGACGGTCGCTATGAACTGGTTCACGGTATTCTCTCCTTGCCACTGTCAGGATAAACAGGGGCAATTATATCGAATTTTGTTCAGAGAACAGTGTATGCCGTTGTATAAAAATTAGGTATAATGATCAGAGTTATTGTCCGAAGGGAGAGAAGATGAGAGAGTACAGAGAGATGGCGCTGACGGTGATAGCGATCTTTGTCCTGACATTCCTCGGTGCGCTCTACAGCCCGACATTCGAGGAACAGAGGGGATTCCTGGAGCTCTTCATGGTGCTGGGTTCGCTCCTTTTTATCTTCAGTCTCCTGGTCATCGTCACCTTCATAGGTTTCCGCTCGTTCGCTTTTTATGCAGCGGTGGTGCTGGCGATCGTGATGGTGATGTTCGGGGTGTACGGTGCCTTCCTGGTGGTGTTCATGACCTATCTGATGTGGGGATTCGTTTTCGGTATCGAGACGCTGCTCGTGGGGCACAGGGTGAAGAGCGCCATTGAGTGGTTTCGAGGGCGTTATACCTTTGAGAGCTTTTATATAGAGTACAGGGTCTTTTACCCGATGATCATGATCGTCTACTTTTTCGTCGAGCTTCTGCCGGGCTATCTGGGGCTAGACAAGCCCAAACGCTTCGAAGCGGCGGAGATCATCGAAAGAATGCGCGAGATACTGGAGTGAAGGATGTATTTTAAACTCAACAATGACTGTAAATTATGAAAGTTTCATGAAAAAACAAAAATGCTTGCAGTTGATCAAATAATTGTTTGTAAGTATGAAAAAATAATACAAAACTATGAGTGAGTTTTATGAACAATACAATATGTATCTATGAGAATAAGATGAAAATGTACTTTTCCGGTATTGCTGTTTTTTGGGTGATAGTAATATTGTTCTTGTCGGTGTCTAATATCCTGATACAAGATTATGGTCTACTTTTTAAATGGTCAGTATATATATTCTTATTCTTTTTGAGTATGTCATTTCAATTTTTGTTCAGACCAAAACACTCAATATGTATCAATAAAGGAAGCATCGTTTTATATTATGGTGTGAATATGAAACATATCAAACACAATTTTTGTATAGCTGATATAGTCGAAGTAGAAGTCATTGATCGTTTTTTCTATGAAAAAATTAAAATTTGTACAATTGAGAACTGTATCAATATCCGAAGTAGTGAATATAGCAAAACTGATTATGATAGGTTCAAAAATAAAGTTGTGGCTATAATATAGACACTGGTAGAGGGGATAAAAGATAAGGATTGGATACAAAGAGATTGTTTCCGTGTAGAATCATGGCGGGGCTGAACCTCCGATTCTTATTTGTACTCTCAGGAAGAAACTGTTAAAACTCCCGTTTATAGAAGATATCTCCGCTGGTCGATACGGCGTTGACGGTGACATCCGCCTCGATCTTCTTGGTGATGTCGTATTTGAGCTTGACACTTGAGACCTTGTCGTTGACATAGATGATCATCAGTTTTTTGGAGAGTTTCTTCCCTACCTCCATACTGCCGTCTGCACCGATGGTAAGGTGGTCGAGCTTGATGCCGATATTGCTCAGTGCCGATTTGGCTATCGCTCCCCCCATGAGACGCATCATATCGTCGCTGCTATGCATGTCGGCTGCCTCGTCGGTATCGAAAAGGAGGACGGAGAGGATCTGCTCCTTGCTGAGGTAGGGTTTGGAGGAGAACTGGATATTGGGCATGCTCGGTGTCCCGGTGACCATGATCTTGATGTCGTAGTTATGGGTCTTGTAGTATGCGACGATATCGAGGAGCGGCTTAGCCGGGTCACCCGTGAAGTTGATCATGCTTTTTTTGAGCTTGAACTTTTTGTTCTTGAGGCGGTAGTAGCTCCCTTTGCCGAGCTCTACAGAACCGAGGACGAGCATGGGGCCATAGGGCTCCTTGAGGAGGGTGAGGTTCGGTTTTGCCTCGATGTACATTTCGTTGTTCTTGTAGACCAGCGGCTGCCTGGTATCGATCAGGATCGATGCAGAGAGGTTCTGGACGGCAGGGTTGTCGCTCTTGGGCTTGATATCCTGAACGATAATGATATCGCTGTCACTGGCGAAGCTCTTTGTATCCATATCATAATGGATATCCCCTCCGAGCAGTGTGATCTTCCCCTTGACGGTGTTTTTGAGCCCGTCGATATCTGTGGTGATATCGATAAGGGTCTTGAGATCGATCAGCTCATGGGATATCTCGAACGGATCGGCATAGGCTTCGATCTTCCCTTTTTTCGATTCGATGTTGTAGAGACCCGTGACCTTGAGCTGGTCATTGAGCCACAGCGGTGATATTTCGACATTCCCCTCTTTGATCGAGACCACTGACGGTCTGGATGCAAAGAACTTCTGTTTCTGGAAGGTCGTGGCGTATCTCTCGAGTGTGAGGACCGAATCGGCGAACTTCAGCTCCACCATCGTATCGCCGAAGACATGGGTAGTCTTGCGGTCTGCTTTGAACGAGAGCTTGTTGGAGTTGAGTTTGAGGGTGAGCTCTTTGAGCTTTCTGAGCTCGACGGCGATCCTGGCATCCCCGTCGAGAGGCGGCGCATCGAAAGCATAGATCGTCGAGAGCTGTTTGAGGAGTGCAGCGAGCGAGCCGATGGTATTGTCGAGAGTGATGGTCTCGCGCGCATTGCCGCTGAACCTGAACTTCGCCCCGGCCAGTGTAAGATCCCCTGTCGTATCGTTGTTCTCGGGATTGAACGTGATCTTTGAGTCGAGCTTGGGGGCCTTGAGGGCGACGTATACCTCTTTGTCCCCGAGCCTGACATCGCTTTTGAGCGGGGTGAGGGCATCGATATTGAGCGCTTTGTCGTAGTTTCTCAGGAGAGAGTTTTTCGGGAATTTTGTCGTCGCAGTGATCGACAGGTTCTTGTCATAGCTGACTTTTGCATCGATGTCGGCGATGTTGGAGCGGATGGTCGGCTTGATGGTGAGCGGCAGCGGTTTCTGGAGGTCGAGGGGGAGTTTGAGTGCTACCGAGGCTTTTGCCTCCTGCAATTCATGCGGCAGAGAGACGAAATCCCTGAGCAGCAGCGCATTTCTGGTCTCGATGTTCAGGTCGGCTTTCTTGAGGTCTTTTGAGCGGAAGTCACCTTTGAGACCGTCCGAATCGATATCCGCCCGGATCGAATGCATATCACCCAGGAAGCGTATGCTCAGGTGGTCAAGAGGCTTTGTAAAGTTCCCTTCGATCCCTTCGATTCTGTCAACACTCAGTACCCCCTGGTGGGTAAGGTTCTGATCGACCAGGGTGAGGTTGTGTTCGAGTGCCAGCGGCTTTGTGTAGGGGGTGAGGGCCGTGATGTGCGAGCGTGCATCCAGCCTGCCGGTTTCAAGATCGTAATTTATCTTATGAAGGGTTTCGAGCTCTTCGATATTGAACTCGCCTTTGTCTGCCTTGAGCAGTTTGGAAGCTTTGGCTGCGATCGTGGCATTGAGCTCTTTGGTCGAACCGTCCAGAGTGATGGCGATAGGTTTGACAGCCCCGCCGTGCAGCGGGATGTCATAGGCTTCGAACAGCCCGCTGAGGAGCTCGACGGTCCCTTTGGACGTGATGTGGTTGTCCCTGATCGAGGCACGGTGGTCGAGCCCGGCATAGCTGCTCAGGAAGTCGATATCGAGATTCCCTTTGTGAAGCAGGTTGTCTGCCGGGGCATAGCTGAGATCATCTCCGTTCAGTTTGAGTCTGTAGATATCTATCCCGTCATAGAGGGTGGGGAGGATCGAGCCTTTGAAGCCTTTGACGAAGATGTTTTTTGGGATGAAAGGACTGGGCGGCGTATCGCTCCCGTTCACATCATGATTCTGCGTAGCGTTGTCGTCCGCTGTTTCGTTGCTTTCGAATGACGCTGCGAGCTTTCGGAGGATGTCGGTATCGATCTTGTCTACAGAGAGTTTTTCGATCGAGGCATTCTCTTCGTCCAGTGAAGCCCTCATCGATATATTCGTCAGGTTGCTGTCGATATCCATATCGATTGACTCGAGTGTGACAGCGCCCTGTTGGGCATGTTCGATCCTGTTCAGGTCGATCCTGAGCGCCTTGCTCTTGAGAAAGAGTTTGTTGACCCCTACACCTTCGTAACGGAACGGGAGGGAGGCTACGGTGATCCTCTTGAGGAATATCTCGGTAGGGATCAGCGTCGAAGGTTCCGAATCTGCAGCCGGGGTATCCCCCGTATCGCTGCTGTTGTTGTTCCCGCTTTGCCCGATCAGACGGAGGAGCGAGTCGACATCGATCCTCGAGAGCGAGACACCGGAGAGGAATACCCTGCGCTCCTGGAGCCCCCCGGCAACGGTGAGATTCGCCAGTGATGTATTGAGCTCAAGCTCCATACCGTCTACTGCGAACTTCTCGGAAGAGTAGAGGAGATGGTGGACATCGAGGATCGCCGCATCGACAGAGACATTGTTCTCAGTGAAAGGTTTGAGGCTCAGATGGACCCTTCCCAGCCCAAGGTCGAAGGGGAAGGTACCGGAAGACTTCTGTGGTGCCTCTTCTGCTGCCGCATCGTTCTGTGCATCGATGAGCAGGCGGATATTGGCCGTATCAACCCCTGTGACCGAGATACTCGATATCTGGATACGTTTGTCAAGCAGCAGTGTCGGGTTCCACCGCAGATCGAAACTGTCGAAGAGGAGCAGTCCTTTGTAGCTCAGTGACTTGATCCTGAGTCCCGAGAGGAGACCTCCCGAAAGTGATTCATACTGGATATCGTATTTGGGGGCGTAGCGGTCTGCCAGGGCCGAGATGATCTGTGATGAGTTGAGCACCGAGAGGGTCACCATGACAAATACCAGCAGGGTATACCCCAGATATGAGAAGAGCTTTTTCAAAACGATTGTCCTATCTGGAAGTGGATGCCGTACTGGGCTGTGTCATGGATATTGAATCCCGCATCGAGCTTGATGGGGCCGATAGGGGTCATATAGCGGATCCCTACACCGACGGTCGAGATATAATCGCCGTTGTAGTCGTTGCTGCTTTCATTGAGCATGGTATTGTCGCTGAAAACCGCTCCGTAGAGGTCGCCCCAGATAGGGTAGTCGGCTTCGAACGTGATATTGAGCATACTCTTGGCCCCGTTGATATCATACTCGGTCGGGGAGAGGACGATCCCCAGTTCATTGTATCTGTAGGCGCGGTTGCTGTAGGCACCCCCTCCGAAGAGGAGCTTCGATTCGGGCAGGCCGTTGGACTTCACATCGACTGCTCCTGCTTTCACCACGGCTGCGAGGGTCAGGTCGCCGAAGCTGTGGATGGCGCGCCCCTCGACAAACGCACGGATGAAACTGCTTGTCTTGTCGTCATTGGAGAGTCCGTATTCGATCAGGGTGGAGAAGTAGAAGCCGTACTTCGGATTGAGCTTGGAATCCCTGCCGTCATAGACGAACTGGAAATAGGGGTAGAAGAGGACAAAGTTCCCCTCCACGATCGCATGGGTAAGGGTCGAAAAATCGTAATTGTCCAGAAGCGAAATATCGATATTCTCGCTCGCAAGGCCCAGCTGCACCTGGATATCCTTGTTGACATAGCCGAGATAGGTCTTGATATATCCCTTTTTCTCTTTGAATCCTTCGAACTCGAGGTTGCTGTATCCAAGAACGCCGCCCACATCGATCGGCAGTCCCATGAGGAAGAAGGTACCCGGCATGAAGTAAGTGATCTCAGCGAGGTATTCGATGGGCGAATAGGCCGCTTTGATCCCTATCTTCCTGGCATTTCCCATGAAGTTCTTGCGGGTGAGGGAGGCCTGGACCCTCGGGCCGACATTGGTATCGTACCCGGCACCTGCGAGGAAATAGTACGGTTTCTCGACTTCGGAAGCGGTAATGTCGATAGGGACAACATTGTAGAACTTGCGGTCGAAGTTGATGATCACCGAATCGAACGCATCGAGACCGTAGAGGGCATCGTAACTGTCCTTGATCTTCTCGGTGCTGAATCGCTCCCCCTCTTTGGCAGTGACACGGGAGCTGACGATCTCGGGATCGATGCTCTTGAGCCCTTCGACGTTGGTCTTGCCGAAGGTACAGATACCGCCTTTTGTCAGGTTCACTTTGATATCGGCCTCTCTCTTGTCGAGATCGACATAGGCTTTGGTATCGAGCTCGTGGCTGCAATATCCCTCCTGCATCATCAGTTTGATAATGGCTGCCTTGTATTCGATGAAGTCTTTTGCCCTGAAGGTGGCACCGACAAGCAGCGGCTGGATATCGGTGAGATTGTGGTCGCTGTGGACTTCGATACTGTTGATCCTGATCGGCCTGTTCTCGGAGATCGTCACCCTCAGAGGTCTTGTGCCCCTGTCGATGCTGAAGGTCGCATCGTAATACCCCTCAGATTCGTAGAACTCTTTGAGCGAATCGTCGAGTGTGGGGATGAACTTCTCTTTTATCTCGGCTTTGTCCTCTTTGTAGAACTCAAAAAAGCTCGGTCTCTCGACCCCGATTGCCTCTTCGATGGCAGAGGTTTCGATATCTTTGTTCCCCTGTATGCTTATCTCTGCAGTACTGAAATGTGCGATGGAAATATTCGAGTCCGGGGAGGCAAAGGCAAAGGAGCCTGCGAGAAGTACTGTAGCTGCGCTAAGGGAGCGTATTCTCATGAAGCCTTCCTTTGTGAAGTTCTTTCTTATGACTCAAGTGCTATTGTGATATCGCTGGCCCATTTCGCCAGATCCATATCGTGAGTGATCAATAATATACCCGTTTTGTCGAGATATTTTACCAGAAGCTTCATCACGTCAAGCTGTGTGACATTGTCAAGCGCACTGGTGGGTTCGTCGCACAGGAGCAGCTCCGGGCGCATTAGCAGTGCGCGCAGGATGGAGCACCTCTGGAGCTGTCCCCCGGAGAGTTCGTGCGGGAGCTTTGTTAGAAGATCGTTAGTGAGCCCCATCTCTGCGGCGAGCTCTCCGATCCCCTCTGTCGAAGCGACATCTTCGATCTGGTCGATGATGGTGTAGCTGGGGTGGAAAGAGCTGTATGGGTCCTGGAACACCCAGCCTATTTTTCCCCTTTCAATACTCCCCTTGAGCGGCTGGAGATTGCCCGAGATCAGCTCGAAAAGGGTCGATTTGCCGCTACCACTCTTGCCGACGATGGAGATGAGTTGTCCTTGCTTCAGTTCGAGGTTGAAATCTTTGAACAGCAGCCTCCCGGGGGTGAAGCCGAAAGTGAGGTTCTGGATACGCAGTATACTCACGTTCTCTAGCCCCGTACCTGGCCACTGCCGTATATCTTGAACTTGTAGGTGGTGAGCTCGTTGATCCCCATTGGGCCTCTCGCGTGGAGCTTGTTGGTAGAGATCCCCACCTCCGCGCCGAATCCGAACGCTCCGCCGTCGGTGAAGCGGGTCGAGGCGTTGACATAGACGCAGGCGGCATCGACGGTGTTGAGGAATTTCTCGCTCGCTGCGTAGTCCCCTGTGATGATCGCCTCGGAGTGACCCGAACCGAAACGGGTGATATGGGCGATCGCCTCGTCGATATCGGCGACGATCCTGATATTGAGGATGTTGGCGAGCCATTCGGTGTCGTAGTGCTTGTCGGTGGCGAGCTCCACTTCGATGATCTCCTGCACCTCGCTGTCGCCCCACATCTGCGTCTCCTCTTCGTTGAACGCGGCGTAGAGCCTGGGGAGAGCATGGGAGGCGATAGCGCGGTCGACGAGGAGCGTCTCCATGGCGTTGCAGACCCCGGGACGCTGGCACTTGGCATTGATAGCGATCTCTACCGCCATATCGAGGTCGGCCGCGCTGTGGATATAGGTGTGGCAGAGCCCCTTGTCGTGCTTGACGACAGGGACGGAGGAGTTCTGCGAGATATAGCGGATGAGCGCTTCGCCCCCTCGCGGGATGATGAGGTCGACATATCGATCCATCGTAATGAGCTTCGCGACCCCCTCGCGGCTGCTGTCGGGGAGGAGTGAGATGATCTCTACGGGGAGGCCGTTTGCACCGAGGACATCCTGGAGGATCGCGGCGATGGCGGCGTTGGAGTGCTGCGCCTCTTTCCCCCCTTTGAGGATGGCGACATTGCCGCTCTTGAAGCAAAGCGCACCGACATCGGAGGTGACATTGGGGCGTGACTCATAGATGGTCGCGACGACGCCGATGGGGACAGCGACCTTCTCGATACGGAGGTTGTCGTCGTTGACCCACCCCTCGATGACTCTCCCCACGGGGTCTTTGAGCATAGCGATCTCACGGAGCGACTGCGCCATGCCTCCGATCCGCTTCTCATCGAGCATGAGCCTGTCGATCATCGCGCTCTCGAGTTTGTTCTCTCTGGCATATTTGAGGTCTTTCTTGTTTTCGGCGATGATCTTTTTTGTCCCTGCGACGAGGGCGTCGGCCATTTCGTTGAGGATTCTTTTTTTGGTAGTGTTATCAAGTGAAGCGACCACCTGTGCGGAGGCTTTGGCCTGGGCGAGAAATTGTTCCATGTGCAATCTATCCTGAATTTGTAATTCTATTATGATATCGAAAAAACCTCAAAAGAACGGTTCGCAGGAGCCTGTCGAGAGATGATATTTAAGTTGGGATTATTGCAAAAACAGTTATGATAAAGCCATCTATTTCATCCAAGGAGAACGATATGAAACTGTCTGTAGGGATATTGATGGCGGGTATTTTGAGTGTGTCTGTGAATGCGGCGAGTCTCGACCTGGAGAAGGCAAGCTACAAGAGCGGCGAGGAGATCAAGGTCTCGTTCATCGCTTCGAGCAGCTATCCCAAGAACGCATGGGTAGGGATCATCCCCTCAAGCGTCCCGCACGGGCAGGAGAGCGTCAACGACCAGAACGACCTGGCATACCAGTACCTCGGCGGCAAGAAGATGGGCGAACTGGTATTCAAAGCGCCGCTCAAAGAGGGGAGCTATGATCTGCGGATGAACGATACCGACGCCAACGGCAAGGAGGTCGCATCGGTAAGCTTCAAGGTCGTCGCGGCTCCCAGGAGCGCAGAACCTGCAAAAAGCTCCGGCAATTCAGTGGCGATAGAGCGCTACAGGTTCACCAAAGGGGAGCAGATCAAGGTCTCGTTCACTGCTTTGGATAGTCTGCCGGGCAATGCATGGATCGGGATCATCCCCTCGGATGTCCCCCACGGCAGCGAAGCGGTCAATGACCAGTATGATGTGAGCTACCAGTATCTGGGCAAGAAAACCTCCGGCGTGCTGATGTTCAAAGCGCCGCTCAAAAGCGGCAACTACGATATCAGGATGCACGATACCGACGGCAATGGCGTGGAGATAGGCAATGTCTCCTTCACGGTGGAGTAAAAATGTCCGATATCAATCCGCTCGAAGTGAGCGAGTACAAAAATATCAAGCACAATATCGGCAACGGCAGGCCGACCCTGCTGGCGTTCGGGATGAGCCACTGCTACAGCTGCCTGGCGATGTCCAAGGTGCTGCTCGAGGTGGTGACCGAACACCCGCAGCTCCAGATATTTTCGATAGATTCGCAGCGCGACCGTATCATCAGCCGTGATCTCTACAAGCTCCGTGAGATGCCTACGCAGATATTTTTTGATCCTCAGGGGAACGAAGTATTTCGCCACTCGGGAGCGTACAAACGGGTCGTTTTTGATATCATACTTAAGAAATATGGGTTTTTGTAAAAAAGTATACAGTTCACGGTAGGTGGAAGTCAATAGGAACCGAAAGCTTCAGCTCTGAAATATTTGTCATCGATTTTTGGATTTGCGAAAAGTTGTGTTATAATATCGCCAGTTGGGACAGGCAGAGAGCTGGAACTCTCTGCAAGCTTTTAATAGATTTTTACTGTTAGCAATAACAGCAAAAGAATAACAAAATGGTAGTCTTCATTGTTACACCCTTTCATAAAGGCTGCCCCTGTCCCACCTCACGCCTCACAATGAATCCTCAATCTAACCGCCAACCAGCTTTATCATTGTATCGAAAACTTTTCGAATCTTCTGAAAATATTGCATATTGACATAGATGAAATTCTTCAAAAAACTTTCAACAATCCCATTGAAATTTGACAAAATTTCAGTATAATCGAGCCAAATCAGAAACAGGAGTGAAAGATGAAAGGCACAATTTTTTTGCGTAAGCTATTGATCACCCTGAGTGTGGCGGTCATGGTCGGATGCGGCGGCGGGGGAACTCCAAGTGACGGTACGAATGACGATCCGTCTACGCAGGTAGAGGATAATACTACACAGCAGAGCGGTACGGATACCAATGACTCTGCATCGCAGGGGACGAGCGACGGTATATGTCAGCTCAATGAGTACGGATGTCCTGTCGATCCGAACGACCCTGATTGTGCAGGCCCTTTCCCTGACGAGTGCGATACCAACGACACGCCGCCCGCAGACGAGAACCATGCGCCGACAGCCACGGCACAGAACGCCACCACCGACGAAGACACCGCCAAAACGATCACCCTCAACGGCACCGATGCAGACGGCGACACTCTCACCTATACCGTGACCGCGCAGCCATCCCACGGCGCGCTCAGCGGTACAGCGCCCAACCTTACCTATACACCGACATCCAACTACCACGGAAGCGACAGCTTCAATTTCACGGTCAATGACGGAACCGTAGACAGTACAGAAGCTGCGGTATCCATCACTATCAACAGCATTAACGATCTTCCGACAACTGATGCGGGAAGCGACAAGAATATCACTGAAGGTGAGAGCGTCGATCTCAACGGCACGGGTACCGATATAGACGGTACGATCACGAGCTACGAATGGAGTCTCGATACCAATGTATCCTACGAAGCATTCACCCCAGATATCACGGTAGCAGGTCTGGCAGAGGGTAATCATACTTTTACCCTCACGGTACGAGACAATGAGAATGGTGTGGGAATAGATACAGTAAAAGTGATCGTCAAACCATTTACTATCACACATAACGGTGTCACCTACGGGACGGTCACTTCTCCCTATACGGGCAAAGTTTGGCTTGACCGGAACCTGGGAGCATCGCAGGTATGTACTGCGCTAGATGATACGGCATGCTACGGCGATTACTATCAGTGGGGTCGGAATACCGACGGGCATGAGAAGAGCACGAGCGGGACGACCACTACACAGGCTACGGATATCGACAACGCTGGAGATCTGTTCATCACATCGAGCAGTACCTACAGTAACGACTGGGCGTACAGCGCAGACGGTGACGGCTCTCTCAGGTCAGCCAACTGGTCAAAAATGGACGGCAGCTCCGTGTGTCCCGTAGGGTTCAGGGTACCTACTATCGATGAACTCAAAGCAGAGCTGCTAGACAGCGGCAGCGCGGAGATACACAGCAATGCCGATGCTTTCAACAGCTTCCTCAAGCTGTCGTCGTCAGGCTATCGCAACGGTAGTTCCGCTTCCCTGGTCGATGTGGGCTCATGGGGCTATCTCGGGTCATCGTCGGTCAGCGGGGCGTACTCGTCCAATCTGCTCTTTGGCCCGGGCGCTGCCGGCTGGACCAGTAATGGCGGTCGTGCCCACGGGCCTTCGGTTCGGTGCCTGAGGGATTAGCACATAAAACATGCAAGCTTCAGCTTCGCTTTTTCGGGGATGAAGCCGCCGGTTCCGAGATATGGATCGACTTCATCTCATCTTCGTTTGCTTGTGTGAAATGAAACATCATTCTCCCCTTCAGCCTTTCAACCACTTTATGCTAGAATCTCTCCCATAATTTCCTATGACAAAGGGCGTACCAATGGCAAAAAAAGAGATCAAAAAAGCGGTCCTCGCATACAGCGGCGGACTCGATACGAGTATCATCCTCAAGTGGCTCCAGGAGGAGTATAAGTGTGAGGTCGTGACATTCACGGCAGACCTCGGTCAGGGTGAAGAGGTGGAGCCTGCCCGCCAGAAAGCGATCGCGATGGGTATCAAACCAGAGAACATCTACATCCTCGACCTCCGTGAAGAGTTCGTCAGCGAGTTCGTATTCCCGATGTTCAGAGCGAACGCGATCTACGAGGGTGAGTACCTCCTCGGCACATCCATCGCCAGACCGCTCATCGCCAAGAAGCAGATCGAGATCGCCAAGGCCACGGGCGCGGATGCGGTCAGCCACGGCGCGACCGGCAAAGGGAACGACCAGGTGAGATTCGAGCTCGGCTACCTCGCGCTCGACCCTTCGATCACCGTCATCGCACCGTGGAGAGAGTGGGATCTCAACTCCCGTGAGAAACTCCTCGCATACGCCAGAGAGCACGGTATCGAGATCGCTCAGAAGCACCTGGATGAGAACGGCAACCCGAAAATGAGCCCGTACTCTATGGATGCGAACCTCCTCCACATCTCCTACGAGGGGCTTCACCTTGAGAACCCGGCGAACGAGCCTGAGGACGATATGTGGCTCTGGACGAACTCTCCCGAAGAGGCTCCGGACGAAGCTGAGTACATCACTATCACCTACAAGAAAGGTGACCCGGTAGCGATCAACGGCGAAGAGATGAGCCCTGCAACTCTCCTCAAGACCCTCAACGACTACGGCAACAAGCACGGTATCGGCAGACTCGATATCGTCGAGAACAGATATGTCGGTATGAAAGCGCGCGGTTGCTACGAGACTCCGGGCGGTACGATCATGCTCAAAGCCCACAGAGCAATCGAGTCGATCACGCTCGACAGAGAAGAGGCGCACCTCAAAGATGAGTTGATGCCGCGCTACGCCAAGCTCATCTACACAGGCTACTGGTGGTCACCTGAGCGCAAGGCGCTCCAGGCTGCGATCGATGTGACACAGGAGACGGTCAACGGCGAAGTGAAACTCAAGCTCTACAAAGGCAACGTCATGGTAGTGGGGAGAAGCTCGGCTGAGTCACTCTACAGCGAAGCGCACTCGACATTCGAAGAGGATGTGGTCTACAACCAGGCAGACGCAGAGGGCTTCATCCGCCTCAACGCTCTGCGATTCATCATCGAGGGCAAGAACCAGCCCGAGAGGATCAAAAGCATGGTAGGCGACCTGGAGCTCGGGAAGTAATCATGGGAGCGCTCTTCCAGGCAACCATCAAGATGAACGCCAACCTCAACGGCTGGTATATCGAACTCCTCGATATGGAAGAGGGATCGCTCCATGAGTGCGATGACCTCGATCTCTTCGAGGCGAAGCTCACCGAGCTCGCCCGAAACTACAACAACGAGATCGAAGAGGTGCGATGGCTCAAAGACGACAATGTCCCGCCCCTCTATCTCAACGAGGTGAGGCTCGGCATCATGGCGCTCGAACAGAAAATTGCCGAGGGAGAGCCCTCTTCACTCTGATCCCACTGATACACCTCATGCCCCTTTTCAAGGGGTTTCTACCCAAATGCTATCCCGCGATCGCAAGTCTCATTTCCAGATACACACTTTTTAAAATGTAATAAGTAAATTAGTCCTATAATATAAAATATTATAGAATCAAAAGGGGTCAGGATGAAAAGATTGACAAGCGTATTATTATTTGGTGCCCTGTTCGCAGGATGCGGTGGCGGAGGGGGCGGTAGCAGCACTACCGATACGACCACGACATGTCAGAACTACAGTGCCACAGTTTCCTCCCCGGTTTTGTGGACAGAACTGAGCCCCGGTGGTACGTTGCCGGATGCCCGGAGCGCAACGGTCTGCAGCTATGATGCCGGCAATGACAAACTGATAGTCCATGGCGGTAAGAACGGCAGTACGACATTCAACGATACCTGGGTCCTGACCCATGCTTCGGGAGAGGGCGGTACCCCGTCATGGCAGCAGCTCACCGCCTCTTCATTGCCAACAGCACGCAATACATCCATAGGCGGGTATAACAGTGCGAAGAACATCATGGTCTCTTTCGGAGGGGTCGATAGCAACAATTTGATCAATATGGAGCTGTGGCTCCTCACCAATGCCAACGGGAGCGAAAGTACGGCTCCGGCATGGACGAAAGCCGCTATCAGCGGTACTGCTCCCTCAAACCGAACGCAGATGAGCGGTGTGTATGACGAGGCGAGTGATATGATTGTCTTTTTCGGCGGGGAGATATGCACGAGCACTTCATGTACCCATTACAATGAGACATGGACGATCCGTGATGTGACGACCGCACCTGTGTGGCAACAGCTCGCTACATCGGGGACGACGCCTCCTGCACGGTCCTTCCACGCGACGAGCTATGACAGGGCAGCTGACCGATTGATAATATTCGCCGGGAATCCATCAACTGTCAATCCGATACAATCATCGGCAAGCATCAATGATACATGGATACTCTTCAATGTCACAGGCGGTGCACCGACATGGAGTCAGGCTGTCGATTCGACTGCCAACAAACCCGATCCGAGGGGATGGCTCACGGCAGTGCATGATGATGAGAATAAACGGCTCATAGCTTTTGGCGGGAAAGATGGGGATAACTATGCCAGAAACGATACATGGATATTGATGGACACAGATACGGATACCCCGGTATGGGCGGAATACGATACCGGTACACCAAAACCATCGGGAAGGATGGAGCAGTGTGCAGTCTATACGGGAAGTGACAAGAACAAGATGATCGTATTTGGAGGGAATACTGCCGGCGGTGTCTATGCGAACGACACCTGGGTACTGACCAATGCCAACGGTATCCCCGATACGGCAGTGAGCAAGATCACCGTAGAGTCTGCCTCTTCTACAGTATGTACAGGCTATACGGTGGAGCTCTCTGCCGTGGCGACCGATGCATCGGGCAATGAGCTGAGCGGTGTCCTCTACACCTGGAGCTCAAGCAATACTGCCGTGGCTACAGTGACGGCAGACGGCGAGGTGACCGCGGTCGGTGCAGGTACGGCGGTCATCACGGTCACTGCCGGCGGTGTGACGACACAGTATACGATCACAGTGTCGCAGCCTGCTTCGAGCACGACCGATGATACGAGCAGCAGTGGGTTCCAGTACTGGAAAGGTTCGATGGTCAATTCCTACAACAGGTTCAACTTCTACGGTGAACCTGCACTCACGGTGAGCGGCAAACCCTGGATGATCGTCAAGTACGACAGCGTCAACAATAAAGTACTTGACTGTGAGTTCGGTCTGAGCGAAGTGACACAGACACAGGACCCGCAGTACGATCCGGCTGCACCGGAGCCGACGCTGAGTGCATCGAGTATCGAAAACTATGATAAAATGGGTCTTGTATCGCCCGTTGACCTCATGGTGACATGGAACAGCGAATACGAGACTCACAACAAAACCATCGTCAACGGTGTGCAGGAGTTCTCTTTCGAGAGCAATTATGTCTCGGCATACAGTGTCGGCTTTGCTGAAGCGTGGGATTTCACCTATACATCCGATACGATGGTCGGCGATGTGACCAATATCGACGACTACCTCTACATGGGGGCTACTTCAGCGCCCAAAGCATTCAATATGACCAGACTGCCGCTTTAGGGCAGCCTGGTCATTCCCGTGAAAACGGGAATCCCCTGTTCCAGCACTGGTTTGAATTGTGGAATTTATTACTATGAAAACATTTGTTATCAATGAAATTTATTGTGATGCAAAATTTACGATATGTATCATTCTTGTGTCATTACCATTCTTATTTATTGGATATTTATCTGGTGAAGGCTTTATGAAACTTGTTGTATCTGTCATATCATTTATGATAGTCTCTATAGTTATGTATTTGTTTTGGAAGTTGATAAGTGCTGAAAAAACGACCGTTACAATAGACGGTGATAAGGTTATATGGAAAAGTTCAAATCGAGTTTCAAGATACTTCAATGACGCAAGAAGTGAAAGTTTTTCACTTGATATAGTCAGGGTTAGATACAAGTACATTCCGTGTATGGAACAGATATCAATCGGATCAAAACTCCCTTTGGTTCTTAACAAATGTGAGTTATCCAAGGATGATTATCGGAGTCTGAAGGATATGTTGATAAGTCAGTATGACAATAAATTTCAATAAGATCACCCGTAATTGCAAATATTAATCAAGTTTCCCAGAATCGGTGGCTTCAGCCCCGTTCAATAGAGATTCAATCTACAGAAAAATGCTCTTCATCTATTTAACATTTATTTTTTCGGGACTGAAGTCTCCGACTCCTTATCTGCGCTCACAGATTTAATGATAGACAATATACCTCACCGCATTCAAATAACTCAGATTCTTCGGCTCCATCCCTTTGTATGCTATATCAAATGCTGTACCGTGGTCTACGGAAACTCTGAGGATCGGGAGGTTGAGCGATACATTGATCGACTCGTCGAAATAGAGCGCTTTGAGGGGGGCCAGACCCTGGTCATGGTAGAGGGCGATGAGGTAGCGGTAGTGTACTCTCGTGTGCGGGGTGAATGCGATATCGGGGACGAGGGGACCTTCGAATATCTCGGTTCCCAGCTCGCTATTGACCGTGTCGATAGCTCCTGCGATCATCTCCTCTTCGTTGCCCAGTACCCCGCCATCGCCTGCATGGGGATTGAGCCCAAGCACTCCCACCTTCCCGGTCGGATTCGTACTGTTATGGAAGTCACGAAGGAAACGTGTGAACTTCTCGGCGGTGAGAGCAGGGGCGACGTCCCGCAGCGGGATATGCTCGGTATAGAGGGCGACATAGAGTTCCTCACAGCCGAGCATCATGATCGCCTCCTCCCTGAAGATATCGCGCAGTGCATCGGTGTGTCCCTTGTATGTCACTCCAGCCTTCTCCCATGCTTTCTTATGGATGGGGAGGGTGAGGATCGCATCGACTGCACCGTTGCGTGCGAGCTCCACGGCAGCAGTGAACGAATCGAAGCTGTACCTGCCGCTCGAAGCCGTGATGGAGGAGGGGAGTATCTCGAATATCTGGCTATTGGGTGAAAGAGTTTCGAAGTCTTCCGGGACAGAGATATCGAGGAGTCCGGCAGCCTGCTGGAGCATCTCCCTGTCGATGATATAGAGCGGTTTGACGAGCTTGCTGATCTCATCATGGCTGCGCAGGGCGATCTCGATACCGATGCCGTTCAGATCGCCGACAGATACAGCGACCTTTTTCATCGGATCGCTTCGATCATGTCGGTGACTGCCCGATCTAGTCCTGTATAGACAGAGCGGGCGATGATGCTTTGACCGATATTGAGCTCTTCTATCGCTTCTATGGCTGCGATAGCTCCGACATTCTGGTAGTTGAGACCGTGGCCTGCGGCGACTCTGAGTCCGTTTTCTTTGGCTTTCTGGCTGATATGGATGAGGATTTCAAGCTCCTCGTGCAGCATGGTCTGAAGCGTTTTGCGAGGGAGATCGAGTTCCGGGATGGTATGGTGTGTATTGGCTAGACCACCGTAGAGCATCGCGTAGACATTGGCATATTTGCCTGTATGGAACTCTACCCACTCGACACCGAGATCGAGCGAAGCCTGAAGAGCTTCTTCGGTAGGATCGATAAAGAGCGATACCTCTATCTCATTGGCGTGAAATCTCTCTATCGCCTCTTTGAGCTTCGTCGTGTCACCGACCAGCGCCAGTCCACCCTCTGTCGTCACCTCCTCGCGCTTCTCCGGGACGATGGTGACGCGGTGGGGGCGCAGGTCGCAGGCGATATCTACGATCTCTTTTGCGGTGGCACACTCGAGGTTGACAGGCAGGGGAGAGTGACGGATGATCATGGCGGCATCGCTGTCCTGGATATGTCTGCGATCCTCTCTCAGGTGGATCGTGATCTGGTGGGCTCCGGCTCTCCTGACGATCCCGAGCGCATCGAGCAGACCCGGGTCGGCTACCCTCCTGGCCTCTCTGAGGACGGCGATATGATCGATATTGACACCTAATAGCATGGTAAATCCTTTGGTGGTTATTGGAGTAGATTATAGCAGATATATTATGAGGAGATGAAACCATACAATAAAATATATAGCGTAAAGCATCACTTGGCAATTAATATTATTTGTGTTAAACTTTCAAAAATCAACACAAGGAAAGAATATGGACACACAATCATATGCACTCAACCAACCCTCACCTGTTTTTGTACTGGCTTCATGGATCGCACTGGGGGTTGGGGTATTCGCATACCTGATCGGACTGCTCAATACTTCGATGCAGCTCAATGAGAAGGGGTACTACTTTGCACTGCTGATCTTCGGATTGTTCGCTGCTGTTTCATTGCAGAAGTCTATGCGTGATCGCATGGAGGGTGTCCCCGTGACCAACAGCTACCTTTGGCTCTCATGGGGAGTCTTCCTGACAGCGCTATTGCTCTTGATCGTCGGACTGCTCAACTCGACCATGGCACAGAGTGAAAAGGGTTTCTATGCCATATCCTTTTTCCTGACACTCTATGCATCGATCACGGTACAGAAAAATATCCGTGATATCTCATTCGCGAGACTCTACAAAGCGCGATATATTGATGTGAATGAGGTAGAGGTGGCTGAAGGGGTTGTGAAAAGGAGTGAAGTTTAGGTTTTTCTCTTACGAAGTTTTTAAGCTACGTAAGAAGGGAAAAGTAGGTTCGATTTTATCGAACGCTACTACGCATACAGAAACTTTCTCTATTGTTCGTAACACCTGTTCGATGAAATCGAACCTACACAGATTCGTTTGTCCAAACTTCTTCTTTATCCACAAACCATCCCTAGTTTTGTAAATGAGGTATGAAATAGGTTTTATCACTTATAGCTATATTGTGTATTTGAAAGTATTCTAAAAGTTCATCTAGTTCTTTTTGTGAATATATATTTACTAAAAGATAGTTTCGGTTGTTAAATTGAATAAACACATTCTTGCTTAAAAGTGAAAAAGGTTCATTCGATCTATATAAACGAAGTAATTTGTACGGTAATGTAAACAGTATGTAGGAGAGCAAATATCGTATGAAGATAAACAGTTCACCGAAATCTATATCAATTGAGAACTTTCTCTTTTTTTTCCATGTTGCATCTATATTCCACCTACCATATCTATCTTGTAATTCAGCGACAATGCAAAATGAGATTTGTTTTATTGAATCCGTAGAAAGATCGAAATTTGCAGTTATATTTTTTGGGGCTAGACTAGTTTAGAGGTATTAAAGTGCCATAGGAGTACGATAATACCGATGAAAAACAAGTATGTAAAAGTTGCCCACATTTCAGAGCCAAAATTTAGAGAGATAATCAAGTATTTTTCAGAGGATCTGACAGCT
>QKDN01000008.1 GCA_003252535.1 Campylobacterota bacterium | reverse complement strand
GCTCAGTGTTCCATCAGAACAGATCAACCTTTCCATAGCTGAAAGTTTTTCCGACTTACACCAGGTTGGTGCTGCACTTTTTTCTATATTCGAAAGACAAATTTTATTTTCAGCATTCACCCAGCATGCTCCCTTACGGTGTAATGTACCCAAAGGAGCTTGAGCATGAGAAGCTTTTGGAACAGCATTCCAATGCCCTTCAGCCCTATTGCTGCCACTCATGTTTAGAACGCTAAAATAGTCATTTGCAAATATCTGAAAAGAACCTCCTTTGCTCAAATCATAACCACATGTACCATCAATGTATTTTTTACCCTTTACTTCTAAAAGACACTTTCCTAACTGCGTATTATTTGTAGCCGATGACACATGAATAGGTTTACTATTAACCTTTGGTGGTTTTGTACCCAATGCCCAGGTACAGATACGAAGATTCCCACTTCCCCAACATGCATCTCGTTTCTGGACATCTGATACCCAGGGTGTAATTTTGTTAGAGCTGTCATTACAAAAAGCCCTGCCTATCAGACCATCGGGGTCAGCCATCAACTCTATTTCGACCGTTCCGCTATGCAGTTTGAATGAACCGATACGATCCGTTTCTACATAATCACACACACCCTCAAGATATGTTTGTGTCCCATCGGAAACCAAACAATCCACCTTTTTATCATAAGCGTCAGCTTGTGCCGTAATTGTCAGTACAAAAACCAAAAGTGTAAACGCCGAGAAAAATCTATATCTTTGCATAGCTGCTTCCTTGTCATGTAAATAAAACATCGGATCATAGCTGAATAATTCTTTACAAACCAAAAACTTACACCAGCTGATAAACCCAACTTACATCCCAACCATTAATCTATTGTGAGCTACACTATGTTATTACTCTGCTAGTTGAATTGAAAAGGTAGAAGATGAAAGAAGTATGCAAAATTGCTACCCTTGATGATCTTGCGCTCGCTGCGGATTATTCACTGGTGGAGAGACTCACACCCAACCCTGAAGCGAGCAGTGACGGTGTCGATCATGATCCGCGGCAGGTCACGAGCGGTCACTATGTCCCTGTCAATCCTACCCCTATAGCCGATCCTGTGTACATCGCCCATAGCGCGCGGTTCTTTGGGGAGCTTGGTCTGTGTGACAGTCTGGCGAGCTCTGAGGGGTTCATGCGGATGTTCAGCGGTGATAGTTCACAGCTTCCCGAGCCACTCAGGGCGCAGGGGTGGGCGACGGGGTATGCACTCTCGATCTACGGCACAGAATACTATGAACAGTGTCCGTTTCGCAATGGCAACGGCTACGGCGATGGACGCGCTATCTCTATCCTCGAGGCGGTGCTGGGCGGGCGCAGATGGGAGATGCAGCTCAAGGGCGGGGGTCGTACTCCCTACTGTCGCGGGGCTGACGGGCGTGCGGTGTTGCGCTCTTCGGTGCGTGAATTCCTCGCCCAGGAGCATATGCATGCCCTTGGCATCCCTACATCCCGTTCGCTCACTCTCTACAGCTCCGCCACTGAGACCGTAAGGCGGCCATGGTTCACCCAGGGCTCCTACTCGCGCGACCCCGAGGTGATGATCGAGGAGAGAGTGGCGATCACGACGCGGGTGGCTCCATCGTTTCTCCGTGTCGGGCAGATAGAGCTTTTTGGCCGTCGTGCGCGCAAGAGTGAACACCCCGGGGCTATGGAGGAGCTGGCAACGATCGTCGAGCATCTGATAGAGCGAGAGTATAGAGAAGAGGTCGATCCGTCACTCCACCGCTCAGAGCAGATACTCGCCCTGGCCACGGCCTATAGAGAGCGCCTCACCACCCTTGTCGCCAACTGGATACGGGTAGGCTACTGCCAGGGCAACTTCAACAGCGACAACTGCGCCGCAGGGGGTTTCACCCTCGACTATGGGCCTTTCGGGTTCATGGATGATTTCGATCCGAGATACCAGCCGTGGACGGGTGGGGGTGCGCACTTCTCCTTCCTCAACCAACCGCAGGCCGCCGAGCGAAACTTCCATATGTTCTGCACTGCACTCGCACCACTGCTCTACGATGAGCCTCAGATGCTTGAGCGGCTCCGGGAGATCGAACGAGGCTTCGCAGGGCTGATGCAGGCACAGATGATCAGAATGTGGGCAGCGAAGCTCGGTCTGGCCGGGCTCAACGCCAACCTCTTCAATAGCCTTATCAACCTGATGATAGAGACGACGGTCGACTATACGATATTCTTCCGGGAGCTCTCATCGATCCCTGAGGATATCGCGCCACTCATGGAGAGCTTCTACAGAGAGGTGGATGAGAAGCTGAGAGAGCGATGGAGTGCATGGCTGGAGGAGTGGAAAGGGCTCACAGAGGGGAGTGACAGAGAGGAGCTCTCAGCACAGATGAAAGCCACCAACCCCAAATACACCCTGCGGGAGTGGTTCCTCGTCCCAGCCTATGAGCTGGCAGTGAACGGAGACTACACCCTCATCAAAGAGCTTCAGGAGGTGATGAATGACCCCTATGGTGAACAATCAAGCGAAATAGAGCAGAAGTACTACCGCAAAAAACCCTCAGAGCTCTTCAGAGTTGCAGGTGTTTCGCATGTGAGTTGTTCGTCGTAGCGGTGGAGTAATATATATTTTCGTTTGACGATATCGTCAATACCAATGAATTAGTGGTAATTGTAGGGTGGATGAAATCCGCCACTTGCTCCAGATTCTTGGATAGTTACTGTAATCAGGAACAAAAGGTGGAATTCTTCCACCCTACCTCGCAGTCTCTTCAATATACCTCTCCACAAACTCCCCGCTCCCCATCACCTCGATATCTCTGCTATAGAACCTCGTATCGTTGGAGATGATCAGCTCGCATCCTGTCTTTTGGGCGAGGATATACTGGAGCGTATCCTCGAGATCGGTGTAGTTGCCATCGTCGCGCATCAGGTCGCATGATGCCTGTACCTCGCGGTTGTCGAAGGGGATGACATTACAGAATCGGTTCATCTGCTCGATGCTGTCGAGTGCCCGTACCCTGTCCTGTTTGGCGAGGATATAGTAGATCGTGGTGATCAGGTCGCAGCTGGTATAGATCGTACTCCCCTGTCCCAGAAGATATGGTACTATCTTGAAGCTCTCATGGTAGCTTGGACGATTGACATCATTGGCGTCGATGAAGATATTGGCATCCAGAAAGACCCGGCTATACATCTCGGTTCGCCTTGATCTCCTGGATCGTCAGGTCTCCGAAGAGCCCCGTTCCGCTCCCGGCGAACTTATAGAATGCTTCGATCTTCTCCTCCTTGGAGACCTCCCGGTACTCCCGCTCGATCAGCTCTTTGATGATCTGGGTCTGGGTCTTGTCCCGCCTGGCGGCTATCTTCTCAAGATGCTCCGCAATCTCGTCATCGAAGATAAAGTTCTTTCGTACAGACATGATGGCTCCTTTTTTATACATATTATATCATACATATCACATTATTGCATCACGGTATTTAATCTCAAGTTCAAAAAAGGCTTAGAGCATAGGGCGTAGAGCGTAGAGCAAATGATAGAATCAGTACTTAAACTTAAACTTGGATTACCGTGATTCTTGCGTCCGCCCATTGCCTCGCAAAGATAAACAGGCTATAATAAAAACAAATAACTTCTTCCAGGCAGGGCGCGATGAAAAAGCATACGATACTTTTTTTGATGATACTCATCTATATTGCCGGGATCAGCGGGTATGGATACTACTCTTTCAGCACTGCGAAGAAAGATATCCTTCTGGGTATCGACAACCAGCTCAAGGCTGCCGCGTCTGCCGTCCCTATGATCCTCGGGGAGGATTTCCACCATCAGGGGATGAACAGCGGCTCGGTATCGGCGGAAGGGTACCTGCAAAAGATGCAAAAGCTCTCCGACTATGCACGCGCAGCAGAGGTCAAATATCTCTACAGCTTCGTCCTAGACGAGGGGGAGATCAGGTTCACCTCCTCGAGCTTCACCCCCGATGACCTGGCGAACAACACCTTCACCAAATACTGGGACAGGTACAAAGATGCCACAACGACCCTCAAAAACTCATTCACACGTATCAGACCTGCATACGAGGAGAGCAGCGACAAATGGGGGACCTTCCGCTCGGTGCTGATCCCCATCACGAACGGGGGATTCACCTATGTCGTGGGGGCCGATATCGAGATCAGCGATATCGAAAACATCCTCAAAAAAGAGCTCCTCACTTTCATCGTGACAGGACTCGTCTTCCTGCTGCTGATCATCCCGGTGATACTCGTCTACCTGCGGAATCTCGAAGAGGAGAAAAGGAGCCTCGAGGAGATCATCGAGGCAAAGACAAGCGAGCTCAGGACGATCAACAACGACCTCAAGAACCTCTCCACACAGCTCTCCAAATACCTCTCGCCGCAGCTCTACAACTCTATCTTCACCGGCAAACAGGAGGTCAAGATCGAGGCGAAGCGCAAGAAGCTCACCGTATTCTTCAGCGATATCAGGAACTTCACCAAGACCACCGAGCACCTCGAACCCGAAGACCTCACCTATCTGCTCAACAGCTACCTCAACGAGATGAGCATGATCGCACTGAAGTACGGGGCGACCATCGACAAGTTCATCGGCGATGCTATCGTGATCTTCTTCGGAGACCCCGAGAGCAAAGGGGTGCAGGAGGATGCCCTGCTCTGCGCATCGATGGCGATAGAGATGAAAAAGAGGATGGAGGAGCTCAGGGAGAAGTGGATGGACGAGGGGATCGCACAGCCATTCGAGATACGGATGGGAATCAATACCGGCTACTGTACCGTAGGCAATTTCGGCAGTGAGAGCAAGCTCGACTATACCATCATCGGCAACCACGTCAACCTCGCCAGCCGACTTGAGAACAGTGCCGACGTCAATGAGATACTCATCTCCGAGGAGACCTACCTCCTCATCAAGGATCACATCTCCTGCATCAAAAAGGATGCCATCGAGGTGAAGGGGTTCGACCACCCGATCCAGACCTACCAGGTCAACGATACCTTCCACCGTCATATACTCGAAGAGCGCCAGAAAGGGTTCAGCCTCTCCATCGACTTCGACCACCGTGAGATGGACAGCGCCAGGGTGATCAAGGCTCTCGAATCGGCGATCACAGAGCTCAGGTCGGGCTCATAATGCTATAATGCCGTCAACAAAGGAGAAACTATGAGGATCATTACATTGTTTGCACTGCTGGGAGGGCTCTTCACCTCACTCACGGCCGACGAAGTGCTCAGGACATCGGTGAAGTTCGTGAAACTCGGCAAGGAGCTGGAGGTCAAAGTGAGGTTTGAGAATATCTCCGACAGACCGGTTCGCGTCTACTTCATAGAGAACCCGATATTCAACAGCTTCCAGAGCGCCTTCACGGTCGTACACAAGGACGGCACGAAGAGCTTCATAGCCGAAGAGCCCCAGCCTCACGGCTACGTCGTGACCGAATCGGACTTCCACCTCATAGCACCCTGTCACAGCAAGACCTTCAAACAGAAGATCGGCAATGTCACCCTCGGGAGCGGGAGCAACCCTGCGGGGATCGAATGGGAGTACAGCAATACTATTACAAAATGGGAGGGCGGCATAGAGACACTCGACGGAAAGACCGAAGCGCTTTTCGGGGGAAAAGAGATACCCTATATCTGGACCGGCAGGATCAAGGCCGCCGCTAAGATCAAGCCGCACTGATCCCCCGCTTCACAGGAGAAAAGGAACCATTCTTGCATCTTCGTTCATAGTTTGACTATGAAGGGATGCCATGTTCTACTCCACTACTGAGACGATACTCTCATGATCACCCCGGCTATCGGTACGATCGATCTCTACACCCAGCTCGAGACGCTCATCAGGAGCGATACTCCTGTCTTTATCCACGGCAGCCCGGGGATCGGGAAATCGTATATCGTCAATGATATTGCCGAAAAGAACGGCCTCGAGATCATCGATGTGCGTCTCTCGCAGCTCGACGCCGTGGACCTCAGGGGTATCCCCTCGATCGAGAACGGCCTGACCAAATGGATGCCGCCGATCTTCCTCCCGCAGGATCGGGAATCCAGCGGCATCCTCTTCCTCGATGAGCTCAACTCCGCTCCCCTCTCCATCCAGGCGGCGATCTACCAGTTGGTACTCGATAGAAAGATCGGGGAGTATTCCATGCCCAAAGGGTGGCGGATCGTCTGCGCCGGGAACAAGATCGACGACAAGGGGATCGTCTTCAAGCTCCCCTCCCCGCTCATCAACCGTATGATCCATATTGTCCTAGAAGCCCGCTACGACGACTGGAAGCAATGGGGGATCAAGAACGCTATCCACCCCTATATCATCGGTTTCCTCGGTTTCCGCCCCGACCTGCTGAGCAGCGAAGTCCCCTCATCGAGTGAGACCAACCCCGCTTTCGCCACCCCCAGAGCCTGGAGCATGCTCTCCAATATCATCAAAGGCGACGTGGCGATCGACCGGATACACCCCATCGTCTACGGCAGTGTGGGGTATGGGGCCGGGATCGAGTTCATCTCTTTTGTCAAGGTCTACAAGAACCTCCCGAATGTCGACGATATCCTGAGCGGCAGGAGCGAACACGTCCCCGATGAGCCGAGCGCCCTCTACGCCCTCTGCGCCGCCCTCATCGAACGCTACTCTACCCACGAAGAGGCGGTCAATCTCTTCGGGTACAGCCAGAAACTCCCCGTGGAGTTCACCGTCATGCTCATCAAAGACCTCATTACCAAGGATGAGTCGATCGCAGAGCTTGAAGCCTTTGATGCATGGTTAGAGAAGTATAATGAGTACATTATCTAAGGAGAGTTTTGCGAAGATTCGTATAAACTTCCTCTTCAACCACCCGTTCCTCTCGGTACTGGCCCTCTCCATCACCACCGTATTCGAAGCCAATGCCAACGCCCCCTTCCAGACAGACGGGAGGAAGATCAGCATCGATATGGCGAAGCTGGGGAGATACACGACCGAAGAGGTCACCTACCTCTATGCCCACACCCTCCTCCACATCGTCCTCAAGCATCCTGCGCGGGCGAAAATGCGCGACCGCGTCATCTGGAATCAGGCCTGCGACCTGGTCATCAACAATATCCTCTCGACCTTCAGAAATATAGGTTCGATGCCTGCCGACGAGATCATCGATCCCGATCTCAGGGACAAATGCGTCGAAGAGGTCTACGACATCCTCTACAAAGAGCCCGAAGGGAGCAGCGGCAGCGAAGAGCAGAAGGATCAGGAGGTCAAAACCACTCCCGACGAGAAAGGGAAGCTCAAAGCCTATGTATACAACCCCGACAAGCTCGATATCGAAGAGGTGTCCGACCCGAGCAGCGAGAGCGGCGACCAGGAGAAGCTAGACGGCATCATCATCCAGGCCCTCTCCATAGCCAAGAAGAACGCCACGCAGTACCAGGGGCTGGCGATCGAGATCGATACACTGATCAAACCCGATATCAACCTGCACGATATCCTCAAGGAGTACCTCATCTCCTCCTTCTTCGAGAAGAACCACACCTATGACCGTCCCAACCGACGCTTCATCCACCAAAATCTCTACCTCCCCGGATACAAACCGAGCAATGAGCTGATCGAGCTCTACATAGCCCTCGACAGCAGTTCATCTGTAACTTTGGACGAGTACAAGAAGTTCCTCGGCATCGTCGAAGAGGTCTGCGAAGGGTTCTATGAGTACAGGATCACCGTGATCCCGTTCGATAAGAATGTCAAGCAGGAGTATATCGTCCATTTCGACAGCTTCAACCCCATCGACGACGGCAGGCTCCTCATCCCCAAAAGCGACGGCGGGACGAACTTCAACGAAGTGCTGCGGTACCTCAGGCTCACCGATATCAGGGCGCAGAATCTCCTGATGGTGCTCAGCGACGGGGAGTTCGATATCGATGAGGCAATGGTCTCAAAGACCCTCTTTGTCATCTCCCAGTCCAAAAACATACCAAAGTTCGAGTCCTATGGAAGAGTTATTCAATTCAAAATTTAACCCCACTTTGGAATCGATGGCTTCAGCCTCGCCCGATTCGGGACTGAAGTCTCCGATTCCGAAATAATGCAAAGTGATGAACATGGAAGAACTGTTTAATCTCAGATACAAAGACGAAGTCGAAGCCCTCAAGGATGAGGATGATTTCGAAGCCCTCGGCGATGCGAAATATATCCGCCACGAGGATATGGAGGCGCGGCTCTACTGGGCATTCTGCCGACCCTCTGGCTCCCATCCCGACCAGATCGCCGACAGCCACCCGCTCGTCTCGATCATGGCGTTCAACCACTCGCGCCTGTCTGCACTGAAACGCTTTCAGCTCCTCCACCCCGATGTGATCAGCAATGAGAACCTCCGTACCAAGATACGCAACCGGACCCGCATGCTCTTCCGTGACCTCACCGACAACGATTTCAGAGAGCTCAACCTCGTGCTCGATATCGTCCCGGTCTTTATCGATATGGCAGCCGATCAACTCATCAATGGGAGGAAATGGAATGACGACATCCCAGCCGATGACATCGAAGCGAGCAAATTTCTGGCACGGATCGAGAGCTGTGATGATCCATTGATCGAAGCGTTGCAGGCGAAACTTCAGAGTTTCGAGGAGTTCGAGGCGGACGAGCTCAAAACCTTTCTCAACAGAAAAATAGAGGAAAAAGAGCGGATAGACCCGCTTATCCTGGAGTATTACCGGGAAAAGGCCTATGAGTGGCTGGACGAGAGCGAGATCCATGTTCTACAGAAGAAGGGGATTGAGAGTCTGGTCAAAAAACTCATATAACACGGAATCGGGACTTTCCCTACGGACGATTGGAATATTGCACTATGGGTAGGTTCGATTTTATCGAACATTATTTTGTATAACAGGATCATCCAAACTCTGTAATATTCGTTCGATACAATCGAACCTACGCACGAAGAAACATTCGAATAGTCCGTAGGGTGCCGCTTGCCAGCGCACCGCAAATAACGCATAAAAATAATATCCGGATAGTACAGCTTTCTACAATCGTAACAAATGGTGGGCTGGCAAGCCTAACCCTACTTCAGCTCCTCCAGTATCTCTGCCATATCTCTGTAGATATGATCGGGTTTTTCATCCTGACCTAGTTTGCGGACGATATCGGCATTTTTGTATTTGCCGCTGAGTACGAAGGTGGTCTCCATCCCCAGAGCTTTGGCCCCGACGAGATCGCCGACGACATCGTCGCTGATGATCTCTATATCTCCAAACGTCAGATCAGGATCAACCTCTTGCAGCATTCGTAAACCCTTCTCATAGAAATTGCGGCTCGGCTTCCCCACGATGATCGGCGTGTGCTTGGTAGCGTATTCGACCATGGCGAGTATCGCCCCTACCCCTGGGTAGCTTCTCCCCTCTTTGGCATAGATCGAAGTACCATGCATCCCTATCACTTCAGCGCCTGCGAGAACGAACTCGATCATCCGGGCATAGTCCTCATTGGTATAGTGCTGGTTCAGACTGATAATGATCGCTTTGGGGTTCTCATTCACGACCCTGTAGCCGAGTGTCCTGATGTTCCCGATGAAATGCTCACTGCCGAAAACAGCCACATCCTCCACCGGGATAGTATCAGCAAGGACGGTGAAAGTATCGATATAGGAGTCGAAACCGACAAGGAACCCGAGCTCCCTGAGGAAGGAATGGAACTCGCGTGAGAGCATCCTGGTATTGTTGGTGATGAGCAGGTAGGGGATCTTCGCGACGTTGAGATGCTCGATGAACTCTATGGCGCCCCGGATAGGTTTCCGCTCCAGGTCATCTATCAGCGTCCCCTGTACATCGATGAAATAGGCTTTTGGCATGGTTGCTCCCGTCTCTTTTTGGAGACATTATACACTAAAAGAGAGACTGCCTTATCCCATTTTTGGTATAAAACTTGCATAGTCATGAGGATGAATGAAACATACGATCTGGAAAAATATGAACGGTTTTTGGGTGAGATCAAGGATGAGGATATCCATTGGCTCAAACTGGAGAAGAGGACTGCCACCCTCTTCCAGGTGCTTATCGACGGCGACCTCAAAGAGCTGGTCTTTGTCCTCGGACACCATCCCCAGTATGTCGAGGTGGTCTGCGACCACTTCCGCTACCTCTACAACTACTCCGAGACCGTAGCCGATATCTACGCTGCATCGAGACTGCTGGAGCTGAGCGAAGGGTACCACCCCAAACAGTTCGTCAGGAACCTCGTGCGCAAACTGGAGAAGATAGAAGAGTATGAGCTCGCAGAGCTCGCAGCGTTCCTCGATACCCTCATCGCCGACCAGGAGAAGATCCATCCGATCATCATCAGTTTCTACAGAAGCGAGATCGAACGCCTCCTTGAGAGCGGCAGCTACCACAAACTCCAGACGATCGTCCTCCAGAAAAAGCTGAAGAACCTGAGCGTTGCAAGCGATTTCGACTTCACCGCCAGCGACCGGGACGCGTCGCTCGATATCCCTTATATGGACTAGTAGAGGTCTTTGCTCTTTGTGCTCTTCGGTTTTCGGCTGCTCTCGATGAGATGTTTAGGGACCTCAAGGGTTCTTTTGAGGATATTGAGCGGTATGAGGAGGGTCTCCTTGACCGGATTGGTCTTGGATACAGGCTTATCGAGCGTTCCGGCTATCTTGACCCCAACGGCGATACTCTTGTCGTCGCCTACGAGGATATACCCCACCAGCGGGATCGAGCCTATCAGCTTGCCCATCCGCTGCGCGGCGAGGATCGCCAGGTCGATATCGATCCTGCGGGTCTTCAGATCGATCTCCCCGCTTCCGGCGACGTTGGTGCTTTTCCCCTCTATGAGTATCTCATCGAAGATGATCTTATCACCCGTAACACGGAAATCGATCCGCCCTTTCCTGATATCGTACCCTTTGGAGCTGAAGCCGGGGGCTTTGAGCATCGCCAGGGAGGGGATGGTGTCGATCAGGGCTATGAGGTTGTTGTATCCTTTGAAATCGCGCAGTGATCCTCCTTCGATGAGTACCTGGCCGTTCATAGTCCTGTCGGGATCGCCGGCAAGCGTCAGTGTATACTTCCCGCCACGCAGACCGTCGAAGTTGATCAGGGGATGGAGCATACGGTCGCTGATATCTTTCGCGCTGATAGTGAGTCTCCCGCCTTTGCTGAAGATCGCGACCCGGTCATTGCCGAGCTTGCCGCTAAAGTTGAAGTTCTCTCCGGAATCTACACGCAGCCGGTAAGAGTCAGTGAGGAGCCTGTACTTGTCGTAGCGGAACTCGCTGTTAGTACCGTTGATTGCGAATCCGCCCTTTTGCGGCCTCGACCCGCTCCCGCGATGCGATGTGAAGAACTTCTTCAGATCGAGGTTGAGCCCTTTGAGCGTGGCCTGCGAGAGCCTGGAGTCGTACTGCAAAGCGCCGCCGAAGGCACTGAGTAACAGCTTCCCGTCCCGTACGCTCCCCTTGAGCGGCACTTTGACCAGGCAACTGTCGCTCTTGCGGTAGAGGAAACAGCTCTCCCTGTCGATCACCCCTTCGAAATCGTAGGCAGCGAAATCCTTCGTCTCTATCGCTATCCTCCCCCCGGTGACATCGACTGGGAAACCTCCCATATACGGTTTGAGCGAGGCGATATTGGAGAGGGTGATACGGGTGGATTGTGCATGGCCGATCCTGGTATTGAGCTTTTTGAGGGATATCTCCAGCCCCTTGTTGTAATCAAGCTCGATACTCTCTTTGAGCCCTTTGATCCTGACGAATTCCCTGTTCCCGTCTGCAAGAAGCAATCGGCCGATATCGAGTGAGAACTTCGCTTTTTTCTCCTTCAGATCGATAGGCCCCCGAAGCATCCCTTCGAGCATCGGATGGGCCAGGGCGATATCCTCGAGGATCACTTGATGCCCCTCTACCAGTACCCTGCCACCTTTGATGGGGATGTCGGCCCCGGAGAGTCCGACCACTGCTTCCGTGAGATTAACATCGCACGCTACCTGCGCCCTGCGGGTGATGAAATTGAGATCGATATCGACCTTTGCATCTGCGCTGCCGCTTTTCTGGAGGACAAGGATATCGACACCATAGTTCTTGATGATACGGTCTATCTGCTCATCGACCGGCGTATGCCCCCTGAGTCTGAGTGCCAGCCCCCGCTTCTCCCGGTTGCCCAGGCTTACGATCGCCACCGTACTTCCGTTCAGGTCTTTGCCCATATAGGTGGGGGCGTCGAGTGTGATATTGAGGTCGTCGTTCCTGATCCTGAGATGAGCTCGCGGCGCCCTGACACTCTCGAGCTTCTCGGCGAACTTCACCGTCACGTCACGCAGGATACCGTCAAGCTCTATCTTCTCAGTGCCCCAACGCACCTCATCGCCTGCCAGCTCTACAGCCCCCTCGACCCGGTATATCTCATAGCTCCGGGCAAGGACCTTGCGGGTAAGCCATCCGCCCAGCACCGGCGGCAGTCCCAGCTGCTCCACCAGCGGTACGAATGCACCGAATTCGTTCGTCTTGAGCCTGTAGCGGACAGTATCGCGCTCCTTGTGGATGGCGACTAGGGCACGGAGATCCCGGTAGCCGATCTCTCCCTCGAGGCGAAGATCGTTCGCAGCGATATTGTAGTCGAGACTGCCGTGGAATCTCCCGTCGTATCCCTTGATATAGACCAGCGGGATATTCGCGTGGAGCACCTTCCCGGCATACCTGATCTTGTCTATCGCCACCTCAAAATCGTCGCCGACCATATAGAAAAGGTTGTCTGCGAAGTGGACACGGTAGTCGCCTCCCCTCACCGTTATCGAGTCAATGTCGACCGATTCAAAGAGCGATACGACCCCAAGCGCCCTTCTGATCTGCTCTTCGATATTGATCTTCCTGCCGTTTTCCGGGGATTCGGGGAGCTTGATGCGAGAGGCTTTGATGATAAGTTTTTTATCGAGTTTTAGATATAATCCATCAATCTCAAGGGAAGCGATCCTGAGGTGATCGCGCGAAATTCCCGCACTCAGGACAAAAAAGAGGGCAGCAATGGCAACAGAGAGTACCACGAGCGACGTAAAGACAAACGTATGGGTCAGCAACAGTGCCCGTATGATCCTCTCTTTCGTTATCAAGATCGCCCTTTTCCTCAATTATCTTCTGATCGTACTGCTCATCGGAGCAACATACTACCTCAGCCAGCCTGTCACCACTACCTCCACACTCTGGATACCCAAAGGCTCGGTGACCGGCATTATAACACATCTCAATAAAAACGGGTACGACCTCAACAAGATAGATATCTATATCATGATGCGCCTCGGCAAGCCGCAGTCAGGATGGATAGATATCGGCACTACACGCCTCAGCAGGCTTGACTTCATCCACAGACTCGTCACTGCCAAGGCCTCGACGAGGGATATCACCCTCATCCCCGGCGAGACCTCTGTGATCTTCTTCGAGAGTATCGCCGGGAAATTCTCCCTCGACCCTCTCAAACTCCAGAAAGAGTACGAAGCTCTCTCCCCCTACAGCGAGGCGGGTATCTTCGCTGATACCTACCATATCCCCCGGGGGATCGACGAGAAGGGGCTGATCAAGTTCCTCACAGGCGAGAGCGAAAAACGCTACAAAGCCCTCTCGACGGAACTATCCGGGAAGTATGACCCCAAAGAGTGGAACCGCACCCTCACCATCGCCTCCATCATCCAGAAAGAGGCTGCCAACAATGACGAGATGCCCCTCGTCGCTTCTGTGATCTACAACCGTCTGAAGAAGAATATGAGACTCCAGATGGACGGTACCCTCAACTACGGCAGGTACTCCCATGTCAAGGTGACCCCGGAACGTATCAAGGAGGACAAAACCCCTTTCAATACCTACCGCAACAGGGGTATCCCCCCCTACCCCGTGTGCAGTGTCTCCGTGGAGGCCATCAGGGCTGCGGTCGCGCCTGTCTCAAGCGACTATCTCTACTTCATGAAAAATTCCGGCGGCACCCACGACTTCACTGCCGACTACAAAAGCCACAGGGATAATATCAGGAAGGCAAGGAGCTCACAGCAGCCTGCCGAAGTCCCTCCCCTCAAAGAGGAGCAGCCTGTCGCCGGCAAGTGATTCGAGCTCATTGGAGAAACCGCTGAGCGAAAAGAGCGCGTAAATATCGGCATCTATGCCGGAACGGAGCGCTTTTTCCTGGAGCTTTGTCAATTCGCTCTTGCACACCTTGCGCCCCTTGTATTTGCACTCACCGACGATCACACTGCCGTTTGTGGTACGTGCGAGGATATCGAACTCGTTCTGATGGTCCCAGAAGGTCCCCTTCTCGACCAGTGGATCAACGGGATCGAAGTGGAGTTCGAGAAGCTCGTTGGAGAGCTGCTCGAATACCACGCTGATGCACCGCTCCCTGTGGGCATGGTAGTTCTCCCAGAAGCGTCCTGTATTGCCTCCGAGCATCTCTTTTTTATACGGCTCGACGAAGCCGAACCAGAATCTCAGGAAAGGCTGTCTGAAACGCAGTATCGGCTGGATGCGGTAGGAACGGAGATTCTTTTTGATCTTCTGCTTGGGATGGGAGCGCAGCGGCTCTTCACGTGAGTCCTCGAGGCTGAGTATCCCCTTCTCGACCAGTTCGGCAACGATCTCATTCCCCACTGCCTGCGAAAGACGGGCTCGCTTGAATACATTGGCAAATTTCCCGTCCCCTCTCGAAACCGCAATAAGGATATTGCGATAGGGGCTTTCGAGGAGATATGAGGGGGATATACGATCCTCGACTGCGCTGATCTCCTCGACGATGTTATGCGTGATGATCTCTTCAAGACCGTCGAAAAAATCGAACTGCATCTGCGACTCAAAACCTCCCAGAAACGAGAAGTACTCCAGCGCCTGCTCTATAGTAAGAAACGATACGTTCGCGTAAAAATCCCGAAATGCTCTTTTGATGTTGCCTCTTTATCATAAAAGCTCTCTTATCCTGTTCAAATTGGACAGCAAAAGATAACTTTCTTGCAATTTATTCCAAATCTTATCATAGTTTTGATACAATTTAAAACTATTGATGAAAAATAAATCACCTTTTGCAGTGAAAGGATCGTCGTGATTGACCAATTTCTAACACACTCTTCGCACATACATAATATAATCAAGGGTTTCAACCTGACAAAATCGCTCTTCGTCTCCTCTATTCTCATTGGCGAACCCCATACGGGCAAAAAGACCCTCATCAGGTACCTCTTTCCCGATACTCCCATGGTAAGCGGGGATGATCACACCAAAGTGCAGGACTTCCTGAAGAACAACGATGAGATCATCATCTTCAACTTCGAAAAGCTCACCAATATCGAAAATCTCGATTTCAACAACAAACGGGTGATCGCGCTTGCCGATTATATAGGCAACAAGAATACGATCGACGATCTTTTTGCATTCATCTATACGATGCCCTCGCTCAAGGACCGTCAGGAAGATATCAAACTCCTCGCCAACCACTTCGTCAAAGAGGTCGCCAACAATCTCATGATCGACGGAAATATCTCTATCGACCTCTCGAAGATCGACATCTCAAACAATGTCCGGTCGCTCAAAAGATCGGTCTACCACCAGGCATTTGTCCAGAACTGCAACCATAACGATATCGAAGAGATACTCTACCACTATCTCTACCATGCACTCCAGGGGAACAACGACTACAAAGAGTTCCTGCCGCTCTTTGAAAAGCCTCTTATAGAGGCGGGGCTTGCCAAGTACCACTCACAGCTCAAGCTCTCGGATATCCTCGGTATCAACAGAAATACACTCAGAAAGAAGATCTATGAACTCAACCTTGACTAACTTCCAATTCTTTATCGAACACGATATCAACCCGTTCATCGTCTTCGATCATGCAGGTAAGGTCCTCTACATCAACAATGCGGCAGACATCCTCCTGGGGTACGCGAACAAACAGGAGCTCTACGATCTCACCCTCTCCTATGCGCCGAAGGATTTCGGCTTCAAGACCACCAAGCTCAATCTCCAGTATGATTCGTTCAATTTCTACGCTATAGGCGTAGGGTACGAGAGTGAAGAACAGATCGCCATCCACCTTTACCACCGACCTTCACTCGAGGCAAAGAACACACAGCATCTCGACAGCTACCATACGACCGATATCAACGTCCTGCTTGAGGCCAATATCTCGCTCTTCAAGCTCCAGAACTCCAACCAGCTGAGTCTCCTTACCGACCACGAGCTCCCGCCTTTCAAGATCGATCAGAACCAGTTCTCCAAGCTGCTGCGCAAGATCCTCAATGCCTTCCGTTCATCCGATTCGATATCTATCTCCCTTACGCTGCTCATTGGTGAATATATCATCATAGGGAACAAAAAAGAGCGTCTTATCCAGCTCAGCGTCGAAGCCAACGGCAGATATGTCGACGAAGATGACGAGATCAGGACGATCGCCCGCCAATGCCACATCACACCTGTCCTCAAAGAGCACTCTATCAGGCTCCAGATCCCCTTTTTACAGTAAAAGCACAGCATTGATTAAAAATTAATCAATGCATGGCGCAAAATAGACTTCATTTCTTGTTATCATTTGATTGAACTTAAACTAAAGGATGAAAAATGAAGTTGAGATTCTTAACTCTCTTGGCATCGTTGATGCCTATGGCAGCTTTCGCTGACGAAACGCCTACACTAAACTCAGGCGACACTGCCTGGATGCTTGTTGCTACTGCATTTGTAATGCTCATGACACCTGCTGGTCTAGCCCTCTTCTACGGCGGTATGACACGAAGCAAGAACGTCCTCAACACTATGGGTATGAGCTTGATCGCTTTTGCAGTTGGAACACTTGTATGGGTTATCGCCGGTTACAGCATCGCATTCGGTGACGGTGATCTTATGGGTCATGGCAAACTTCTCCTTGCAGGGATCACACATGAGACGATCAAAGGTTCTATTCCTGAACTCCTTTTCGTAGCATTCCAGGGTACATTCGCAGCTATCGCAGTAGCGATCGCATCCGGTTCGATGATCGAAAGAGTAAAGTTCTCTACATTCACTATCTTCGTAGCGCTATGGGTACTTGCGGTATATGCACCTATCACACACTGGGCATGGGGCGGCGGTTCTACACTTAACTTCGGTGAAATGGACTTCGCGGGTGGTACGGTCGTACACATCAATGCCGGTGTTGCAGGTTTCGTAGTAGCTATGATGCTCGGACGCAGAAAAGACTACGGCAAAGCTGCTATCAAACCTTTCTCACCTGCATTGACAGTACTTGGTGCTGCGCTTCTATGGTTCGGATGGTTCGGATTCAACGCCGGTTCTGAAGTAGCTGCTGACGGTCTTGCAGGTAACGCGTTCCTTATCACAAACGTAGCTGCGGCTCTTGGTGTGATCGGTTGGTTGGTAGCTGAGTGGATCGTATACAAAACACCTACTCTTATCGGTGGTGCATCAGGTGCAGTAGCTGGTCTCGTAGCGATCACTCCGGCTTCAGGAAGTGCAGATACTATGGGTGCTATCATCATCGGTCTTGTAGGTGGTATCGTCGGTTTCATCGGTGTAGCTAAGATCAAAAAACTGTTCAGTGTCGATGATTCTCTCGATGCTTTCTGGGTACACGGTCTTGTAGGTATCTGGGGTTCGATCGCGACAGCGCTCTTTATCGCTCCATACCTCAAAGCAGACGACTTTGCACTCGGCGGTCAGCTCGTAGCTCAGATCAAAGCTATTCTTCTAACTATAGTTTATAGTGGTATAATGACGGCGATCGTTTTCTTTATCTCATCTATCGTAACAAGCGGCGGAAGAGTTGACGAAGAAACAGAGCAAATCGGTCTCGACGAGAAAGTACACGGCGAAAAAGTCATCAACCTATAACAATACAATAAGGATACATAATGAAAAAAATCGAAGCTATCATCAAACCGTTCAAACTTGAAGATGTAAAGGATGCCCTCGTCGAAGCGGGCATCGAAGGTATGACGGTATCTGAGGTCAAAGGATACGGAAGACAGCAGGGTCACTCTGAGCTCTACAGAGGTGCCGAGTACGTTGTCGAATTTATCCCCAAGATCAAGATCGAGATCGTCGTAAGTACAGACGAGTACGCAAACATCGCGATCAACGCGATCAACAAAGCAGCCAAAACCGGCAAGATCGGTGACGGTAAGATCTTCGTAAGCACGATCGATCACGTCATCAGAATCAGAACCGGCGAAGAAGACGCTGAAGCTCTTTAATCATACTTTTTCTTATACCCCCTTGTTTTGGCAGCCGATCCCCCTCGGCAGCCACCCCCTTGTTTTGTTTTTGTATTTGATCTTTTTTGTCCTCCCTGTGAGGAAGGCAGAAAAGGTCATCTTATCACTCTCTACTCGAACTTGATATAGGCATAGCCGAGCTGCTGCAGATCGATGATCCGGGCATATGCAGCCACTACTATCGATACCCCACCTATCAATTCCTTCGGCTCGACACCGTATTGCATCATAGTGCTTTCACACAGTTCGATACTGACACCTCTTTTGACCAGTTCATCGACGATAGCAAGATTTGCATTCTGTATACCATCTTTTACCTTCAGACGCTGGCGGGATGCTGCATCGATCAATGCATAGATCCCTTTGGAATGAAAAACGAGATGCAGATCGATTTCGCTGTCAGGTATACCGTTGGCATTGTAGATATCAAGGAGCTTTTTAGCATAAAACAGCGCTTTGTTGACCCCGTTCTTTTTGTTGTCTTCACTCACCTGGTAAACTATTTTAAGATTTTTTTTCACTTCTATCGGGATACGCCAGTGGCTGGAGGGCAGCTTTTGGGCATCTTGCATAGCAGGTGACTGATTGGCATGGAGGACAAGAGGGATGCATGCCACCATGCCGAAATACCGTATAGATCGCTCAAGTGTATAGTTCATTGATTCTTCCTTTTGTTTATCTGGCACATGATGTTCAGATTTTATTCCTATTGCAGCTGTGCCGATAATCACCTGTTATCATACTATGATATAATAAAAGGATGATGACAGAAATAAAAAAGCCCATCCATCTCCTCTATGTCCCTACCCTCTACTGCAATATGTCATGCAGCTACTGCTATCTCGGTCTTGAGACCGATGTGGGGAGCGGCAGGAGAGAGGCGGTCGATACCCTGAAATATGCTATAGAGAGCTTCACGAAGAACGGTTATATCCCCTACAATCTCTCCTTTCATGGTGGTGAGGTGACTACGCTTCCTGCAAAGGTGCTTGAAGAGCTTTTTGAGCTCTCGCAACAATACTACCGTGACCATGTAGAACAGATCCGTTCCCTGGGTTTCACGATCCCGCCGCTCCATATCAAGACCAATCTCTACAATTTCCACAAACACTACGAACTTCTGGAGAAGTACGAGGTCTCCATCAGCGGGAGCGTCGACCTGCCACTGAGACTCCACGAGAAATACCGCCGCAACAAGCACGGCGTCTCCACCCTCCCCCGTATTGTTGATAATCTCAAACTGCTTGCCTCCTACCCCCACCGCAAGAAGATATCGTGCGTCGTCACAAAAGAGCATTTGGATTCCATCGATGAGTTCATCGCCGATATCCACCATATCCACTACGATATCGGACTGGATATGGAGAGGTTCAATATCATGTTCTCTTTTGATTCGTCGAAGAACAGGGAGAAGTTCGAAATCCCTGTGGAGGGGACTCAGATGCTGCGCCCCGAGGAGCAGGTAGCCTTCTACCGGAGGATCAAAGAGGCGTTTGCAGGAACGGAGCTCGAAGGTGCCATGCGAACCGAATGGTTCAAGGAGTTCACCCCGGAGTACTGCTGCTCTGCCAGCAACTGCGGCAGCAAATTCTTCCTCCTCCAGGGTGACGGCGAGGTCTTCTCCTGCCCGCGCGGCCAGGCATCGACGGAGTACCGCTATGGCAATATCTTCCGAGATACGATAGAGAACATCATCGCAAACGGCACGAAGCAGATAGAGCTCAACGAGAACCGGATGGGGATATCGGACGAATGCCTGGAGTGCGAGTATTTCTCCTCGTGCAACCTCGGCTGCCCCTTCGTCCGCAGCGAGACAGGCGTATCCAAAAGCTATACCTGCCTGCTCCAGAAAGAGCTCTACCGCGACGACCCGCTGCGCTACCCTCCGCTCAGTGAAGATGAACGCAAAAGAGCCGTCAGGGAATACCTCCTCCGCAACAAGCACGCTGCACTCGACACGCTCGAAACTCATAGATATAAAAAGTTCAATCTCACCCATGAGCTCTATCAAGACCGCAACTCCCTGATGCACATCATAGAGGGCGACACGGTGCTGCGGGATATCTACCTCAAAGAGAATTTCCGACTCGAGGTGGACGGCAGGGTGTATGCGCTGGAGAGCCAGATACTCAAGAACCGTTCACAGACGATCTTCCTCGGAGAAGACTCAAGTATCTCCCTCCATGTCGCCGAGGATATCTTCTCGATCGATACACACCCGGAGGATGAACCCAACAATACCCTCCATATCATGCTGCTGCGGGATACCCCCGTCGTCTACGGCGATGAAGCGCGCACCAAGCAGGAGCACCTCTGGGACTACAGTATCTACAGGAACGCTTTCGTCAGCGCTTCGGAGAAGGTCGGGAGCTATTACCGCTACGATATCGCACCGCTGCTTATTCGTGACTCTTATCTCTTTTTGGATAGTATAAAGAACAATATTTTCTTTACGACCAAAGCGATGCGGGAGTATCACTACAAAAAGCAGCAAAAGAACGCATTCTATCACATCGCTGCGATCAATCTCCCCTTCAGCAATATAGAGTTCTACTGGATCAAGGAGTGAACCATGAGCAAGAAAACAGATATATTCCTCTCACAGCTTGGTGTCAGCGACCCGAATCTCACTACGAAAATTGATGGATTTATCGGTGAGGGGAGGAATCTGCTCTATCGCGACGGACAGCTCTACTTCTACGACGGCGACAAGGTAACGGATGCAATATCCATGCAAAGCAAAACATCCAACATTATCCGATATGACGGCAACACTATCAGTTCGATAAGCAACGCCTACTATCTTGGGGAGGATATCGAAGCCGACAGGACCAGGCTCAAACCCGAATCGACCAATACGAACAATAATAATAATAATAACAATAACAACAATAATAACAACGGATAAAGCAATGGAAGCGTTCGAAGCATTCGGGATATTTGACTGGGTCGTCGTATCGGTACTGCTCCTGCTGCTCCATCTTGCGACACAATGGTTTTACAAACTGCTGCGGGAAAAGAAGACTTTCAGAGAGACACCCTATTTCCATCCATCAATGGTGGGGATGTATGTGAAGTTCTACGGTACGGTCGCAACCCAGAATATCCGTGAGCTTCCTTTTGACAGGATCAAGTGCGCGTTTCATATCACTACCCTCTCGGGGGTACAGAGCTTCAAACGCAAAGCCCCAGCCAAAGGATACAAAGAGGTCAAGACGGTGCTTGAATCGACATCGAGCGAAAAGGTTCTTCTCAAAAACGGGGAACAGAGAGTCTATCTGGGGCTCCATTCAAAGCTTCATACTCCTACTACCGTCATCGAAGTAAACAAGAGAAGCAAAACACAGAAAAAACCGGAAGCAGAACACCTTGAGAATCGTAAGTACAAGAACTATCTCTACGAATCCTATATCATCAAAGGCAATGAACCGCTCACGGTATTCGGAAGGCTACTGAGGGATGGGGAGGACTATATCATTACCGATACCTACAGCGAGAGACTCCCTTTTATGATCCTCTCGGGAGACAAGCTTACGAGAGGGAGATATGGGATCGGGGATTATTCTCTCAGAATCTTTCTGATCGTTCTGTTGCTGTCAGGTCTCTACGCATATATTTACTGACACCGTTCCATCTGCTCAGCAAGGCAGATGAAAACAGGATGTATTATCTGTAGTTTCTGTCCCTGTTGACACGTCTGATCTCTCTGTTATCATCATCGCTTTTGTATTTCGAAGTAGTGTTCGAGCTCACATTACGGGTCGGTCGGTTGTATGTAGCATAGTTGTTGCTCTTGTTCGTACTGTAATTTCTTCTAACCTTGTTGTCGTTGTTTATATAACGGACCGGACGATCAGGGTTGTAGTATCTGCCGTTGATATACCTGTTGTTCTTTTTGTAGTAATAGGGATGGTAATGTCTTCGTCCGTTATAATAGTAATAACCATCGTAGAATCTTCTCCCGCCATAATAATAGTACCCGTCATTATAATAGCCGCCGTAGTAATACCTGCCGCCGTAATAGTAGTACGGTCTGTCATCATAGTAGGGATAGTCATAACTTGAGAGTGCCACGGCAACGCTTGCCACACCCAGTCCCAGTGCAGCTGCCGATCTGTCTTCAGGCGTACAACCACCAAGGAAAAGACCCGATACCAGGGCACCCGTTACAGTGGCCATTTTGATAAACTTTTTCATACTGACTCCTTTTAAGGAATTATAGCCAAATTTGGACGACATACCGTCAATGAAATAAAAATTTCCTGATCCTCTGCCAGAGCGATATCGCAGGCTGCTCGATGATGATCTTACGGGCAGCTTTTTCACGGGCGATCTCAAGTTTCTCTTCGAGGTAATGCTTTGCCTTAAGAGTCCTGTGAGGCTTGAGACTATTTGGCATCGAGCACCTTTTCAATCTCATGCAGTGCATCGTCGTTCTTGAGCGTGAACTTGATCTCGATCCTTCTCGAAGCCTCTTTGTCCTCCACCCCATCAACATAGACAGCATCCTGGTAGGCACGGCCGCTGGCACTCATCAGAGGTTTGATATTGTGTATCTTTGCAAAATCGAGGGTGAGCAGGTAATTCATCACCGCAAAAGCTCTTCGCTGCGAAAGATCGAGGTTGTAGAGGTAGCTTCCGTCGCTGTCGGTATGCCCCTCGATGACGATACGGTCAAGATGGGGCTTAATCAGCGGGTTGGTCACAAGTGCGCCGATATACTCCTCGAAGCTCTTTTTGAGCGTCTCTTTGGCCTCCTCTTTGAGCGTAGCGCTCCCGACATCGAAAAGGATACTCGAATTGAGTCTCAGAGAACCGTTCTTGGGATCTATAGTGATCTGGGAACCGAGCTGTTCCTTGAGCGCGGCGATCACCTTGATCTTGATCCCCGTCAGGCTCTTGATCTTCGCTTTCTGGTCCTGGAGCGTCTGCACGATACGGGTATACTCGGTCTCTTTTTCATCGAGTGCATTGGCAAGTTGCAAGAGCTGCTCTTTGTCAAGCTGGAGCTGGTCCTCTTTTTTGGTAAGCTGATCGGAGAGGATGACGATCTTCCCCTCCTGCTCTTTGAGTGTGTTCTCTTTTTGATCGAGTTTAGCTTTGCTCTGATCAAGAAGGTTCTGTACCAGGACGATCTTGCCGTTGAGCCTGTCGTTTTTGGTATTGGCATCAAGGAGCATTTTGGTAAGTTTGTCGATCTCTTCCGACTTGAATTTCAACTGTTGTTCCTGAGCACTGAGCACATCGTCTTTTTGACCCATCAGTTTATTCTTGTCCTCAACTTCACGGGCAAGGAGTTCGAGTCTCTCCCTCTTTTTGACAAGCTCGCTTTCGGTAGAACTGAGCTGATCCTCTTTTTTGCTCAGATCGCTCTTGAGGATGATCGACTTGGAAACGATAGCACCTATAAGAAGGATAAAAACAAAGAGCAACCCAGCCATCAGGTCGGCATAGGATATCCAGAAGTTGCTCTCTTCCTCGTTTCTCTTCCTGGAAAACATTGTTAACTTCTTTTTCTGGTCTCACCCTCAAGCTCTTTAAGCTTGAGGTTATGATGCAGTTCCCTGTTCTGATCACTGATAACGGACGCAAAATCCGCAAGCTTCTCAACGATCTCACCGATCTCGGAATCTATTTTGACAAAAGCATGGTCGATAGAATGGTCGAACTGTTTGAGACTTTTTTGAAGCACCAATGCATTCTTGTTGAAGGCATCCATGTTATCCTGCATCGTAGTCAATGCTTTGAGATTCTCTTCACGCGTATGGATCATCACCATTGTCTCCCTGAGCTCCTTGGCAGCTACCTGGATATGGTCGGTAAGGACAGTGAAACTATGTGTCGTATCTGCCACGATGGTCTTGTAGCTCCTCAGGTACTGTTCATTCAATTCTTTGATAAAATCGATATTGAAGGTCTCCTTGAGTGTCTGGACGATCTGCTGCTCTTTGAACTCCGACATCTGATGCTGATGTTTGAGCAGTTCGCTCCTCTTCCAGATATGCTTGTTATAGAGACGTTCAAGGTTGTAGAGCTTCTTCTCGACCTTCGCTGTACCCATCTTCTCAAAATAAGTCCAAAGCAGGGAGAGGAAAATACCGTAGATAGATGCATAGAAAGCGGTCCCGACACCTGAAAGGAGTACAGATATCTCTTTGTCCAGAGCATCGAGATTTTTGACAGTAAAATCAGGCATTGAGATAGCGATCGCAACAAAGGTTCCGAGGATACCCAGCATCGGGAATACACTCGAAGCGATCTTGGCGAAATTATCGTTTCGGATCTCTTTGTAGTATTCACCGATAAAATCGTGGATCAACAGGGTCGATTTGGTCACCCCCATGATCGTGAGAGCATTCTCGCGAAGTGCAGACTTGAGATCCTGCTCCATCACATCGAACGATCCTTTCATCTGACATACAGCATAGTTGGCATTGTGGCGTATAAAAGTGGCAAATATTATGAATATGAAAGCAACGATACCAAGCGTATGGATCTCGACATGGATCGGTAAAAATCCAAGGTAGGCAGCTACCAGGGCGAGCAACAGCAACAGCGGCAATATTAAAATAGTCAAAAAATTGGGGATGCAGCTTCTGCTTCGGAGAAGATCGGTCATCATCTATTCCTTTGGATTTGCAATATAATTGAAGATAATACCTTGTAATCGCTTAAGAGTATCACAAGGATTTGAAATGGTCTATGCAATCCAAAAAGAAGCTTTGGAAGACATACGACCTTTGTGAGGAGAGAGTAATCAGAGTGCCTGAGTCTGTGCCCTGGTCTTATACTCCCTGAGGAAGAACGGGTCTTCTACATTGATCAGCTCAGCCATTTCCTTGCTGATGAGCCTGTAGCCGAGTGAGTATTTGACCTTCACGGCCCCTTCAGGGATATCGAACATAAACGCTCTTGATGCTTTGGGATCGATCCTGGTATCCATACTTTTGGAGGTCGCTTCATGCGGTATGGTCGCTTTGCCCTCTTTGTCTTTCCATTGTGCACTGATGAGCTTGCTGTCTTTCCCGAGCGATTTGTTATTGATATCAAGGAACTCAACCTTGACATAAAGCTCTCTGAGTCCATATCCGGTCGGTACTCTGTGCGGCGAGTTGTTGGTGAGGGTTACCTCGACCTTATTCTCTACCTTCTGCACAGCTATCGAAACATACTTTGCCAGGATATCACTGTTATCGACACTAGCGAATACGTGATCCCTCACACTTCTCGGTACTGGCTTGGCGTCTGCTTTTGCATAGTTGGATGCAAAACCGTCTTTCTTTTCGCTCATATGGCAGTCCCTGCACCCTTCATTGCCATTTGAACCGGCATCGTACTCTTTGCCTGTTGAGTAGACCTCTACACCGTGTCTGTTCTTGGTGCTGTAATGGCATACGAAACACAGATCAGGAGTATCTGAAGCGAAGTGCCCTCTCTGAGCCGTTTTGTGGTATGGAGACACTGCATCGTTGAACGGACCGAACATTGTCCCCTGTACACCGAACTTGACACTTCCAAGCCCCTGGGAGCCCTTCCCTTTGTCCAGGTGGATTTCATCCACATTGTGACATACGATACAGTTGATCCCGTTCTTCATATGCTCTGCATTGAGCATATCCTGGAACTCCTCTTTGGTCGTATCGTTCTCGAGGGCGAGGAGTATCTTTTCGTCTGTTCTGAGATGGTCTTTGGCTATTCTCGGATTGTGACAGCGTGCACAGTCGACCTTGATCTCTTCGAGAACCATTTTGGGGTTTTTCAGGACAATATACTCCAGCGACTTTTTGAAAAGATCATTCTTTGTAAAATGGGAATTGGAATGTCTCGATGTTTCCCATGACTTTGATATCTTTTGATGACATGCCTGGCAATTCTTGTTTGAAGACCATTTCTGGTCTATAGTCGCATGTAATGATACTGCCAAAGCAACCAAGATCAAAATCCTCATCATTATTAATCCTTATTCAAAACTATTGTCATAAATCTTACAATTAATAATCTTAAACTTGAGCCAAATCAAGAGTTTTATGAATCAAATATGATACGGGGAGAGTTTTTGCAATTATTAAGTGACTACTTTTGGAAAAGATGAAGGCTCAAAGAGCCTCTTCATCCTCTTCGCCTGTACGTATACGGATGGCTTTTTCTACCTCTGATAGAAACATTTTACCGTCACCGATCTTTCCGGTATGTGCCGACTGAAGGATCGCATCAATTGCACTTTGGGTGTTACTCTCTTCGACGATGATATCCATTTTGATCTTGGGTATAAATTCGACGACATATTCTGCACCCCGGTAGAGTTCCGAATGCCCCTGCTGTCTTCCGTACCCCTTGACCTCGGAGATGGTCATGCCGACCACACCGACCCTTACCAAAGCCTCTTTGACCTCTTCCAGCTTATAGGGCTTGATAATCGCTTCGATCCTTTTCATACTCGCTCCTTCTTAGATTGTTCTCGTGAATTCCGGATATGCTTCCATACCGCACTCGACCGCATCAAGCCCTTCGAGCTGTTCGTCATCGTCTGCCCTGAGAAGGATAAGTTTGTTGATAACATAGATGACGATAAACGATACGACAAATACGAACAATCCCACTACGACAATGCCCTTGAGCTGGTCGATTAGTTTATGATCTGTGAACAGCCCTACCGCGATCGTACCCCATATACCGTTGACCAGGTGGACCGACAGAGCACCGACAGGATCGTCTAGTCTGAGTCTGTCGAAGAATGGTACTGCAAAGACCACCAGCGCTCCCCCTATCGCACCGATAATTATCGGCTGATGGATCGAATAGAGATCAGGACCGGCCGTCACGGCTACAAGCCCGCCAAGCGCGCCATTGAGTATCATCGTGATATCGAACTTCCTGTACTGTACATACATCATGATCCATGCAACGATCGCACCGGCAAGTCCCGCAGTATTGGTATTCATGATCGTCAATGCGACCGTATCGGCGCTCTCTTTGGAAGAGATGGCACCGACACTTCCGCCGTTGAAACCGAACCAGCCTATCCAGAGCAGCAAAGCACCCAGTGTCACAAGAGGAATATTGGATGCAGGGATCACTTTGATCTTATTACCTGCATACCTCCCGCGTCGTGGCCCCATGATCAAAATAGCAGCCAGCAGCGCCCAGCCTCCGGTAGAGTGGATCACAGTTGAGCCTGCCAGATCGTACATGTTCGAGATATCCAGGAATGTCCCTTCGAGGAAGTTCGCACCCCAGGTGAGATTGACGATCGTCGGGTAGATGAACGCCCCCATCACAACGGTGAATACGACCAGTGGAAGGATACGGGAACGCTCGCTCACACCGCCGCTCATGATATTGATACTCTTCCCTACGAATGCCATCTGGAACATAAAGAATGCCCATTTGCTGACCGTATCCTGGCTCTCCCAGCCTCCAAAAGCATAACTGAACCCGACGAGCAGAAACGCCATAGATGCTACTGCATAGATCATCACATTGACAGTCAAAACAGCCGAAACGTTCTTGGTGCGGACGAGTCCGGCCTCGAGCATCGCAAAACCAGGCACCATCAGTACGATAAGCGTCATCGAAAAAATGATAAAAAGCGTATCGACTACATACTTGATTTCCATAATTCCCCCTAAATAATAATTAGGAGAGTATAACAGCTCTTGGTGTTAGAAAAAGATAGTTTAATTGAATGATTTTGATCCACAATTCTGTAGAATAATTATGCAATTTTGAATGATATGATTAAAAAATAATCAATTAATGAACTTTTTGACCAAAAGAATGCATTATCGAACCCTTCTGACTGTTCGATTATTGATCTTCAGTATTCTCGATGCAGTACCCTGTCCGGTTTTGGATGGCATACCTACAATGATATCTGCTGCACTTTTGGCAAATGCTGCATCGTATCCGTGCCCACTGAGATTGGCAGAAGTGGTGTAACTCCACCCCAGACGGTTCAGAAGATGGGTATGAGCCTGGCCTCTGATGACACGGTACGAATTGCCGTCAGGGAGGATGAAAGTGGTCTTTCGTGCTCTTCGTACTATGTTATGGTATTTGTCAGGAACTCTTGTCTTGGATTTGAGGGCTTGAAGCGTGGGAAGTGCGATGATGTAGTATTTGCTGGCTGGTCGCTGCTTGATACAGTCGATCCGATCGGAGTTTTGCGATACGAACCCTATGGTCGTATCGGTGGGGGTGAGAAAAACCTGCTCTTTGAAGTCTCTCATCTCACAGGCACTATCAGCGGAGATAATCCTGGAGAGCTCTCGGGTTGAGCTCACCGCCGCTGTCGCGGAGCTCTTTGACAGCCAGGGCTGTCGCTCTTGCAGCTGCGATCGTAGTGAAGTAGGCGACATTATTGCTGAGCACCGACTGCCTGATCGTCTTGGCATCGTCTTTGCTCGACTTGTTGTCGCTTGTATTGATAGCCAGGGCGATCTCACCGTTCTTGATCATATCGTCGATGTTTGGACGCCCTTCGCTGATCTTGAGCACCTGGGTAGAGGGTACGCCTGCCTGCTCTAGGGCGGTGTGTGTCCCGGAAGTCGCCACGATCTCGAAACCGAGGTCTACGAACATCTTGCCTATCTCACCCGCATACGGCTTGTCGATCTCGGTAAGAGAGATGAAAAGCTTGCCCTGGGGCGGGATGTAGTTCTTGCTGGCGAACTGGCTTTTCGCGAACGACATGCCGAAGCTGTCGGAGATACCCATGACCTCGCCGGTAGACTTCATCTCAGGCCCGAGGATCAGGTCCGAGCCCGGCAGCTTGTTGAACGGGAATACAGCCTCTTTGACCGCTACATGCCCTTTGAGGTTCGGCTCCATGATCTTCTTGTCGAAGTTGACGACATTGAATGTATCGTAGTATCTGAGCGCTTCCCTGAGATCACCCTGGAGCATGACTCTCGTTGCTACTTTCGCGAGCGGCACCCCTGTCGCCTTCGATACGAACGGTACCGTTCTCGAAGCTCTCGGGTTCACCTCGATCAGATAGATATCTCCTCTGTGGATAGCATACTGGATATTGAGCAGTCCGATGACACCAAGTCCGAGAGCGATCTGGGCAGTCTGCTCTTTGACCTGCTCCTGGAGCTCTTCGCTGATAGAGACAGGCGGCAATGAACACGCAGAGTCTCCCGAGTGGATACCCGCCTCCTCGATATGCTGCATGACCGAACCGATATAGACATCCTTGCCGTCGCAGATCGCATCGACATCGAGCTCGATCGCACTGTCGAGGAACTTGTCGATCAGTACCGGGGCATCGTTCGAGACGCTGACAGCCTCGTCCATGTACGTGCGCAGTTCTGTATCGTTGTAGACCGTACGCATACCGCGCCCGCCGAGGACGAAACTCGGTCTTACGAGTACCGGGTAGCCGATACGGTTCGCGATCGCCATCGCTTCGTCTTTGGCAAACGCCGTACCGTTATCAGGCTGCTTGAGACCGAGCTCATGGATGAATGTCGAAAACTGTTCCCTGTCCTCGGCAAGGTCGATCACCTTGGCACTGGTCCCGGAGATCTTCGCTCCGATAGCCGTGAGGTTCTTGGCAAGTTTGAGCGGTGTCTGTCCGCCGAAGTGGACGATGACACCGTCCGGCTTCTCAAGCTCGATGACGCTTCGTACATGCTCGAAATCGATCGGCTCGAAGTAGAGGATATCGGATGTATCGTAGTCTGTCGAGACGGTCTCCGGGTTGCAGTTGTACATGATCGACTTGATCCCCATATCCTCGAGGGCGAACGCCGCATGGACACAGCAGTAGTCGAACTCGATCCCCTGCCCGATCCTGTTGGGACCGCCTCCAATAACGAGTACTTTCTTGTCATCGCTTGCAGGAACTTCGGCTTTTGGAAGCTTGGTGATATTGGTCGTAGAGTAGAGGTAAGGTGTAAGCGCTTTGAACTCTGCAGCACAGGTATCCACTTCGTTATATTCAAGTGTGACGCCGACCTTCTCTCTGGCGTTATAGATATCGTTCTCCGAGAGGCTGAGACCATCTTTTTTGTTGATGATGTCGGCGATCATCGCATCGCTGAACCCCTCGGACTTGGCGATCCGCAATCTCTGTGCATCGGTGAGCATCGTTACATCCATGCTCTTCTGCGTAGCGACCATCTCTTCGAACTGATAGAGGAACCACTTGTCGATCTTGGAAAGTTCATACACTTCATCCACACTCATGCCGCGCTTGAGCGCTTCATAGACATAGAGCATCCTCTCAGCATTGGGTCTTCTGATCTCATGGACGAGCATATCGGCATCGCAATCGATCGATTTGAACCCAGTCAGGCCTGTCTCGAGTGAGCAGAGCGCTTTCTGGAACGACTCTTTGAAGGTCCTTCCCATAGACATCACCTCGCCCACCGATTTCATACCGGTCGTGAGGGTAGAGTTGGCATTGGGAAACTTCTCGAAAGTGAATCTCGGGATCTTTGTGACGATATAGTCGATCACCGGTTCGAAACTCGCCGGTGTCCCCGTGATATCGTTGGTGATCTCATCGAGAGTATACCCGACAGCCAAGAGGGTAGCGACCTTGGCGATCGGATATCCGGTTGCCTTGGAGGCCAGTGCAGATGAACGGCTCACACGGGGATTCATCTCGATGACTATCATACGGCCGGTGTCGGGGTTGATAGAGAACTGCACATTCGATCCGCCCGTATCGACACCGATCTCACGGAGGATCTTGAACGACGCATCCCTCATCTTCTGGTACTCTTTATCCGTGAGAGTCAGCGCGGGCGCCACCGTGATACTGTCTCCGGTGTGGACACCCATCGGGTCAAAGTTCTCGATAGAACATACTATGATACAGTTATCCTCTCTGTCACGGATAACTTCCATCTCGTACTCTTTCCAGCCGAGCATAGACTCCATGATCTCGATCTCGTTGATCGGGCTCGCTTCGATACCCGTTTTTGCCAGTTCTTTGAACTCTTCCATGTTGTATGCCACACCGGAACCGCCGCCTGCAAGTGTGAACGAAGCCCTGCTGATGACCGGGAATCCGATCTCCTTGGCAACCTTCAACGCCTCTTCGACACTATAGGCGTTGGCGCTTTTGGGTAGATCCATCCCTATCTTGACCATCGCTTCGTTGAAGAGGTGTCTGTCCTCGCCTTTTTTGATCGCATCGGGTTTTGCCCCGAGGAACTCGATCCCTTCAAGCATCCCCTTGTCATGCATGCTCATAGCAACATTGAGAGCGGTCTGCCCACCCATTGTCGGGAGGATGGCATCTACTTTTTCCTGCTTGATGATCTTGGCGATCACATCTTCGGTGATAGGTTCGATGTAGGTTCTATCTGCAAATTCAGGATCGGTCATGATCGTCGCCGGGTTCGAGTTGATCAGTACAACACGGTATCCAAGTTCTTTGAGCGTCTTGGCGGCCTGAGTTCCTGAGTAGTCGAACTCACAGGCTTGTCCGATGACGATCGGACCCGATCCGATAAGTAAAATTGTGTGAATGTCAGTGCGTTTTGGCATAGAGTCTACCCTTGTTTTTGGTGTTGTATTATACTGTTTGAAGAGTCAAAAATCTCTTAGAAAACATCGAGATTTTCGACTTTTGGCTGCGGTCTTCTTCGTTTTTTGACCGGTTTTTGCTCCTTGACTTTGTTTTTGTCGACGTTCGGATCAACAGGTACTTCGAGCTGTTCTTCATTGACTTCGGCATCGTTCGTCTGGACGATATTCTGATGATCTTCGATCACAAATGACGGGATACTGGAGATATTCTGTTCATCACTTGCATTGCCATCGGTATCCTTTCTCTTGACCACATCCCTGCCTATATCGAGATTGTCATCAAGTGTTGAAACGAGAGACGGCGAAGCATCTGTGACAAGATAAAAATAATCCGGGTGGAGTACATCCGCATAGCTCTTGATATAAGCTATCTTGTAGCTGCTCTCCACTTCGATCTTCTCCACTTTCCCCACTGGGACACCTGCAAAGAAAATAGAGTCAAGCCCGCTAGTGATCACCTCATCACCCACTTCAATCTCAAGCCATTTCGGTATGAACTTCACGACCATCTTGTTTGTATTCACCCCGAATACAATACCAGGGGCCCTTTTGCCGCCAACATAGACGGAAAAAAAGCATTTTTTATTGGATGTGAACGAAGCATAGAGATTGGAGTTCCTGATCTGCGCAACACCTGCTACAACGTCGTTCTGGATCAGACCGTAAAGCTTCTCTTCCTGTATCTCAAAATTGGGCGGGGTCGTCAGTATCACTTCGCTGAAGCTGTTGAGCTTGACATACGAGATGGTCTGGACGATCTCTACGGAGTTCTTCGGCATACGTTCCAGTGAAGGAATTTTCGCATAGAGGTCTTTGACCTGTGCTATGTAATTCTTCTGTTCGAGCAGGTGCTTTCTCAAAAGGATATTCTCCCGGTTCAGCTTTTGTATCTGCTCTTTTTGGTGAATATACCCCTGGGACTTGTCCTCGATCTCTCGTGTAAAATTGGTATAGGAGTGTTTGATCGGGTTGACCACCCCCAAAAGAGTGTTGACTATTTGTTCGTTCTTCCTTGCGGCTATCATAAAGATAACCAGAAGAACCAAGATCAGAACAATTAGTCTATTTCTCATATAGATCAGTCTTCAAAAGCAGTTTGCTGCAACAGGTCTATCTCATCAAGAGCTCTTCCCGTACCTTTGGCAACGGCAAGGAGCGGATCTTCAGCCACATATACCGGAAGTTTGACCAGGTCGGAGAGGTATTTGTCCAAACCTCTGATCAATGCACCGCCTCCTGTAAGGACGATCCCGTTCTCGACGATATCCCCCGCAAGGTCAGGAGGCATTTTTTCAAGTACAGACTTGAGTGCTTCACCGATCTCTTTGAGCGGTTCCTTGATCGCTTCACGGATATCCTCACTTGATATCTCGACCGAAGTGAGCATACCTTCTACCTGATCTCTACCTTTGACTATGGTACGGAGTTCTTCAGGAAGCTGCGAGGCAGTACCGATCTTGATCTTGAGCTCTTCTGAAACCCTGTCACCGACGAGGAGGTTGAATCTCTTCTTGATGTAGTCTGTGATACTTGCATCGATCTTGTCACCGGCAACACGGATAGACTTACTGAGTACAAGACCGCCAAGTGAGATAACGCCGATCTCGGTCGTACCACCACCTATATCTACGACGAGGTTTCCGTTAGGCTCCCTGATAGGAAGTCCTGCACCGATAGCGGCTGCCATAGGCTCCTCGATCAGGTAGACATACCTTGCCCCAGCGTTCATCGCCGACTCCTTGACCGCTTTCCTCTCGACCTGCGTCAGTCCGTAAGGGACGCAGATAATGATCCTCGGGCTGAAGAAGCTCTTTCTCTTGTGCGCTTTTTCAATAAAATATCTGATCATCATCTCGGTGACATGGAAGTCGGCGATAACACCGTCTTTCATCGGTCTGATCGCCTTGATATTCCCCGGTGTTTTACCGACCATATCCTTCGCTTCCTGTCCTACTGCAAGGATATGCTCCTGACCGTGTTTGTCATACTGGATCGCGACGACAGAGGGCTCGTTGATACTGATCCCCTGCCCTTTGACTAGTACCAATGTATTTGCCGTACCCAAGTCGATAGCCAAATCGCTTGAAAAGGCTCCTAAAATATTTTTAAACATTCAAATCCTTTTGTGAAGTTCTATATTGCTTAAGCACTTTTTTTATTTTTGATATAGATCGGCGCTGCCGAACTTTTGACAACATCGGCCGTGATGATCACTTCATAATCCTCAAGCTCCGGCAACTCGTACATGACATCCAGAAGGATATGCTCCATGATCGAACGAAGTCCTCTTGCGCCCGTCTTTCTTTCGATAGCGAGCTGTGCTATCGTCTCCAGCGCCTCTTCCTCGAAAGTAAGTATCGCACCATCGATAGCAAAGAGCTTCTGATACTGTTTGACAAGGGAGTTCTTCGGCTCTACCAGTATTCTCACCATATCTTCTATAGTGATCTCATTGAGCGTCGCATGGACATGAAGTCTCCCGATAAGTTCCGGGATGATACCAAATGAGACAAGATCGCTTGATTCTACCAGATGCAGCAGGTTCTCATCTTCTTTTTTACCGCGCTTCTCCTGGCCGAAGCCCATGATATTGCTGCCGAGTCTTCTTTTGATGATGTCATTGAGCCCATCGAACGCACCGCCGCAGATAAAGAGGATATTCGATGTATCGATCTGGATGAAGTCCTGATTTGGATGTTTCCTTCCCCCCTTTGGCGGGATATTGACCACAGAACCCTCGATGATCTTCAGAAGTGCCTGCTGTACCCCTTCGCCAGATACATCACGGGTGATAGAGCGGTTCTCACCCATCCTTGCGACCTTGTCCACTTCGTCGATAAATACGATCCCCTGCTCGGCAAGTCGCACGTCACCGTCTGCTGCCTGGAGAAGTTTCGTGAGGATATTCTCCACATCCTCTCCTACATACCCGGCCTCGGTAAGATTGGTCGCGTCAGCTATAGCAATGGGAACGTTGAGAAATCTCGCTATCGTCTGGGCCAGAAGGGTCTTGCCGCTTCCGGTAGGGCCGATGAGAAGGATGTTCGATTTGGCGATCTGCGTATCATCGTCTTCGACAGTGTCTTTGAATATTCTCTTATAATGGTTGTATACTGCCACACTTAGCGTCTTCTTCGCGCTCTCCTGACCTATGACATAATCATCGAGAATTGCTTTGATCTCTTTTGGCTTGAGAAGTTCCCTGTTGAACTCTTCGTATTCCCCCTGCTCCTCTTCACCAAACAGGATCTTGTATGCCGAAATGACACAGTTGGAACAGATATATGCATCAGCACCGGCTATTAACGGGTTTTTTTCGCTGTCGACAGCATGACAAAAACCGCAGACATTCTTAGACATTCATCTTCCTTGTAAATGGTATTCCTCTTTTAGAGCTCGAAACAAATTTGGCCAGTTCCACAACATTTGCAGAATCACTTGTCTCGATGAGCTTTTTTGCTATATCCTGCATCGGCTGTCCCTGTTCAAAAAGTTCTTTATAGGCTCTTTTAAGTTCATCGATATCTTCACGTTCCATATGTCTTCTCAGACCATTCACATTCAGTCCTCTCAGAGTTGCTCTGACTCCCTCTGCCATACAGTATGGAGGCAGATCCTGTGTCAGAGCACTTGCAGCTGCAAGCATCGCATAGTTACCGATCTTGACAAACTGGTGTATTCCGCTCATCGCACCTATTACACTGTAGTTTCCAAATTCGACATGACCGGCTACATTCACCGCATTTGCCAAAATACAGTTGTTTCCAACCTGTACATCATGTCCCAGATGTACATAACCCATAAACAGGTTATTGTCACCTATATGTGTGACACCACCTCCACCCTGTGTACCGGGGTTGAAGAATGCAAACTCCCGTATCGTGTTATTATCACCTATGACGAGAGTAGTTTTTTCACCTTTGAACTTCAGATCCTGTGGTATCGAACCCAATACACCATGTGAAAATATCCGATTATTCTCTCCGATAGTCGTATTTCCCTCGATCAGTACATGAGAGGCAACACTTGTCCCTTTACCGATCGTTACACCGGACCTGATAAAACAAAATGGTCCTATCGTGACATTCTCACCTATCACAGCACCCTCTTCGATGATCGCAGTAGGGTGTATGACTGCCGTGCTGCTTATTGACATTGACAAATCGACCTATTTATCGACGATCATTGCTTTAAGTTCAGCTTCAGCGACAAGCTTCTCATCCACGTATGCTTTGGCTTCGAACTGCCATACGCTCCCTTTGTGTTTGAGAACCTCAATTTTGTAGACCAGTCTGTCACCCGGTGTGACAGGTGACCTGAACTTGGCTTTGTCTATACTCATGAAATAGACCACTTTATTGCTTTTGGCATCTTCCTGCCCCTCTTCCGGAAGACTTTTAAATGCCAGAAGTCCGCCCGCCTGTGCCATACCCTCAATGATCATGACACCAGGATAGATCGGGTGGCCCGGGAAATGCCCCTCGAATACCGGCTCGGAAATAGAGACATTTTTATAACCTACGATCGATTTTCCGGTTTCAAGTTCGGTGATTCTGTCAACGAGCAAGAATGGATAGCGGTGTGGTAGTATACCTTGAATAGCAACAACATCAAACAACAAAATAGTACCCTTTTGTGAGAAAATATCGTAATTCTATCAAAATAATTGTTAAGCGCTGCTATCGAGCTATGATACGCTCAGACTCTAAGGTTGACTGAAGCTCTTCTATCAGCTCCTGCCGGGAAGATACCATCCATCTGACCCGTTCATTCTCAAAAATACGTTCATAATCCCTGATACCGGTGAGCCCCAGCAGATAGAGTACTCTGTTGATCGTATTGTATGGTGTTTCAAAAGAAAATCGGATCATTTTGTGGTAGCTGTTCAAATCGGCCTTTGATATCACGTCATTGGCTGCCTGTGCATATGCCCTGGCCATACCTCCCGTACCGAGTTTGATCCCACCGAAATAGCGTACGATATAGATACCGCATGCAACAAGTTCTTTTCCACGAAGAGCATTGAGCACAGGTACCCCAGCACACCCTTTCGGTTCACCATCATCGCTGCTGTTTTCAACGACTTGTCCGTTGTCATTGATAGTTCGATATGCATAAACGATATGGTTGGCTTTTGGATTCTCTTCCCTCAGGATCATTCCAAAATTCTTAAATCCTGATATCGGCACAAGATATGCAATAAACTTCGAACGTTTTACTTCTATAAATCCTTCAGACATCTCATTTATACTATTCAAGTCCTCGAACCCGCTTTACGATCAACTCAACGAAGCTGTCACTGGCATTGAAACATTTTACAACTCTGTAATCTTCATAACCTATCTTGTGGGCTATCTCCCTGTGTTCAATATCAAGTTCAAAATCAGTTTCGGAGTTATCGATTGTAAATGCAAGCGGATAGACAACCACTTTGAGATATTTGGGATTACGCAAAACATCAACAAGATTAGGTTCAAGCCACTTTGAAGGACCTACTTTAGACTGGTAGACCAGCTCTATATCAGCAAAGACTATATCGCGCTCAGCCAAAGCATTTTTGATCGACTCAACATTTGCCGTAATATGTTTCTCATAAGGATCACCCGCTTCGATGATACTTACCGGCAGTCCATGAGCAGAGAGAAGGAGCTGATATGTACTTCTCTCTATCCCTTCCGTTGCCGTGAGTATCTGTTCGATACAGAGATCGATATAATCCCTGTCATTATAATACGGTTCAATTACCTTGATAACAGGAAAATAATCGAGTTCTCTACACTGTTCTTTGACATCCTCAACCGATGAAAGAGTCGTTGTGGTTGAATAGTGTGGATACATCGGAAAGAGTAACAACTCCTCTATACCTTGTCTCTTACACTCCAGAAGGGCATCCTTCGCAAAAGGAGGAACATAGCGCATTGCAGCGAAGATCGGTAGATGCAGCTTCTCTGAAAGCTTGTGGATCAAGCTGTTTGTGATACCAAGGAGAGGAGATTTTTCCCCGAGTTCCCTGTAGTTCTCTTTGGCTTCTTCAAGTCTCTTCTTGACAATGATCATCCGTATCAAACTTCTTATAATAGGATTGACTGGAAGAATATGCTTATCTGAAAACATATTCTGTAAAAAAACTTCAACTTCGTCAAGATTGCTCGGACCACCCATATTGAGCAGTAAAAGTGTTTTTCTCATTTTCCTCTATTATCCACCTTTAACAGCTTTACCGAGATCCCACATTGGCATAAAAATTCCAAGTGCCATCAAAAGTACCAGACCTGCAATAAAGAACATCATAATCGGTTCAATATATGAGGAGAGGTTATCGATTAAATCTGCAAACTTTCTGTGATAATATCCGGTCACTTTATCCAACATCGTCTCAAGCTGACCACCCTTTTCTCCTGCTTTGATCATCTGAAGAAGCATATTCTCAAAGAGACCTGTGATCTGAAATGCCTCCCCCAAGCTCATACCCCTTCCGATATTTGCATTGACAGTCTTGAACTTCTCTTTCATTGCACTGTTGGTCACCATACCCACCGAAGAATCTAGTGCTTCTGCAACTGGAATACCTGCTTTGACAAGTTCGCCAAAGACCAGAGTATAATTGTACATAGTAGAGAGATAAACCGCTTCATTGATCAGGTAGAACTTTGGATGGATCATTAGTTTATCCATATAGTATTTAAATTCTTTACTGTTTTTATAAAAATACTGTATTGATACAATTATCAGAATCAACCCCCCCAGAACAAAAAGACCATAATTATTTAATATATGTTCCAATTTGAGCAAAATTTGTGTTGGAATAGGCAGTTCTGTTTTAAACTTCTCAAAAATGCCCTTGAACTTTGGAACAACGACCATAATGAGAATCGTAAATGCTATACCCATAGCAACGAGTGTTATAATAGGGCTGCGTATCGCTTTTTTGAATTTTGCGGTATTATCTCTGAGGTTTTCAAGGATATCTGCAAGAGTATGATAAGCTCCCGTAATATTACCTGTACGCTCTCCAAGTTCTGTCATCGCCATCGCAACATGACCAAAATCTTCGCGGTAAGGTTCAAAAGCCGCTGTCATACTCTTACCTGCATTGATATCACTGCTTATAGCAAGATAGATATCACGAAGAGTCTGGTTCGTAGTATTTTCACCGACCTCCGTCAATGTCTCATTGATCGCAATACCTGCATCGGTCATAACAGCGATCTGTCTAATGGTTGCTATTTTATCTTGAAGTGGGACTTTTTTCCTTGAACCTTTTTTAAGGTTTTTGAAAAAATTGCTGATACGGTCTTCCAGAGGTGCAGCAGCTTCAACCGCTTTGACGACCATGATTCCCGGAAGCTTCTTTTTTGCCACTACGACCGCATCGCGTTTGTCCTCAGCATAGAGTGATTCAACCCGCTTTTTCCCTTTATCGATAATCGTCACATTAAAGTACTTCATTACTCTCTAGCCACCCTGTATATCTCTTCAATCGAAGTCTTACCTTCCATTACCTTTCTCACACCGTCTGCAAACATCGGTTTGAATCCTTCTTCTTCCGCCTGCTTTGCCAACTCTTCCTTGCTTGCGCCATTAGCAATCATTCTTGAAAGTTGATCGCTGATCACCAGTACCTCTGAGATCATTTCCCTTCCTGTATATCCTGAATGGTTACACTCTTTACACCCTTCGCCGGTATAGAAAACAGGGTTCTCTGGCAAAAGATCACGTATATCCCTTACCAGTCGTTCTTCCGGGATCGTTTCAACTTTGCAAGCCTGGCATATCTTTCTGACAAGCCTTTGTGCCTGTACAGCGACAAGTGCACCGCTCACAAGATAACTCTCGATCCCCATATCCAGGATCCTGTTGATTGCACTGATCGCATCGTTCGTGTGAAGGGTCGAAAGAACAAGGTGACCTGTCAAAGCCGCCTGGATTGCGATCCTGAGTGTCTCCTGGTCACGTATCTCCCCGATCATAATCTTATCAGGATCCTGTCTCAGGATCGATCTGAGAGCTGCTGCAAAACTAAGACCTACATCAGCTTTGACCTGTACCTGTTGTATACCACCCATCTGGTACTCGACGGGATCTTCAACGGTAATGATCTTATCCCTTGGATCCCTGATCGCATTGAGTGCACCATAAAGCGTGGTCGTCTTACCACTTCCCGTAGGACCCGTTACAAGCACGATACCATAAGGAACATCAATTGCCCTGGAAAGCTTGGTAAAATTCTCCTGACTCATTCCCGAGTCCTCAAGACGGATCATAACTTTCGATTTATCCAAGATCCTCATAACGATTGATTCACCATACATTGTTGGCAAGGTCGATATCCTGAAGTCGAATTCTCTTCCAGCAACGGTTGCCGAAAACCTTCCATCCTGCGGTTTTCTCTTTTCAGCAATGTCAAGTCCAGACATCAGTTTCAGACGGGAAGCAAGAGGCGCAAAGATATCTTTGTCGAAGATAAAGCTTTGTTTGAGCATACCATCAATTCTGTCTCGCACGACACAGTTCTTCTCAGTAGCTTCGACATGGATATCACTCGCCTTACCAACGATCGACGATCTCAGGATCACATCGATAAGCTTGACAACAGCGGGAGATGCAGTCGGATCATCATCGTCGCCACCTGATTTCGTAAGATCTTTTCTGACATCATCAACGAGCCCCTTAACACTTTCCGATATTTCAAGCTGCTGAAGGTATTTTCTGATCTGTGAAGGTTTGGCTATCCCTAGGATAATTGGTTTTTTCGGGAAAAGTCTCTGAAGTGCTTCCTGTGCCCCCATGTCCAATGCATCTTCAAAGGCAACAAGGATATTAAGGTCTGTCTCCTCTATCGGCATAGCATTATATTTAAGCAGCTGCTTATAAGGGATCTTGCTAAAAAGGTGCATATCGATATCAGACTCATCAAGATCTATATATTTGATCCTTAGTTCTTTTGCAACAAGTTCAAGTATCGGTGAGAGGTTAATACCCTGTATCTGTTCAAGGTGGGAAAGGGTTATGACCCCTTCGCGTACTTTTTTGGCCAAAAAGACCTCAACAGTATGTAGATCGATCATCCCTTCTGCAACAAGGTTACTGAATGAAATCTTTTTGGGAGGCCTACTTTTTACAAGCGCTGAAATAGCATCTTTAGAGATAAGCCCTTCATCAAGCATTATTTTAATCAGTTTTACCATCTTGCCTCTTCCTTGATTCTATTCTGTACAATTATACACTTTTTTATTTCCAAAAAGATAATCTGCTCTTCTCAACTCTAACTCTAGTCGATCTTCTCTCCGCTATTCAGTTTTTCGAGAAGCTCCTGTGCTTTTTCTGAAGTATTTTCCTTGAGGTAGGCTTCCAGTATTCTGGCTGCGTCTCTTGTTTTACCCAGTTTTGCTTTTGATTTTGCAAAAATTATCCAACTCTCCTCAGAATTACTGTTGAGATTGTTACTTGCCAAAGACCATTTTACCGAACTTTCATAATCACCCTTGAGGTAATAATTCTTAGCCAGATAAAGTGCATCTTCATATGCGGGCTTTGATGCGAATCTTTTTTCAACCAGTTTGATTGCATCAACACTCGAGGCATTCTGTTCATTTGCTTCAACCTTATCTGTCACAATAATATTGAGATATTTTCTCTCATGTTCCTTCGGTTTTTCTTCAGTAAATTCAATATCCATTGCCGGTTTTTTATCCACTGAGGCTACAGATTCATTTGTTTCTATTGCTGGCTTATCACTATTTTGTACATTTTCATTTTTCTGATTGTCAACTAGTGCAACAACAGTATCATTGTAATCAAGGAAAAGTCCCTTTGCATATATTCCTACTTCACCTCTGTAATGAAGATAGGAGAATAACATAATGACAAGGAGCGTGTAACCATACCATGGCATTCGCCGCTTCAACCTATATCTCTCCCATCGTTTCTCAAGCAGTTCTATACTATGCATCAATATATCCTAATTTTATAGCAGCCATCTCTATCACTTTGGTTGTAAAAAATTCATCGTTCTCATTACCCGATTCGTCATCAACACTTTTTTGATAGTAATAGTCACATATTTCGAAAGTACTGAAGATCAGTTTATTCGTTTCCCTATAGTTTCCTCTGGTAAATTTGTATATCAATGAGATATGACTTTTCTTTATACTGTCCGCAACTTCGAAAAAATTCTTCTTGAGCAGTTTTTTGTGAATGTAACTCTGAATATCTTCATAGGAACCATTATTTAGTTCGATCACTTCCCAGATCCTCGACTTAAAATGCTCTTTGGCTATAAGATCTTCCTGGTCGGTCTTATGCAATACGATCACAAATTTTACTGATCTGGTATCGGAAAGCAGCCTGATCCTCTCCATCATATCGCTCGAATACATTTGTGCTTCATCAAGGAGAATGATTATCTCACGCTTCCCTTTGATCTCTCTGCAGTAATCTACAAGCTTTGCGAAATTCACTGTTGTATTGGCAGGGAGGTCTTTTTTTGTGATCACTTTGAATATCTTGTAGAAGAATTCCTTTTCGTCGGTTGCAGGCGTAGCAAAATAATGGATATCTTTTTGATATTTAAGGTTTTCATAAAGATAGTTGAGCAACATACTCTTACCCGTACCGGGACGTCCGTATACGAGTATCATCTTGAGTGGTTTCTCGATACTTTGTTTCAGCTGCCTGTATGAGCGAACCGAGGAGTCCAGCGCAATATAGTCATCTATATCGATCGAATCGACAAAAACGTTTTTAGCAGCAGAATATCTACTTTCCATTGATTTTTCGGTATCCCAAATCTCTTAATGTAACTTCACTCTCTTCAGTCACAATGTGAGGTGTAATAATGATCACCAACTCGACTACATTCTCGATTTTTTCTTCTTTTTTGAATGCATATTCCAATAGTGGGATATCTCCAAGTAAAGGTACCTTACTGATCTGCTTACCAGTCTGTGTCGTAATAAGTCCACCCAACACGGCATGGTTGCCATTTTTTATCTTGATCACACTTGCGATCTGTCTTTTGATAAGATCGGGCGGGATAGACCTGGTAGTACCATCCGAAGTAATTACATCAAGCGTATCGGTGATTGATGGATTAATCTTCAATGTTACTTCACCATCATTCCCTATCTCAGGAGTGATATCAAGGAGTACACCGGCAAAGACAGAATCAACCATCTCACCCTCTGCTGCCACGGCACCTCCGGTACTGCTGGCCGTAGAACTCGATTTTATCTTATAAAAGAGTTCTTTACCGACACTGATAAGTGCCGGTTGGTTGTTCAATGTCATAACCCTTGGGCTTGAGATCGATTTAACATCCCCCTGTGTACCAAGGAACTTCACGACATCTGCGACACTTGTACCTCCTGAAACTTCGATAACATTACCAGATTTTGGATCCGTACCGCTTGCATATGTTGTACCACTCATACTTCCAGTAGTCGAATCCATTGTCCAAGAATCTGTATTGTACTGTTTCATGGCAGAAAAACCGATATTGACATTCTGAAGTTTGTAGAGTTCACTCCAGTCAACACCAGTTGTAGAAGAATCGTCAAAAGTAACGGTGAGTATCCTAACATCGATAAGAACCTGCTTACTGATCTGACTTTCAAGTGTCTTTATGTACCTGTCTACTCTATCAATCTGTCTTTGCGTTCCGGTTACTGTTACCATACCGGCATCGGCATTAATGATCGGCGCTACAGGATTGTATTCCCATACCTTCCCATCCGGGCCCGTCCAGGTTTTACCGCTCTTGGTATAATGAGTACTTCCGTCACCCGCTCCGATGAGTATCCTCTGAACTTCAGTTTCGATTGTTGACCAAAACTTGAACTCGTCATCACTCTCTATAATAATACCTGTTTTTGAGCCCCCGGCATCAGCACCAGTATTCCCCCCTGAATTGTTCGAGTTGGCAATAGTTACGTTAGCGGAGCTTTTCCCCTTTCTTTTCCCTGATACATAATGAACCCTGTAGGTCTTCGTGATCAGATAGGAGATCAAAAGTCTGTTACCTTCAAGTGTATAGTTAAGATCGTTGTCCTTCAATACCGTATCAAGAAAACCTGTCAGTGTTGTGTTCTTCAGCTTAACAAAATAAAGTTTCTTTTCCAGCCTCTTTCTTGCCCACTCGTCCTTTACCGTTACGGTCAGGTCACATGTATCAGCAAGGTTTTCGATCGCATCACCGATCGAAAGTTTGCTATCGATAGTGACTGTAAACAGTTTTGACTCACATGAGGCCGCGCTACTGTATGTCGGTATCAGCATAATCAACATAAACATTATGATAGCAGTTAATTTCCCTTTGAGCATTTTTATTACCTCTCTCCCTTAAATGTAAAAATATCCTGGTCTTTTTTATTCAGAAAAAGCTTCATTACAGTCTGTTCCCGTGTCATGACCACACCTTTGGTACCGACAAATCTCAGTACATAATCCGCTACTTCATCATCTTTTTTATACCATTTGCCATCAATATATGCCCTGTGGTTCATGATTGCGTTCAATGTGAAAACCCGCTCTTCGACCTTGTTTACCCCGACAGCAGTAGTATTTATCTCCGCCATATAGGGTTTGAATGGACTGGTTTCCAGACTAAGTCCCTCTAGGGGTAGACCGGCTCTCGGATGTTTGATAGCATTGATCATTCTGTCTATCTCCTGTGTTCCGGCTTCCCCGAATGACAAGCTGCTCAAAAGACAGACAATTAAAGTACTTTTTTTCATTAGTGGTTGATCCCCCATACAGATACCTTAATATCGGCCTCAATATTATCACGGGCATCACCCCTGAATTTCGTGGTATAGATATCAGTGACCAATGTATTCTGCTCCAGTTCGTTCATAAAGCGTATCATACTTTCGAACTTCCCTTTGCTCGTCAATTCTATCTCAAGAACATGCCCAAAGCTACCGTTGCTGTCGGCATACCTGTTCTTCATTGTCAATATCTCTATCTCCTGGTTTGTCGCAATCTCAGTGATTGAATTTAGAAATATCGCCCAGCTTTTTTGGTTGAAGAGCATATCGCTGAGTTTCAATAAACCTTCATCGATATAGAGGATTGTTTCATTGAGTCGTGTTATTTTATTCTTTTTACTGATGATATCGGAGTCGAATTTTTTTACATAATAATCCCGATCTCCGTTTTTGGTGATCGACTGGATATATGTCCTTTGCGTAGCAATATTTTTGGTTAACCTTTGTTTGGTACTTTCACTGCTTTTCAAAAGTCCCTCTGCATACGGAAGAAAATAACTGTATGCGATTAGAGTAATGATACCGGCAGTCAGGATAATCATTACCCATTTCTCATTTTCGGCTTTTTTCTCAAAATATTTGTCAAGCTCTTCGAGCTTATTGGCTATTACTTTCATTTTAGATTCACCTTTAATACACCACTGTAGAGCGAGGCATTATCCTCTTTACTGATCGTATCGATATTGATCAACGAAATCTTGTTGAAGTATTTCTCCGAAATAAACTTGATAAGTCCGGTAATCTCTTTCTCATCTTCACTGAGAAGTGAAAAAGTGAAATTATCATTGTCGCTTTCAACCTCATTGATATGCACTTTGAAATTGGTGATATCTTTTGAAAAATTGTAATAAAGCTCCGATTTCAGGTTATAGTGTACTTTCTTATCGTAGATCGAGGTTATTGTTTTCTCTTTACCCGACTGAATGATACTCAGTTTCTTTATCTCTTCATCAAGACCATTGATGACCTCCTGTTTTTGACTCAGTATCGCTTTATACTTGTTGGCAATAGTTGTCAGTTCATTTTCTTCTTTCTGGAGAATGAAATTCTGGGTGTCGTTTGCATAAGAACCCAATAAGAAATAAAGCGGATAAGATATACCGAGCATAATAGCTGAAACGATAGAGATAATGAACTGCCCACTTGTACGTTTATAGAAGACCGGCGGTCTTCTGAAGAGTGTCAGGTTGACAGTTGAAGCATCGTCCTCCATGTAGTATATTGCAGACAACGCCATAAGATACTGGAACTGGTCGACATACCATTCTTCGTTCTCGAGCTCGTAGTTAAAATTCAGTTCGGATGACTTGAGACCAAGGTAATTTTCACTATACTCATCAAGGCCAAGTATAGGACCTCTTGAGGTACCGATATACATCTGATCGATCGATGGCAGATCATGTGCTCTTTTGACATAAATGACAATATCGTTGATAGTGATAAATATCTCACCGAACAGTCGCATCAGGTTTTGCTGATACTCTGCATGGTGCGTCTTGAGACCTTCGGTTTCGAGGATCTTGTAAAACTCCTTCTCATCTACCTGTTCGCCGATATACTCACAGAACTTCTCATAGATATGGTTAAGCGAATATTCGATCGATTTCGAATAAAGATATTCTCCATTCTTGTAAAATGTTACGAAAGCATCCCGAAGGGTAAAGTAGATAAAACAGTGGACTCCATCCTCTTTGTGAAGGATCTCCCTGGTATAGAGCGGCTTGTAGATGAGCGGTGCAGGCAGGATCAGATCGATGTACTTCGTTTCTTCTATTGTTTCTGCATAGATGTTCCTGATCTTCTCCGGCTCGACGACAAATGCATGAAAGACCCTGTTGTCCCCGCTGCTTTCACCTTCGATCGTTTCGATCATATACTCATTAGCCTGGTCAAGGCCCAGATCTTCGTATACCTGGGTTTCGATCATATCATGAAGATCTTCACTTTCGATACTTCGACTCACCTCTACGGTGGTGGTGATCATATCTTTATTGCTCAGGTATGATACAAGATAGTTGGAATTGTTAAACGACAGCTTCTTGATCGGTTTAAACGATTGATCCCTCAAACCGTAAAAGACATCCGAGTAAGCATTGATACTGACGATTGTACTGATCTTCGATTTTTTTGCGCTCATTTTCTTTAGGGTTCCTTATTGATTAAACCATTATATATGTTATAATATTAAAACTCTCTTACTTGGTATATTATTCATATCAATGGGTAAAATCTTTAGAAAATATACCCAAATTCCTCAAGTGATTCTTTATTCTTGCTCCAGCCCTTCTTGACCGCTACGAACAGATCGAGATAAATCTTTTTACCGGAGAAAAGTTCCATCTGCTCTCTTGCACTTTTACCGACCCGTTTGATCGTCTCCGCTCTGTTGCCTACGAGTATCCCTTTCTGGGTTTCTTTTTCGACGACTATAGTGGCGAAGACACGATCCATCTCATCACTTTCCTCGATTTTGTCAATGACAACATCGCTCTCATACGGTATCTCGTCACTGACATTCTCAAAGATCGATTCACGAACAAGTTCTCTGTATATATCACGGATATTGTCTGTTGTCAACAGTTCAGGGTCGTAAAGATGGGGAGAAACCGGCAGGTACTTGACAATCTCGTCAAGCAGTTGTGTCTTGCCGACATTTTTCTTGACACTGAAAGGGATGATCGCTTCGAAACGATCCTGGTACTTCTGGTATTGTCCCAGTTTGTTCAGCAGTTCGGCCGGCTTGACAAAATCGATCTTTGTCAGGAGTATGATGTGCCTGAGCTTCTTTGTCTGTGGCAGTTCAAGGAACTTCTCATACTCTTTGAGATTGTCGGTCACTGGAGCGAGAAAGAGGATCAGGTCACAGTCACCCATTGCCTTGAGCGCTTCATCAAGCATGAACTGGTTGAGCAGTTTCTCCTTCTCATGCAGCCCCGGCGTATCGACAAAAATGATCTGATCGTCACCGTGCATCACGATGATATTCATCCTCTTTCTTGTCGCCTGGGCTTTCTGGGAGACCATGGCCAGTTTCTCGCCCACAATATGATTAAGCAGCGTGCTCTTCCCTGCATTGGGTCTACCGACCACAGCTACAAAACCTGCTTTTGCCCCGATATCTTTCATCTGCGACCTTTATAGTATATAGCGTGTGGCATCTTCGCTCTCTACCACGCTTTCAAGTTTCTCCTGTACCAGCGTCTTGTCCACGCTGATGCTCTGACCACTGTATTCGTCGGCACTGAAGCTGATATCTTCGAGTATCTTCTCCATGACGGTATGAAGCCTTCTTGCACCGATGTCCTCAGTTTTTTCATTGGCCATGGATGAATAGTGGGAAATGGCCCGAAGTGCTTCTTCTTCAAAAAGCAGTTCGACCCCTTCTACCCTCAGGAGCTCTTCATACTGCCGCTTAAGCGAATTCTTCGGTTCGGTAAGGATACGGTAGAGGGTCTCCTCGTTGAGAGAGTCGAGCTCCACACGCAGCGGAAATCTCCCCTGCAGCTCCGGGATCAGGTCGCTCGGTTTACTCAGGTGGAACGCGCCCGCCGCGATGAAGAGGATATGGTCGGTATTGATCAGCCCCAGTTTCGTATGGACGGAACTCCCCTCCACGATAGGCAGAAGATCGCGCTGTACCCCCTCCTTGCTGGGGTCCTGTCTCCCCTGCGAGCCTGATGATACGGCTATTTTGTCGATCTCATCGATGAAAACGATCCCTCCGTGCTCGACCTTATCTCTTGCCAGCTCCTTGAGGTGCTCGTCATCGATGAGCTTCTCGCTTGCTTCGGCTTCGAGTATCTTTTTGGCCTCCTTTACAGTGACCTCTTTGAGCTTTTTCTTATTCATGCCACCGAGTACTTTGGTGATCGACTCCTGGACATTGATGATATGCGGCGGCATACCGCTGTCACCCAGGTCGATCTTCGCCTCTGGCACCTCCACCTGTATCTTCAGGTGGTCAAGGTCCCCATTCTCGAATCTTCTTTGCATCCTCTCGAACGAAACGTCATACTCTGCCCTTTTCTCATCGCTTGCACCGGCAGGGAGCGGCGGGAGGAGCTTCTCGATGATCTTGTTCTCGATATACGCTTCGATCTTCTCCTCGTTCTTTCGATTTTCGCTCTCACGGACCAGTTTCAGTGAGATGGAAGCGAGGTCGCGGATCATCGATTCCACATCCCGTCCGACGAATCCCACTTCCGTGTATTTGCTCGCTTCTACTTTGATGAAGGGGAGCTCGAGCATATTGGCAAGCCTTCTGGCTATCTCGGTCTTGCCCACCCCGGTACTCCCTATCATCAGGATGTTCTTGGGTACCACATCATGCTGTATCTCTTCGCTCAACTGCATCCTGCGATACCTGTTTCGGAGTGCTATAGCAATGGTCTTCTTGGCATTATCCTGACCGATGACATACTTGTCAAGATACGCGACTATCTCTTTTGGTGTAAGATTTTCCAAAAATATCCTTTTACAGTTCTAATATATTGATGTTCTGGTTGGTATAGATACAGAGTTCTCCTGCGATCATCAACGATTCTCGTACCAGATCAGTTTCACTGAGAGCTGAGTGCTTTTGCAGGGCTCTTGCAGCCGAGAGTGCATAATTGCCCCCTGACCCTATCGCGGCGATCATACCGTCCTCGGGTTCGACCACATCGCCTGTCCCGCTGAGGATAAAGATATGATCACGATTGAGGACGATCATCATCGCTTCGAGCTGGCGTAGGTGTTTGTCCTTCCTCCATGCTTTCGAAAATGCTACAACCGCGCGGAAAAGATCACCTTTTTTCTCATTGAGTATCCCTTCGAACATCTCGAAGAGATTGAACGCATCGGCAGTACTCCCGGCAAACCCACCGAGCACCTCGCCGTGGTGCAAAGACCTGATCTTAACAGCATTGCCCTTGAGGACACTGTTGCCGAACGTCACCTGCCCGTCGCCGCCGATGACTGCTTTCTCTTTCCCTTTATATGCGAGTATGGTTGTAGCATGGAACATGATCAGACTCCTTCTATTTCAACTTTGATCATGGCATGAATGCCGTGACCGAGCTTGACATCCACCTCATGTACTCCTGTAGATTTGATCGGTTTTTTAAGCGTGATACTCTTTTTATCGATCTCGATATTGAGCTGCTCTTTGACAGCATCGGCGATATCGCCGTTCCCTACCGAACCTTTGATCCCTACAGGTGCGTTCTGTTTCTGGATCTTGATCGTGGTCGCTTCAAGGACCTTCTTTTCGTTCTCGAGTCTTGCGAGCTCATCCTTGAGCTCCTGTGCGATACGCGCCTGCTCTGCTTTCCAGTTCTCTACCACATCGGGGGTAGCAAGTTTGGCAAGACCTTTGGCGATGAGGAAGTTCTGTCCGTATCCATCCTTCACCTCCTTGATCTCGCCGCTTTTGCCGAGTGTCTTCACATCTTTAATCAATAATACTTTCATAATTTTCCTTTATCTTGTGAATGTATACGCTATTTTATCCAACTTTTCTAAAATCAAATCGATTTAAAATTCTTTTGATACAATCGCCAAAACACTATTATGGATGATAACATGTTCCAACCTTTCAATACCCCAAACTACGATACCTTTGTGGACGAACTCACGGCTCTCCTGGCTGACCACCAGGCGCGCATCGATGCGATCACGGGCGGCGACTCGACAAGCTACGCCGATGTGATCAAACCGCTCCACGATATGGACGAGGAGATGAGCCTCTTCTTCACCCCGCTCTCCCACCTCAACAGCATCTGCAACTCCGAAGCAACACAAAAAGCTTACGAAGCCTCCCTTCCGCTCCTTTCGAAGTTCGGCTCGGAGCTCTCCCAAAACGAAGCGCTCTATGCCAAGATCAGAGAGATCACAAGCGATGACATCGAGACCCATAAGGTACTCGCCAACGACCTGCGCGACTTCGTCCTCTCGGGTGTCGACCTCCCAGCCGAGCCAAAAGAGCGGATCAAAGAGATCAATATGCGACTCAGCGAACTCTCCAACACTTTCTCGCAAAACCTCCTCGATGCTACCAATGCCTATGAGCAGATCATCGAAGACCCGGCAGACCTCACAGGGCTCCCTCAGAGCGACATCGATGCGGCGATGGAGGAGCGCGACGGCAGAGAGGTAGCGGTATTCACCCTCCAGATGCCCAGCTACCTCGCCTACATGACCTACGGACCCAACCGTGCTATCCGACAGGAGCTCTACCGCGCTTACTCCACCCGCGCGCCCCAAAACGGCGCTGTCATCGATGAGATACTCGCCCTCAAAGATGAGAAGGTCAAGCTACTGGGCTTCGCCAACTATGCACAGTACGCCCTCGAGAACCGTGACGCAGTGAGCGAAGAGGATGTGGTCGCCTTCCTCCGCGAGATCGCCACACTCTCCCGCGCTACTGCCCAAAAAGAGCTCAACGAGCTCCGGGAGTTCGCCCGCAGACTCGACGGCATCGAACAGCTCGAGAGCTACGACCTCTCCTACTACGCGGAGAAGCTCAAGAAAGAGCAGTTCGATTTCGACGATACGATGACCAAGCCCTACTTCGAGCAGTCCCGTGTCGTGAGCGGTATGCTCGATATCGTCTCGGAGCTCTTTGGTGTGGAGTTCAGGAGAGCCGATATCCCGACATGGCATGAGTGTGTGAGGGTCTACGATATTTATGAAGGCGATGAGGCGATGGCGCGTATCTACTTCGACCTCGAAGCGCGCAAAGAGAAGCGCGGCGGGGCATGGATGCATGATTTCGAGACGCACTATATCGACGGTGCGGGACGCGAGCACCTCGCCTCGGCCTTCATCGTCTGCAACTTCGCACCGACCACCAAAAACACCCCGTCGCTGCTGCGCCACGATGATGTCATCACCCTCTTCCACGAGATGGGTCATGGTATCCACCATCTCTTCAGCAAGGCCAAAGAGCGGTCGGTATCGGGTATCAACGGCGTGGCGTGGGATGTGGTGGAGTTCCCGTCGCAGTTCCTCGAGAACTTCGCCTACGAGTCGGCGATCCTCAAGCGCTTCGGCTTCCACTACGAGAGCGGCGAGCCGATCCCAGATGAGCTCCTCAAAAAGATCAACGACGCCAAGAACTTCCAGGCTGCGATGGGGATGCTCCGCCAGGTAGAGTTCTCACTCTTCGACTTCCTCCTTCACCAGGGGAGGGACGGCGCACCCTATCAGGGCGAAGAGGTACACACTCTCCTCGAGTCGGTCAGAGCCGAAGTAGCCGTCACCACCCCACCGAGCTACAACCGCTTCGAGCATGGGTTCAGCCACATCTTCGGAGGAGGCTACGCAGCAGGATACTACAGCTACAAGTGGGCAGAGGTCTTCAGCGCCGACGCCCTCTTCGAATGTCTCGACGAAACCAGCGGCATCAATCCGATCATGGCTCAGGGGTACAAAGAATACATCCTCGCCAACGGAGGTGTCAAAGAGATGAGCGAACTCTACCACGAATGGCTCGGGCGAAGACCGCAGACGAAGAGTCTCTTGAAGCTGTATGGAATCGAGGAGTAAAATCCAGGTAAATTGTAGATTCCGTCTTCATGCCTGCTGCGTCATTTCCGTGAAAGCAGGAATCTCCAAAACTGCAACAGTTGTAGATCCCCGGGTCAAGCCCGAGGATGACGAAAAAATTGTAGGGTAAAACGAAAAAATCTTAATACATTATAAATCTCTTAGTATCTCTTCAAACCTTTTAATCTCTTGATTTATTGAAGCATTAATATCTTGTTTCTCCTGCAGAGTCAAGTAAAGTGTATCTTGAAAGAAATCTGTCTGTTTGAGAGATTCCAATGCTTTCTGATAATATAACCTGGCTTGTTGAGGATTATTTTCGATAACATAAAGATAAGCCCTTTTTTCTAGTTGCAAATATCGATCTTGAATGGCTATAGATGAATCCATAATATCCAACAGTGATCTAGCCTGTGCAGTTTGATTCAGATCGGTATAACAATCATAAATCTTATTATGTACCTTTTGTAGGATTTCCAATTTTGTTTGATTATTCTCGACCGCATCATATATCTCTACACATCGGTGACTTGCTTCCAGGGTGTTTTCCGAATGATAATCATTGATAAGTTGCGATACGATCAACATAGAATTTTTGGTGTGTTTCTTATACATCTTCTCAAGAAAGGCGAGCTTTTGTTTGTTTTCAACTTCAGTCTTCACACCTTTTACTTGCTCACGCAGTCTAGTAAATGCCTTATGGGTTTCGTTATCATCACCAAACATAAAATGGATATCATGATAGACCAAATCCCGGATATAGGGTTCAACAATTACACCACCAACATTAAAACGGCCTTGTTTATCCATATGAGCCAATGCATACTCAAACAGTGGTTCCCAATACTCCGGTTTGACAGATACAGATAAGTGATTATTTGAATATTTGTTCGTAACAATATTGACGCTATAAAGCTGTTCAGCTTCTATGATATAGGTATCATTCGATAAAGTATCGGCATATCCATCGACAACACTTAACGAGAAAAGAAACAATGCTATGATTTTTTTATACCAATTCATAGATCAGACCTAGAATCACTTCAACAAATCCCTCACACTCTCCATAGGATTCTTACCCTCCTCGATCATCTTGTAGACCTCGGCGGCGATGGGGAGGTAGAGGTTTTTTTCTATAGCGATGGTGTGGAGAGCTTTGGTGGTGGGGACGCCTTCTGCCACTTCTCCCAGCTCTTCGAGGATGAGATCGATCGCCTTACCCTGTGCGAGCCCCAGGCCGACGCGGTAGTTCCGCGAGAGGGTGGAGCTGGCGGTGAGGAAGAGGTCTCCTGCGCCGCCGAGCGAGAGGAAGGTCTCGGGTCTGGCGCCGAAGAACTGTCCGAAGCGGCTCATCTCCACGAGCCCGCGCGAGATCAGCGCCGCCCTTGCGTTGTTGCCGAGCCCCAGACCGTCGCATACGCCGCCGGCTATGGCGATGACATTCTTATACGCCCCGGCTACTTCCGCACCGACCACATCGTCATCGACATACCCTTTGATAAATGACGGCAGCGCGTCGGAGAATACCCTGGCGAGCTCCCTGTTGGTCGAGCTGATGATCAGCGCGGTCGGGAGCGACTGCACCACTTCTGCGGCGAACGAGGGGCCGGAGATGAACGCCAGCCGCTCGGCAGGGACGAACTCACCGTATATCTCGTTGAGGAACGAACCTGTGGCAGTCTCGATCCCCTTAGCAGCGACGAGGAGCTTTTGAGCGTGGTCGACGAAATGCTCCTCCATCCACCCCCGTACCGCCTGGGCAGGGATCGCCATGACGATGTATTCACACTCCAGGGCCTCCTCGAGAGGGACGAACCCCTCGATATCCCTCGGAGTTCGCGAGGAGATCACGACGGTGTTCTTCTCCCTGTAGGCGTGGCACAACGCCTGACCCCACTTGCCCGCACCGATGATAGCTATTTTCATGAAACACTCCTGCATTTTAGTTGCTCTCCAAATACCCTGAGATCATTGTTCTTCCCCATCACTACGAGGATATCCCCCGTACCGATGGAGTGGTCGAGCCCGTGCGTGGCAAAGACGAACTCATCGTTCCTCGCCTCAACGATACCGACCAGCAGTATACCATGTGAAGCGAAATCTATCCCGCTTGATCTCTCACCGACCAGGCCAGAGTCCTCGCAGACGAACATCTCGGCAAAACTGATCTCGCTTTCGTTGGTGAGGAAACTGTCGAGCAATTTGGTCGCCACGGGTTTTTTGAGAATATTATGTATCTTCATGGCACTCACCTCGTAGAGGTCGATGATGCGGCTTGCCCCAGCCATCTTGAGCTTCTGCGCCGTATCGGTGGAGTTGGAGATCGAATAGATGGTGATATCAGGATAGAGCGAACGGAGCGAGAGGGTCAGGAATACATTGAGATGCTCGTCATCCATGATGCAGATGAGCTTGTCGTCCCTGTCTATCGAGAGCTTTTGGAGGGCATCATCGTCGGTGACATCGATCAGCTGGGTATTGAGATGGCCATCCTCGACCGCGGCGGCATAGTTGTGTTCATCGGACTCTACGATCACGAGACGGAAGTTGTTCTCTTTGAGATCCCGGGCCATAGTCCTGCCGTGTTTACCGTAGCCGAATACGAATGCCTGCTTCTTCATCAGTTGCCTACCTTGTATATCTCTTTGAAGTACTCAAGGTTCAGGTGCGTCCCCATCACAAGCAGGACATCCCCTTCTTCGATGAGAATATTCTCCTGTGGGTTGAAGAGGAACTCCCTGGTCCTGTTCTGTTCGATCCCCACAAGCAGCAGTTTCTGCTCTTTGAAATGAATATCATCGAGGTGTTTTCCTACGAAGTGGTCCCCAGCCCTGGCTGCTATCTCATCAATGACGGCCATGTGTTTTCCGGTGAGTATCGCGTGGCTTGCTTTGTAGATTGTCGGATGGCTGATGGCCATCATCAGCATGACATTGGCGACATCGTCCGGGACGATGACGTGGTTCGCCCCTGCAAGTTTGTATTTGTTGAGGAGTCTTTTGTCGCTTGTACGGGAGATGATAGTGATCTTGCGGGAGAGACTTCGGGCATTGAGGGTGATATAGATATTCTCAATGTCATTGCTCACCAGGGCGAGGACGACCATATTGTCATAGCTGCCGTTGTATTTGCGCAGGGCATCCTGGCTCGTGGCATCCTCCCTGATCGCATTGTAACCGTTTTCCGTGGCCTCCTTGACCCTTTGCGGGTCCTTTTCGAGGATGATGTAGTTCTCCAGCTCCTCTTCATTGTACTCCATGAACATCTTGCACAGCTCACCGTACCCGCAGATGATCGTCAGCGGCTTACGGGGATCGATCCTGTCGAAAGCCTTGCGTTCCTTGAGCTTGTCAAGTTTCTCCGAGAATGCCGAGACGATCACCGAAGTGGCAAAAGAGAACATGACCATGCCGCTGACGATAACAGCCATCGATACCGTACGCCCCTCGACAGTTACCGGGGAGATATCCCCGTACCCGACCGTCGAGATGGTCACAAGGGCCCAGTAGAGCGCATCGAAAAGGGTCGTGATATCGGGATTGACCTTCTCTTCGAGGACATAGATCGCCACCCCGGATGCACTCACCACGAAAAAGAGCATGAAAAGGAGTGTCAGCAGTTCGAAACGCTTATTGGCGAGGACATCCACGAACTGGTTGAGGCTCTTGGTATAGCGAAGGAGTTTGAAGACCCTGAAGAGCACGAAGAAACGAAGTATCCTCAACGGTCTGTAGGCAGGAAGGATTGCCAGTATATCGATAATAGCACCCGGTGTGATCATATAGGAGAGTTTCTCTTTGATCCCTTTTTTGAGCGGTCCGCGCAGTCTGAACCGTTTGCCGATGAACTGTGACTTCTGGTATTCGTCTACGATGAGCTTGTGTATGTCGTTAGAGACCCAGAAACGTAAAAGATACTCGATAAGGAACAAAAAAGAGATAAAGTAGATATCGTAATACGCAAGCCATTCCGGGATGGGGTTTTGTACCTCGTAGATGAGGATAATGATAGAAGAGATGATGAAAAAGATCATCATCAGGTCGAGATATTTCTTGTAGCTGTTGCGCGAGTCGTTGAGAATCGAGTCGAAAAACTCCTTGATCCCGCGATACCTGGGTGAGTTGTAGAGGGAAAAGGCGATATCTATCAGTAATTGTTTCATCAGATATCGCTATGTTTTTTTAGCCTAAACGCTCTTTGAGAAGTTCGTTGACCTTGGCAGGGTTGGCGCTCCCTTTGCTCGCTTTCATCGTCTGTCCGACGAAGAAGCCGAAGAGCTTGTCCTTGCCGCTCTTGTACTCGGCGACCTTGTCCTGGTTCCTGGCGATGACATCGTCGATGATCGCAAGGATCGCCGAGTCATCGCTCACCTGTGCGAGACCCAGTTCATCGATGATCGCATCGATATCCCTGCTATCACTCTCCATCATGTAGTCGAGGACATCCTTCGCCCCTTTGCCGGAGATGGTATTGTCCTCGATCTTCGATACAAGTGTACCGAGTGTCTTCGCATCGACAGGAGACTCGGTGATATCGTGACCGGCTTTGTTGAGCCTGCCGAGGAGCTCGGAGGTGAGCCATGTGACGGCCGTCTTTGGCGCAATGTTACTCTCAAGCATCGCTTCGAAATAGTATGCCATCTCCTTCTGGGCGCAGATCACCACGGCATCGTAATGCTTGATACCGAGCTTATCTACATATCTCGCCACCTTGGCGTCAGGAAGTTCTGGGATCTTCTTCGCCTCTTCCATCATCTCGTCAGTGACGAGTACAGGTCTGAGGTCGGGGTCCGGGAAGTAGCGGTAGTCCGCACTGTCCTCTTTGCCACGCATAGACTTGGTGACACCTTTGGCGACATCCCAGAGTCTCGTCTCCTGGTAGACCTCCTGCTCGTAGTACCCGTCCTCGTATGCCTCGATCTGTCGCTGTACCTCGTACTGTATCGCAGCCTTGACGAACTTGAACGAGTTGATGTTCTTGATCTCTACCCTTGTGCCGAACTCCTGCTGTCCTTTGGGACGGATGGAGACATTCACATCGCATCGGAACGACCCCTCCTGCATGTTCGCGTCGGATATATCGAGGTAGCGGACGATGGAGTGGAGCTTCTTGAGGTAGAGCACCGCTTCGTCGGCGCTTCGCATATCAGGGTCTGATACGATCTCGAGCAGCGGGGTATCGGCACGGTTGAGATCGACCTTGGAGATAGCGCCTTCGTGGATGCTCTTGCCCGCATCGGCTTCGAGGTGCGCCCTGGTGATCCCTACGCGCTTGGTCGTGTCGTCCTCAAGGTCGAGGAAGAGCTCGCCATGCTCTACGATGGGCACATCGAACTGCGATATCTGGTAGGCCTTGGGACTGTCGGGATAGAAGTAACTTTTTCTGTTGAAGATCGATCTCTGGTTCACCGTGGCATTGACCGCATACCCGAACGACATCGCCTTTCTGACCGCTTCGATATTGAGCACGGGGAGCGCTCCGGGGAGTGCGAGACAGGTGGGGCAGGTATTAGTATTTTGTTCATGGGCAAAACTTGTGGGGCATGAGCAGAATATCTTTGTCTTTGTGTTGAGCTGTACATGCACTTCCAGACCGATAACTATTTCAAACATTCTAAACCTTTGTAAATCCAGGAGTATTATAATCTACCGCACAGGGCATAATAACTGACTTTACGCACTTTTGTAAAAAAGGGCGGAAACGGTCAGTTATTCTGTCGCACGCGAAAGGTGCGACTAGCTTTAGGGGGTTGTAGGGACATTTGTCCCTGCCGCTTTTTGGGCTTTGCTCAAAAAGTGCGTAACATCAGATTATAAGTAAGGCAATTATACCCTGTCTCTTATGAAACAGTCCTAAACAGGGGGCTTTTCACATACTTCGCTACAGTATGGTTGATGTATAATCGTGGCAAATCAAACGATGTGGAGTATGCTATGGACTCGTCCGTGATTTCGGTATCGGTTGCAAGCGATCGAACCGCTGTACTGAGGGAACGCTGGCTGTCGCTCCATCCAGACTGCGATGAGGAGACCTTCGGGATCATTGCCGCACACTATGGTGAGTCCGGCAGGTTCTATCACACCATCGGGCATATCGGGTCATTGCTGCTGCTGTTCGACAGTGTCAAAGCGACGCTACGGGAGCCGCTGTATATCGAGCTCGCCCTGTGGTTCCACGACATTGTCTATGATGCGCAACGCAGTGACAACGAAGAGCAGAGCGCCAGGCTGGCTGCGGAGATACTTGAACCGTTTACTATACCGCAACAGGGCAAAGAGACCATTACAATACTGATCATGGCTACCAAACACACATCGACACCACAGGGTGATGACGAACGCGCTATCATAGACATAGACCTCGCCATACTGGGATCGGACAAGCACACCTATGACAGTTACGCCGGGCAGGTCAGAGCCGAGTATGCGCACTTCTCCGATACGGTATACAACGAAGGGAGGATCAGGGTACTCCGATCGTTCCTGGATCGTGAACAGATCTACTCTACGGAGTATTTCCGGCAGCGATACGAAAGAGCGGCAAGGGAGAATATCGCCGGGGAAATCAAGAAACTCCAAAATACCTGATAGAAGCGAACCCGCTTGCCCCTGCCCTCTCTACCTCTGCTATCTGCTCCTGAGTCACTATTCCCCCAAGAGCGATGACTGGTATCGATACCTGCTTTTTGAGCTCGATGATAGCGTGAGAACCTATGGGAATCCCTTTGCCAGGTGACGCGAAGATGGGACTGTAGGTGATCATATCGGCTCCTAGCTCCTGCGCCATAAGAGCCTCCTCAGGCGTGTGAGTGGAAACGATGATGAAAAGCCCATTGGCTTTGGCCTCTGGAATAAACTCGATCCGGGAGCTGGTCAGATGCACCCCGTCAGCACCAAGCCCCGCCGCGAGCGCGATATCAGTATGGAGCAGCACACGGTCGAAACCAAGCTCTTTGGCATATGACAGAAAGATGGCTGCATTTCGGGCATAATCTGGATTGTGTTTGTCACGGTAGACGATCATATCGGCTTTTGCTGCGATACGTTCAAGATCGCTTCGGAGGGTATCGAAACCTAGTATCGAGGGATCAGTGATCGCGTAGGCTGTCATCGGTCGAAGGAGTCTGAGGAAGCCTGGAAAGTATCTGTTCGAGCAGTTCCGTCTGTTTTCTCATCTCATCAAGCTTCTCCTGCCCTGCGATGACATACTCTAGCAGCGCTACGACAAAAAGAGCCGGAAGTGCTGCAAAGAAGCTCAGGAACAATGCGTCGAGAATACCAAAGAGATATGAATGGAGAAACGTATAACCGGCACTGATGAACACGAAAGCCCAGGAGACGCCAAGGAGAAAATTGACCAGGGAATTCAATTTTGAACGTTGAATTCTCATGATCAAACTTGTGAAAGAAAGATTAAGCGTGCGCTTTGTTGTCGTGCTCTTCCAGAGCTACTGCACCTGCAAGGTATACATAGATAAGGATCATGAATACAAACGTCTGGAGCAGTGCAGAGAACGTAAGGAGCAGGTACGCCGGAAGCGGAGCAAAATACGGAACGAGCATCAAAAGTACCCAAAGGAACAGGTCGTCACCCTTGATGTTACCGAAAAGTCGGAACGAAAGAGAGATGATACGGGAGATGTGCGATACGATCTCGATAGGGAACATAAGCGGAGCAAGAAGCTTCACCGGTCCTGCAAAGTGCGCGAAGTAGTGTACGAGACCCTGCGCTCTGATACCCTCATAGTTATAATATACGAATACCATGATCGCCAAAGGAAGTGTGACATTGATATTCGATGTCGGAGATTCGAATCCCGGGATGATACCGATCACGTTCGATACGAAGATGAAAAGACCTACAGTCGCTACGAGCGGAAGATATTTTCTTGCGTTCGCTTCTCCGATAACATCTCTACCCATAGAGATCACACCGCCAAGGTATGCTTCAAGAATGTTCTGAGAACCGCTCGGAACTGCCTTGAGGCTCTTTGTCGCACTCTTTGCCAACAACAATACAATCACAGCTACCAGGATCAAGTGACCGATGATCATACCTTCACCGTGCCCTACGATCGCACCAATATAAGTAAATACGCTTTCACCCATATGCTATCCTCACAATTAATGTCAAATATTTTGCGAGATTATATCTGTTTTTTACTTAGATACCCTTGTCCCGGGGATTGTGTTTGTAAGCTTAATATAAAAAAAGTATAATAACCCACTTATTATTACGACATATGTTTTTACAAGGAGAAGGTTTTAATGGCAATTGAAAATATCGTAACGGTTGAAGATTTCAAGCAATTGGTAGAAAGTGCAAAAGCAGGTGAAGGCTACAGAGAGCCGATTGCATTCGGGATCACCAGAGTAGACAGAGGCCAGAAGAACGCCGAGAAGATCCTTCAGGCTACATTTCCGATCATCAACTGGAAAGAGAACTACGGTTCGGCAGCGGTATTCATCAAGGCTCTTGCTGAATCCAAGATAAATGTAGATTTCTCAGGCAGTGAATTCGTGGCAACGATCAATGACAACTTCGTCAGGAACTCAATGGCTGCATTCGCTCCCTATATTGCTGAAGCTACAGGTGATGCACACAGGAACGTGCAGGTGATCAAAGCCCTCTCTCATCTTGAGGATATCGGCAAGAACTACCGCATCGTGTTCCTCTTCGAAGACGATGCGCCAAAGAGCGTCGAAGCGGTCTACCTCAAACTCTATGCGCTCTCTACAGGGAAAGCAGAGCTCAGAAGCCTCAACCTGAACGGTGCGTTCGGGGTACTCAGCAACGTTGCATGGTCAGGCAGAACACCGTATGAGCTCGAATACCTCAGAGAGAACGAGATCGAGATGAAGATCAACGGTACTTACCCGACCATAGAGAGCGTCGACAAGTTCCCGAGATACCTCCAGCATATCATCCCGGCTGAAAACACCAGGATACTTGACAGCTCGAAGGTCAGGATGGGCGCCCAGCTCGCAGCCGGTACGACAGTCATGCCGGGAGCGAGCTATATCAACTTCAACGCAGGAACACTCGGACCGGTGATGGTGGAAGGGCGTATCTCATCGAGCGCTGTCGTCGGAAGCGGCAGTGACGTGGGCGGAGGAGCCAGTATCCTCGGCGTCCTCAGCGGGACTGACGGCAACCCTATCACGATCGGCAGAAACACCCTGCTCGGTGCAAACTCAACCACAGGTATCCCGCTCGGTGACGGCTGTATCGTCGACGGCGGCCTTGCGATCTTTGCAGGGACAAAGGTCTATATCAGCGATGTAGAGATATTCAAGCTCAAAGAGGTCAACCCGCACGCAACACTGAGCAATATCATGAAAGCAGCCGATCTTGCAGGATTGAACGGTCTTCACTTCAGATCAGATTCTCAAAGCGGTCAATATCTCGTCAAGAGAAGTACCAAAGAGGTCAAGCTCAACGAATCGCTTCACTAGGAAAGAAAAATGGGTGAAGAGGATATCGTAAAAAAAGTATTTTTGCTGGCAGTGCTCACAAAGGCCCCCGACGAATCCCTCCAGGAGGTGACCAGATCACTGGCCAATACGGGGATGTTCAAGCTCGAAGAGGGTCAAAATATCCTCGAAGAGCTCAAGAGAGACCAGTATATCATCAATGAGCAGCTCTCCGTCAAAGGGATAGCAGTGGCCAAAGCTGCTGAAGCCGAGTTCAAGATACACTAAGAGAGATAAAGATGGAAACAGAGAACATCACACTCGAAAATGCAATAGAAGCATTCGAAGCAGACGATTTTGACAGATCGTTCAGACTCTTCGAGACACTGGTACGCAGGGACAAAGACCCCGAGGCGATGTATTTCCTCGGACGCCACTATATCGACGGGCTCGGGGTTGAGGCAAGCGAAGAGAAAGCGATGGATATATGGAAGCGATCGAGCAAACGTGGCAACCTCTATGCACAGTACGCCATACTCGAGATCGTCCAGACCACGACCGCCTGCTGCAAAGGATAGCCGATGCGCATAGACAAGTGGCTCAGTGCAGTCAACGTGGTCAAACGGAGGACCATAGCCTCCGATATGGTGAAAAATGGAGTCGTGTCGGTCAACGGCAGCGTTGTCAAAGCTTCCAAAAACGTAGCTGTTGGGGATAAGATCACTATCAGTTATCTCAAGGGAGATAAAGCGTATGAGGTTCTCAAGATCCCGACGACCAAAACGATCCCAAAAAGTCAGAAAGAAGAGTATGTCAGGGAACTCTGAAAAGAGCCCGGCTACATACTGATCTGTAAAAGTATAGAATCAAGGACTTGTGAACAGAGTTTTTGATTTTGTACTAAATATGATAGAAGAGAGAAGATGATGACGACGACAAAAGAGCAATTCGAGAAACTGTTCGATAACAAAATGGAGTTTGAAGAGGGGAGAGAGTTCCTGATATCTCTTTATGAAAAAGGAGAGAGCGGCGATGATATCGCGACAGCTGCATCGGTAATGCGTGAACACTCCATCAAGCTTCCTATTTCAAAAGATCTCCAGGAGATCGTGATCGATGTCGTAGGTACAGGCGGGGACAAAAGCGGCAGCTTCAATATATCCTCAACGGTATCGCTGCTCCTCTCTTCGATGGGTTCCTATGTCGCTAAACACGGCAATCGAAGTATCACCAGTAATTCCGGCTCGGCAGATCTTCTCGAAGCATTGGGTATCAATCTCAACCTGACACCGGAAAAACAGGTTCAGATGCTCGAAGAGTGTGGTTTCTGCTTCATCTTTGCCATGAACCACCACCCTGCAATGAAGCACATCATGCCTATCCGCCGTTCTATCGAACACCGTACGATCTTCAACCTCCTCGGTCCCCTCACCAACCCTGCCGGTGCCAGGAAATATCTCCTTGGTGTCAACAGCCCTGACTTCATCGATGTCATGGCCGATGCCCTCGTCGAACTTGATACCAAAAGGGCCTATGTCGTAAGCAGTGACGACAGGATGGATGAACTCTCTATCGTGACCACTTCACAGTTTGCCTACGTCGAGTCGGGCAAAGTCTCACGGGGAATTGTCGATCCGCGGGAATACGGCTATGAACTTGCTCCCAAAGAAGCGATCCTTGGCGGTGATGCAACACACAATGCACAGATCACAAGAGATATCTTTGCCGGTACCGAGACCGGCGCCAAGAGGGATATCGTGGCGCTTAATGCATCGTTCGCACTTTTTGCAGACGGCAGAGTACGCGATCTCAAAGAGGCAAAAGAGATGGTCCTTGATGCCCTCGAGGGTAAGAAGGCCCTGCAACATCTCGAAACCATTGTCAATATATCGCAGTCACTCGCCTGATGAAAAATTCAGTCCATCTGCACGCTACGCTGGAAGAGATTGACAAGGTAGTCGACTACCTCGGAGAACATACCCCGGACGATGCCATTATATTCCTCACCGGCGATCTTGCCGCGGGAAAGACCACCCTCACATCCGCTATAGCAAGGTCAAAAGGGGTAAGTACAGGGGCTACATCCCCTACTTTTTCGCTCCAGCAGACCTACTGCGAGAGCCTCTACCACTACGATCTCTACCGGATAGATAATGTGGAGTTCTTCGACCTTGGACTTCATGAAGAACTGGAGAAAAGCGGCTGGCATATCATAGAATGGGCCAATGAAGAACTTAAAAGCTTTTTAGCCAATGCGGGATATAATTGTATCTTCGTTACTATCACAACTCTTGGTGATAGCAGAGATTACCAGATAGAGTACTGATGCACACACTTACAGCCAAAAATCTCTCCAAGACCATCAAAAAGACACAGATCGTCCACGATGTTTCTGTAGAGCTTAAAAGCAAAGAGATCGTCGGACTTCTCGGCCCGAACGGTGCCGGCAAGACAACATCGTTCTACATGATATGTGGCCTGACGGATGCTACCGGTGGTCAGGTGCTTATCGATGAAGAAGATGTCACGAAACTTCCCTTAAGTGCGAGGGCGGCCAAAGGGATCGGCTATCTCCCGCAGGAGTCGAGTATCTTCAAAGACCTTACGGCAGAACAGAACCTTATCATTGCTGCCGAAGCGCTCAGACTCAAACCATCAGAGATCAAACCCCGTATCGAAAAACTGCTGGAGATATTCAATATCACCCATATCCGTGACCGTATCGGTATCCGCCTCAGCGGCGGAGAACGGAGGCGTGTCGAGATCGCCAGGGCACTGGTAGGCAACCCCAAATTCCTTCTCCTTGACGAACCGTTCGCCGGTGTCGACCCTATCGCCGTGATCGATATCCAGAACATCATCCGCCAGCTTGTTGATCTCGATATGGGTATCCTCATCACCGACCACAATGTCCGTGAGACGCTGGGGATCTGTGACAGGGGCTACGTAATGAAAAGCGGTGCAATGCTCGCATCAGGGAACAGTGAAGAGATCATTAATGATGAGAATGTAAGAAAATACTATTTGGGTGAAGAGTTCAGTCTTTAGTGGAGCACTCCATATAAAATTTGCCTACATTCAAACCGACATGAGTCAGCAAAAACATTAAAGCAATTCATCTGAAAAAAGTACATAGGTATGAGATCCACCCGGTTTACTGATCATATGTATCGTTCTAAATTTTTCCGCTGTCCCAATTGCCACTGGCTCGGTCTGCGGATTCATATCCCTGAGTGTCAGATTATAATCATGTGGCGATTGATATCCCTGAAAAGTGGCTACCGCTTCACCCTGACAAATATATGTTATACCCTGACTCATAAGTGTATCTGCTGGTTCCCTGATACCATTACCCATTGTCACATTATATTCAAACCCTGCAACAAGGTCTTTAATATCTGTATTCGTAAAACGACTAAAGCCGTAATATGCATAAGAATTTGTGATGTCTGTCATCAACCTTTTTGTCTCATTAAAACATATCGCAATTTTAGCATCATTTCTTGTAAGGAAGAGTTTTGGCACGGCAACCGCAGCCAAGACGCCGATAATAGCTATTGCCATTACTAACTCAACCATTGTAAATGCTCTTCTGCTTCTGCGCAATACTATCCACTTTTTCATGACAAACTCTCTGCATATATTCTGATATTTATTACTGTATTTAATAATACCATCATTTCTCTTAATGCATTTTTGAATGATAATTATCTATGTATTTTCTTCGCTTTTTCAAACAATGTTTATTTTTGAACAACATTCAGAAGCAGTAGTATCTTATAGCTCCACAACATAAGCACCGGCTGATATACTCTTGAGAGCTTTCAGGGCACTTGAGGCACTTTGGGGTGTGGAGAAAGGACCGGCGTATACTTTGTAGTATTGATCTTGTTTCGTGATCTTGTAGATAAACCCTGCCGATTTGAGGCGATCGAGGAATTCATTGCCCGGTTGGGTGCTGAACGATCCCACCTGCACAAAGAGTCTTTTTGTATCGCATTTCTCCGGCGTTTCTGCGTTACATGCAGTGGCGACATTCTGTTCGACCACCCACTTGACGACATTATCTTCCAGTACTTTCCCGGCCCCTTTGGCTCTCGGGCTGTTGACGATGATGACGACGGTATAGTATTTTCCGGAATTGCTTTTGACATACCCTGTGATATTCTTGGCTTTTTTGAGCGTTCCGGTCTTCATCCATGCTTTGCGGTTGACAATGGAACCTTGAAAACGTCTTTTGATCGTCCCGTCGACCCCTGCGATCGAGAGGGTGTTCATCCATCGCTGCCCATAGCTCCTGAACGCATGGTCAAGTACTTTTGCCATGCTTCTGGCAGTGATCCTGGACCTGTTGGAGAGTCCGCTGCCGTTGTCGATATAGGTCGCCGAACCGCTCAGCAGAGAGTAGCGATTGAGGACATTTTCGACCGCTTTTCTCCCCTTCTGAAGATTGGACGGAGCACCGTATATCTTTGCTCCCAGTGTCAGCATCAGGTGTCTGGCGAAGAGGTTATTGCTTTTTTTGAGTGTCGTCGAGATGACATTTTCAAGTGTAGGCGAGTAGTAGGTATAGATCTTTTTTGCACCGTTGGGGACTCGTGCCAGTACCAGTTTTCCTTTGTACCCGATCCCCTGTTTTCTCAGTTCGCTCACCAGAGCATAGTAGAAGTCCCTGTAGCTTTTGGCGACGATCATCGTATAGGAGCGTCTCCCGCAGTTGGATGCATAGTTGCCTGACAGGTTCAGGGTCGTATTATAGGTACCGTAATCGACACTGATCTTCGGTGCACACCCTCCGCCGTTCCTCATCTGGTTCGATACGGCGAAGCTCTCTCCCGGTATCGCTTTGGCGATGTAGGCAGCACCCCCTTTTGCGACCAGTGAGAACTTGCTCACATGTTCGTTGAACATCAGGGCGTCAGGCATGGCGTTGTATGCGCTGTAGGTGTTCTCATCAAAGAACGAAGTATCATTGGTCGGCACTTCGAAATAACTTCTGTCAATGATGATATTCCCTTTGATGGAGCGAACCCCGCGCTGCTTGAGAGCGGAGACGATACCGGGGATATGCTTGCTCGCGAGGGTGGGATCACCGCCCCCCTGTACGACAAGATTGCCCCCCACTGTATAGAAATTGGTCTGCCATCTGTAATCAAACCCCAACTCGAGCAACGCTGCGTAAGCACTGTAGACCTTGATGATCGAAGCCGGCACCATCCGCTTGTCGATATTGAGCGAAGCGACGACCTGCTCGCTTTTCGTCTCCTTGATAAATACTGATATTTCACTTTTGGAAAAGCCGCTCCTGTTGATGATCCCCTCGAGGGATGAAGGGAGGAAGTCGGCAAAGAGTCCGCCAATGGCCAACCCCCACAAAAGAATGATATTCGTTACGACTCTAGTCACCATGAGTTTTTTTCCTTAAAAAATATGAATTGCGTAATCTTACCATAGCTATTTCCAAAACCTCTTGAGAAGTTCCGATATTGAGCCGCATGAAGCCGCTTCCGGCCTCGCCGAAACTCACCCCTGTATTGAGCCCAAGCTTTGCCTCAAAGACAAAAAAACTCTCCAGTTCCCTGTCATCCATCCCCATCCCGCGACAATCGAGCCACATAAGGTAGGTCGCCTCCGTCGGTACTGGTACTATCGGAATGCTATTCTCTCTCAAAAAATCCCTGACGAACTCCCGGTTGCTCCACAGATGTTCTTTGAGCGACTCCAGCCACTCACTCCCCTGTGTATACGCAGCGATGAGCGCCTCGATACCGAAGGGGTTGCCGTCGCTGAGAGCACACTTCCGCTGTTCGCTCTGGTAGAGCCTTCGGAGTTTCCGCTCGGGGATGATAGCATAGGAGGTACCCAGACCTGCGATATTGAATGTCTTTGACGGAGCGCTCAGATGGACCGTCCTCTCGGGGAGGAGTGACGCAAGGGTAATATGTCTCTTCTTATAGACCACATCGGAGTGTATCTCGTCGGAGACGACGATCAGATCATGCTCCCTGCATATCGCTGCCACCATCTCGAGCTCCTCCCGATCCCACACCCTTGTCGTCGGGTTGTGAGGTGAGCAGAAGAGAAAGAGTTTCGCCTCTTTGGCTTTGGCTTCGAGATCGTCGAAGTCGATGGAATAGCCCCCTTCACTATAGAGCAGCCTGTTCTCAAGGAGCTTTCTCCTGTGCTTGTGGGTCAGGGAGAGAAACGGGGGATAGATAGGGGTCTGGACGATCACCCCCTCGCCCGGCACACTGTATGCTTCGAGGCAGAGCGCCAGTGAGGAAACGACACCGTGCGACGGGATGATATCCTCTTTCACGATGTTCCAGCCGAACCTTTCCTGCTGCCAGCCGATAATGGCCTCATAAAAGCTCTCTGGATAGATCGTATAGCCGTAGAGGGGGTGGTTTGCCCTCTTTACGATCGCCTCCGCGACACATGGAGGGGAGGCCAGGTCCATATCGGCCACCCAGAGGGGGAGAAGATCGTCCATACCGAACTTCTCTCTCCGGCTCTCCCATTTGACACTGTAGGTACCGCTTCTGTCTACTGCTTCAAAACCCACTCAGGACCTTTCCCATATGCTCATCTGGGGCAGAGTATGCAGGAAACGCCTCTCACCGAGATACTGCACCCGCTCAATATCACCCGTCTCAACCAGTCTGAATTCTGATCCCAGTATGTCCCCCATCGCCTCTATACTCAGATAGTTCTCACCGTCTTTTCTAAGCGCTCCCGCCCATTTCTCTTTCGGTGTGTATCGCTCGCTCCAGTCATAGCTGCTCGTGATGATCAGCAAACCGCCCCTGACGATCCTCTCTCTCATACTTTCAAGGAATTTCAAAGGATCATAGAGACGGTCGAGAATATCGTGAGCAATGATCAGGTCATACCCGGTAAAGATCGGTTTGAGATTGCTTGCATCACCCTGCCAGAACTCTACCCTCTCTCCGGCTTCCTCGAATCCGAAACTACGGATATCGACCTCGCAGAATCTTTTGATCTCTCCCTCTTTTGGGATGGCGTATCTCAATATCCCTGTCTCTTTCATCTCCTGGGCATTGAGGATCATACGGGCAGTGAAATCGATACCCGTCACACTCTCGAATTCCCGGGCCAGTTCAAATGCAGAGCGCCCTGCTGCACAGCCGAGATCAAGGGCTCTTCGTCTGGGTCTCTCCCCCATCACTTCAAGCGCCTTCCTGGCACTGACGGCATAGAAGTTCCCTGCACCGAAATACTCTTCTCCCCATGACGCATGGCATCTGAGCGCGATCTCTTCATCCTCCTCATAGGTAGCGTTGCGGATCGTCTCTTCATTGCTACCTGAAACATAACGGAATCCTGCATGCTGAAAGAAGTGCCGTCTGAAGGCGTAGCGGCTCTGCGCATCTGCGAGATTGCCACAGCTGATCCATGATCCCCCTTTGATCAGGTTGTGCCTGTTGTCATAGGTGGGGACGGTGAAATCATCATAGACAGGGTGGACCGCAAAGCCATCGTAGGGGTAAATAGGAGTCCTGCTCCATTGCCATACATTCCCGATCACATCATAGAACCCGTTGTGTTCGAAACGGTCTACCGGCACTGCCGAAGCGAAATATTCCAGATCGATATTGGCAGGAGCCTTCATATTCCAGCCATCTACATTCGGAATGTTGCTTCTTTGGTGGAGGAGCATATACTCATCTTCGCTCGGGAGGCTGACGGACTTGCCGAGCTTTTTGCCCAGCCAGCTGCAAAATGCCTCGGCCTCGAGATAGTTCACGTCGACAGGCCAATTCATGGGAAGCGGGATCACGGCACTCAATGCACGGTAGCTATACCCCTCCTCCGCAGCGATCCAGAAGGTCGGGTGCTTTGCATCTTTGAACCTTTTCCATGAAAGCCCCTCCTCGCTCCAGAATGCATCGTTTTCATACCCGCCGGCCTCTACGAATTCCAGGTACTCGCCATTGGAGACGAGGTATTTCGAGACTTCGATCTCTTTGAGCGTATTGGTGTGGCGACCGTATTCATTATCCCAGCCGTAGAGCGAAGCATCTTCTCTCTTGCCCAGTGACACCGTGCCACCCTGAAGCGGTACAAGCTCATTTTGTGGGGCATCACCGTACTCGGAGCATATCTTCCATGCTTCGTGCGGGTTGATGTAGCGGATATCGAGCTGTCTTAGAAGTACGGAAGAGGTCTCGAGATGAATATTCTCATGCTCTATCCCCATCAGCAGTACCCACCACGGGGAGGATTTCGTGACTGGGAGCGAGATCGGCAAAGTATCGATCAGGAAGAGGACCAGCTCCTTCACCTTGGCACGGTAGAGCTTTGCCTCCCCTACCTCAGGCCAGTCATAATGCGCCTCGTTGAGGTCATCCCAGCTCATCTCGTCGACTCCGACGGCAAAGATCGATTCAAGTTTCGGGTCGATGCGCTTAGAGATGATCCCGGCGAGTTTGAGCTTGTTGACAAAGAATGCGGCGGTATGCCCAAAGTAGAAGATCAACGGGTGGCGGAGGGATTCCGGGCGCTGGTAGAAGGCTTCGTCACAGTTCAGGAGTTCAAAAAGGAGTTCATAGCGGTCATAGACCGTCGTAAAGTACTTTCTGATCTCCTCTCTTTTGAGCGCGGCATCAGTGCCGCTTAGCAATGGAGTTCCTGTCATTCCAACCCCTTGCTAAAACTCTTCTTTCTCTCTTGCACTTTCGATCATGCTGATGATGAGCGTGTAGATATTGGCTATGACCGCACCGATGACCAGACCGATCGCGAAAGCATGGTTGTTGTAGAAATGCATGGCGAAAAATGCCGGGATAAGATGGAGGTCGGCCACGAGCGAACCCGCAAGAAGCTCAGCCGAGAGCATATTCCGGATACCGAGCTTGAGTATCGTCGAGACGACATTCACACTCCCCGCTACGAAGAGCGCTGTCTCCGAATACTCGTAGAGAAATGCCGCACTCGTCGTCAAGCTCATCAATGTGAAGAATATATAAAAGACCTTACCCCACTGCATCAGATCGTCCCCTGCTCATACATGGCTCTCATTTTCTCTTTCTCCTTCTCCCTTTTGAGCTTGTCAGCTTCCTTCTCTCTGAATCCGAGGACGCTGAAGCCCAGCCACATCAGGATCGGCGAAGCGACGAAGATAGAAGAGTATGTACCCACGATGATACCTACAAGAAGCGTGAAACTGAATCCGTAGATGATCTCGCCCCCAAACAGGTAGAGGGTCAGGATCACGAAGAACGTGGTCAACGAGGTCAATGTCGTTCTTGAAAGGGTCTTCGTCACCGAATCATTGATGATCTGGTCAAGCGCATGGCTCTTGTGACTTCTGATCCCTTCCCTGATACGGTCGAAGACAATGATGGTATCGTTGAGCGAATAACCGAGCAACGTAAGCAAAGCCGCCAGGATATCGAGGTTGACCTCGACCTGGAAGAGCGATATCGCACCCATAGCGATGGTGATATCGTGTACGAGTGCGATCACCGAAGCGAGGGCGAAACGCCATTCGAATCGAACCGATACATAGATCAGGATACCCAATATTGCCAGTGCAAGCGCCATCAGTCCCTTCTCCTTGAGCTCGTTACCGATCTTGGGTCCGACCATATCGACCCTTCTCACTTCGAAGTCTCCGGTTGTCTTGAGGACACCCCTGATATTGTCACCGATATCCTGCCCGACATCACCGGAGGTGGTCTTGATACGGATCACCACCTCTTCGTTGGAGCCGAAGAACGTGACGTTGGCGTTCTTGAAGTCCTTGCTTGCATCGAGTGTCTTCCTGATATCGCTGATGGGTGCATCACCGTTGTACTTGAGCTGTATGAGCGTACCCCCGGCGAAATCGATACCGAAATTGAACCCCTTTGTAAAGAGCAATACGATCGAAGCGATCACCAATGTCAGCGAGAGCATACCGAACTTCTTGCTTGCCCCCATAAACCCTACAGGCTTTTCATATCTGAATAATTCCATCTTCTCTCCTTACGCTTTCGAGCCGAACCAGAAACCGAGCCTTTTACGGTCGATCCTGTGCATCAGCATCTGGTAGATGCCGTGAGTTCCGAGTATCGCCGTCAGCATCGAAGCGAGGATACCTATACTGATCGTGATCGCGAACCCTTTGATAGGACCCGTACCGTAGGCATAGAGCACCACTGCCGCGATCAGCGTCGTGATGTTCGCATCCCAGATAGCTGCGAATGCATTGTCATATCCTCTTTCGATAGCCCTCGCTACCGAATCGCCGCTGTGGAGCAGCTCCCTGATACGCTCAGAGATGATGACGTTGGCATCGACCGCCATACCGACGGTGAGGACGATACCCGCCATACCCGGCAGCGTGAGCGTGGCGCCGAAGAGCGCCATCACCGCTATGATCAGGAAGAGGTTGGCGATGAGCGCCACATTGGCGATCACACCCGCCATACTGTAATAGACGATCATAAAGACGACAACAAGGACAAATCCGAGTCCAAGTGCGATAGAGGCGGCTTTGATACTGTCAGCCCCCAGGCTCGGTCCTACGCTTCTTTTTTCAAGTACATAGACCGGTGCGAGGAGCGCACCGCTTCGAAGGGCGATAGCGACATCATGCGCTTCGGGTACGGTGAAGTTGCCCGATATCTGCCCTCTTCCCCCGCCGATCCTTTCACGGATCACCGGTGCAGAGTAGACCTTGTTGTCGAGGACGATCGCCATTCTCTTGCCAACGCTCTTGCCTGAGAAATCGCCGAATATCTTCGCACCCTGTCCACTGAGCTCGAAATTGATCACCGGCTGGTTGTTCTGGTCGAACCCTACTTTGGCATCGGTCAGCATCGAACCGTCAAGGATAGGTATCTCCCGCAGCAGGTACTTCTCTTCGGTCTTGACATCGTTCAGGATCACGTCGCCGTACTTCTTGGCCTCGAGCGATCCGATCGTCATGACACGCGCCGCCCTGTCCTCGTCTACCGCCATCATCTGGAGGTGCGCCGTACGGGCGATGAGCTCGCGGATACGCTGCTCATCCTGGGGTGTCTTGATACCGGGTACCTCGACGAGGATCTTGTCCTCGCCCTGCTTGGCTACCGTAGGCTCTGCCAGACCGAACTGGTCGAGACGGTTACGGATCGTGTCGACCGCCTGGAGTATCGCATTGGTCCTGGTCAGTGTGATCTCTTCAGGTGTCATCTCGAAGACGAACTTGAGCCCGTTCTGGGTCATCGTCACACCTTTGAGCTCTTTGGCGATGAGCTCTTTGAGCTTGGCTACGTCATCCTGGTCAAGGAGCTCGAACGATATCTGCTGTTCGTCTATCGCCAGCTCATCGAAGATCACTTCGTTCTCATCAAGGATATACTTGATGGTACCGGCTATCGATTTGACCTTGGATTTGATCGCTTCGTCGGTCTTGACACCAAGAAGCATATGGAGACCTCCCTGGAGGTCAAGACCTAGTGTGATCTTCTTCCCCTGCTCGCTCTGAGTGAGCGATGGGATGGAGAATACCACACCGAAAATAAGGGCAAAGAGAAAGATAACTACCCGGTAATTAAGCCGCTTCATTACTGAACTCGATCTTTCTGGCGACAAAGTTCTTGTCGAGCTTCACGATAGAGCTATCATTTAGTTTGATTTTGATAAACTCCTCTTCTACTTTGACGATCTCTGCATAGAGCCCGCCGGAAGTGACGATCTCATCACCTTTTTTAAGGGCATCGAGCATCTCTCGGTGTCTTTTTCTCTCGTTGTTCTGAGGTCTGATGATCAAGAAATAAAAGATTGCAAAAAGCAAAATTAGTGGGATGAGTTGCGCGAATGCACTACCTTGTCCGGCTTCCATGAGGTTCCTTTTGATTAGAAAATTAATAGACGGGTATCATACCACTTTCTCGATAACAAGAGGCTTTTTGATCGCCCTTTCGGGTTCCCTGTACCTCTATAGCGCATGGCTTGATATCACCCTGTTACCATTCAATACCCTTGCCGGAATCCTCTTCTTTTTCCTCCTTCTGCGGGCCCCGGAGCGCGACTGGTTCTGGAGCGGTACCTTCATCGCAGCGATGTGGTTCTGGTGGATACCGCTGAGCTTTGAGAAGTACGGTTTCGGATGGGCCCTGCCTATAGGCGTCGTTATCATATCCATAATTTACGGTGCGATATTCTACGGCCCTGCCTATCTCGGCAGACGGCTGGAGGAGAGGAGTTCCCTGAACGCCGTATGGATCAAGGCCATCTTCCTGGTCACGGCAAGCTACCTCCATCCTCTCGGCTTCGACTGGTTCAAGCCCGAGCTTGTTTTCATCCAGAGCTTTGTCGGGGTGGCGAAATGGCAGTTCACCCTCGTCCTCCTCTCCATCTCGCTGGCCATAGTGACACGCAGGAAGCTCTGGCTGCTTGCCCTCCTCCTGGCCGTCGAGCTCCCCCCTGCCCCATCCACTCCGCCCGCTGACGATATCGACATCGTCACCACTTACACACCAATCGATGTGAAATGGGAACCGGTCAATCTCATCCCTACATACGAAGCGGCTTTCGAGCAGATCGAGAGATCGATCGCAAACGGCAAGAGGATCGTGATCTTCCCCGAGTCTATCATCACCGATTTCCTCAACCGTGACGAGATGATGCTCACACGCTTCAAAGAGCTCTCCCATCATATCACCGTCGTCATCGGCGCGCTCAAAGAGTCACAGGGTATCCCCTACAACTCCGCCTACCTTTTCGAGAACGGGCAGGTCACCATCGCCGACAAGGTGGTACTCGTCCCCTTCGGCGAGCGCAACCCCCTCCCCGACTGGCTCAGCGATATCGTCAACGACATCTTCTTCGACGGCGCGGTGGACTACCAGGCGAGCTCCGGGTTCACCGATTTCGATATCGACGGCACCCGGTACCGCAGCGCCATCTGCTATGAGGCGACGAGCGGAGTATTCTACGAGGACAGACCTGCCAACCTCATCGCCATCAGCAACAACGGCTGGTTCACCCCCTCCATCGAGCCGACCCAGCAGCGTCTCCTCCTCCTCTACTACAACCGCCTCTACGGCACCACCATCTACCACTCGATCAATATGTCGCAGAGCTATATCATCAAGGACGGGGTAACTTACTGGAGGTAGATCGCATGTGCGGGCAGGATAAATGCGTATTTGCAAATCTCCCGCAATTTGATATAATGAGACAGATTTTATAGTTAGAGGAAAGATGATGACCAGTATACAGATACGAGATCCTTTTATAACTACTTTGATCGAGACGCAGTTCCATAACGATAAAGATAAATTTATCGAAATGATCAAAGGTCTCTTCACCAGACAGACAAAGATCGAGACCTACGAATACAATCTTCTGAAGGCATACAGTCACGGTGAACTCTCATTGGGTCAAGTCGCCACTATCCTCGATCTGACAAAGCTTGAGGTGATGGATCTTCTGGAGAAGTATGACATCCCTTATGTGGAAGCGGATGAAGAGTACATGCAGCAAGAGTTTAACGCTTTTAGCTGAAATACCGTATGAATATAGTCATCAGCGATACAACCGCACTTATCGTTTTCGCCAAAGCCGATCAGCTCAGACTGCTTTCAAATCTCTTTGAAAAGGTCTTTATCCCCCAGGCTGTCAAAGACGAACTCTATTTCAAAGATGATATTGTCCGGTACAGGATCGAGCGGTTCGAACAGATCGTGGTCAGACCAGTAACGAACAAAATACCCGACTTCAAACTCGATATCGGCGAGACCGAAGCGATCACACTGGCTCTTGAGCTCGACCTGCCATTGATCATCGATGAGAGGAAAGGGAGGAAAATTGCCCAGAGCCAGGGGGTCAAGGTAGTCGGTATCCTGGGTATACTGATAGAGAACTACAGGCAGAACTGCATCTCTGCCGAAGAGTGCCGCTACTGTTTCAGTCTCTTCAAACAAAACGGTCTTAGGATATCCAAAGCGCTTGAAGAGCTGTTTTTCGCAAAACTATCGGAGATCATGTAATACTTTTCAATTATCCAGAACACTTTTCCTCAGAGTGCCTTCGACCACTCGATCAATATGTCGCAGAGCTATATCATCAAGGACGGGGTGACTTACTGGCGATAGATAGGAACCGAAAGCTTCAGCTTCACTTTTTCGGGGGGGGGCTGAAGTCCAATGCCAATGAATTAAGCTCATATCAGTGATCCGTAGATTCTGTCTTAATGCCTGTGCTTTGTCATCCCCGTGAAAACGGGAATCTCAAACGGTGTGGGAGTGATAGATCCCCGCATTCGCGAGGATGACGAACCCGTAGATTATCACTAATTCATTGGCATTGGGGTCAAGTCTCCGATTCAGTAAAATAATTCATCCTTTCTATAACTAAACTAAATATTATGCTTTATCTTCAGTCAACTGATAAAGACTAGACTACTGAACCATATAAAAATATTAAAATTATTTATGAATTACTTATCTTCTTTCTCTGTTTTAACAGCTTGCTGGCCAAAGAAGTATCCTAAAATTACCAAAAACCCATTATTAATTATCTCAGTACTTTCTATTTTGAAAAACATTGCTGCTATCAGAGTAATTGTAAAAGCAATTAATATTAAACCTCCCACAATAGTTGCTACAGATTCTTTTTTTAAATATGATTGCCAAATCTTACTCTTTTCTTTAAACAACTCTAATTTTTGTTTTGCAATTTCTTGTTCAAGCCTTAGTTTCTCTTCAGCTTCTTTTGTGGCTATTTTTTTGCTTTCTTCAGAATATTCTTTAGCTTCTTTTTGTAAGGATTCTAATTGAATAGAAAGTTTATTTTTTAGTTCATTATCCTTTATACCATTGATCAAATCATGTAAACTTTCTAATTTTTCATTAGTAGTCAATTCTTTGATTCTATCCAAAATAAGTTTTTTTCTTTCAATCAAAATAGATGCAATACCAATTTTCGAATGATATTTTGAACCTGATTTAGCGATATAAGGTGATGTGGCACCATAGCCTATATTTACTTCACCAAAACTCTCAGGATTTATTAAAGCTTCATTAACTCTCTCTAAGCTCTCATAAAGTTCTGAAATGGATTGTTCTCCAATTTGCTTTTCTGTTAATCCAATATTTTTCAATTGTATATCAAAATAAGTTTTTAACAATGCATTAAAATTTAACGATGAAGTATCTATACTCATATCGATCACTTGCCCCATATTCTATCCTTATCTATTTTAGTTTAATGCTGATATACTCACAACAATTGTATGTGCATTTCTAATTTATATGGAAATCAATTTTTATTATAATGAATTTTTTGTCAATTTGTAATAAATAAAATCAAATACCTTACTCCGCCCTTTCCAAGCAAACAATACTATAATACCGCAAGAATTCTATAAGGAAACAATATGCTTGAGATCATCGTAGCGGGTATCTTTATCGCCACACTCTTCAATATCATCTTCACCAGATACCACATCCCCACCATCATCGGGTATATCGTTACGGGGCTCGTCCTCTCCTATCTCTTCGGTCTGCACAGCAGCAAGTCGCATGACCTCGAGCTCATCGCGGAGTTCGGGATCGTATTTCTGATGTTCACCATCGGGCTGGAGTTCTCCATCAAGCACCTCAAGCTGATGCGCAAAGAGATATTCTTCTACGGCGGGTTGCAGGTGGGGATCAGCATGGCGATATTCTTCCTCCTCGCCCGCTTCGCTGCCGATATCCCCAACAAGCCCTCGCTCGTGATCGCCAGCGCGCTCGCCCTCTCCTCGACCGCCATCGTCCTCAAGCTCCTCACCGCCAGCCGTAAGATCGGCGAGGAGTTCGGGCGCAGGGCGCTGGGCATCCTGATCTTCCAGGATATCATGGTGATCCCCATCCTATTGATGATCGGGATATTCTCCGCGAGTGATGTCCATATCGCGCCGCTGCTCCTCAAGACACTCGCCGAAGCGATCGTCCTCTTCGCCGCGCTGTGGGCTTTCGGGCTCTATGTCCTCGACCCTTTCCTCTCACGCGTGCTGCGGAGCAACTCCAACGAGATATTCATCGGCTCGATCCTCTTTTTGGTGATGGGGGCGTCGCTGCTGGCACACTCGCTGAGCTTCTCCTATTCGCTGGGCGCCTTCATCGCGGGGATGATCATCGCCGAGACCCACTACAAGCACCAGGTGGAGGCCGACCTCATCCCTTTCCGCGACCTGCTGTTGGGGCTCTTCTTCGTCACGGTAGGGATGCAGATCGACCTGCGTATCGTCGGTGACAATCTCCCCCTCATCCTCGGTCTCGTCGCCCTCTTCGCCCTCATCAAGGTCACCGTCATCTACCTCCTCCTCAAGCGCGCCACCGCCAAAAGGGTCGCCCTCAAGAGCGCGCTGAGCCTCTTCCAGCTCGGGGAGTTCGGGCTCGTGGTCTTCGAGCTCGCACGCAATGCCGACCTCATCGCGACCGAGCTCTCGCAGATACTCATCAGTGTCATCATCGTCTCGATGGTGCTCACCCCATTCGTCCTGCGCAGGCTCACCGATATCGTCGATCTCTTCTTCGGCAATGAAAAACTCGCCGTCATGGCCGCCTCCTTCCCCAAAAGAGACCTCGAAGACCACATCGTCGTGCTCGGCTACGGCAGACTCGGACAGAAGATTTGTGACAAGCTCGAATCGCGTAGCATCCCCCACATCGCCATCGAGCACAACAACGAAAGCGTCCTCCGCGCCAGGGGGCTGGGCAAAAAGGTGATCCTCGGTAATGCCGCCCAGAGCAGCATCCTCGAATCGGTCCACGTCCACTCCGCGACAGCCGTCGTCGTCGCGATGGACAACAACGACCACATCCACCTCGTCTGCAACGCCCTCACCCAGATCGCCCCCGAGACCAAGGTGATCATCACGGTGAGCAAGTTCCAGGAGCGCGCCCTCCTCCACCGCGAATTCCCCCGCTACGAGATCATCGTAGGGACGGAACAGATCGCACGGGGGATCGTGGATTCGATCTTGAAGTGTGAGTTGTAGTTGCAAGATGGAACAGACTCAGCTAATCAATAGATATCAAGAAATACTGTCTTCTATAACATCATCCGACTTTATTTCAGGAGAGGATTTATACTCAGGTGTATTTCTATCTCAGCCTTTTGATGAGTATAAATCCACCCCAAAAAAAGTTATGGTTGTTGGTAGAGAAACCTCGGGTTGGAACACAAAAAATAACAGAAATAGTATATCCAGAATCGTTGCAGCAAATTCTTCTAATACTTTGAATAAGATCATTGAGGAATCTTTGGAACGCTATTCCTGGCACTTACTCGACAAAAAAAATGGAAATGCCAAAAAAACATCACAAAGTTGGTTTAAACGTTTTTTTTTGAATGTTGCAAAGAGTCTTGAAATTGACTCGCGAGCTCTTATCTATCAAAACCTTTATGCATGGGATTTCAATGGAACATCCCCTACAAAAAGAAAGAATTCAGAGTTTAAAATAATCCAGGATATTTCTGTAAGACTTATAGCTACAAGTATAAAATTTAATAAACCTGATATGATCATATTTGCTGTTGGTTGCAACAAAGTCAATGACCAAACTATAAAAAAATTATGCAATGAACATTTAAATGGCTATATTTCGAATGAAATTATTAAAGGTAGATACTGGCGCTTTGTGTGTGATGGCATAGATTGCATAAGAATTGCACATCCTAGAGCACAGAATGAAGAACACTCAAGGTACAGAGCAAAAGCAATCCAGTCAGCATATGAAAAATTTTGTCTGATTCCTATCATCACTTGATAAAAAACCATACTTGATCTTCAACAGAAAGAACACTTCCATTGAATACCGTTACTACCGTTTGGAACAATCGGTGGGATTCGCCCACCCTTGTACGATTGAAATGTTGCTTCGTGCGTAGGTCGGGGGACTCCGACCTACGGGTCATCGGAATGGTGCCCGGCTGTTTCTTAGCATGTGTGGGTTAAATTTAATTACTTTGCTTATATAATCCCAGAAAATTTATCAACGAGGGAAGACGTGAGGTCACCTAGAGGGTTTGGCAAGAGCTATTTTACACTCGCATCGATATTGGCCTATAGTGTCCAGAGGAGACTGGAGGGGCAGAAAGTACGGTGTGAAGATTTTGTCAAACACTTCAAAGGTGACAAGGAGAGCTCTGCTGAGGAGAACGATCCACCTGCTGCACTCCTCACTCCGCTCCTTCATGACAATGTGCGGCCATGCAGGTGCAAACGCCTCTATAAGGTCCGCGCCCGTCTCATCCTCAAACTCAATACATTTATCCCCCGTTGTCCCTACTATACGACCTATTTTGCATTCCGCAGAAGCGGTGTGCATCCTCCATTTGTATCCTGATATTTTCGATTACACACTAAGCTATTTTCAATCAAATATTTATATCAAAGGATACAACCATGTCAAAAAAAAGCTATATTGTAGGATTCCCGAGAATCGGAGAACAAAGAGAACTCAAGAGAGCGCTGGAGAGCTACTGGAGCGGCAGCAGTAGTTTGGAAGAGCTCCAATCGGTAGCCAGGAGTCTACGCAAACGCCACTGGGACTACCAGGTGAATGCGTCGATCGATTGTATCTCGTCCAATGACTTCTCGCTCTATGACAATATGCTCGATACGGCGGTGATGCTGGGAGCGATCCCTGCCCGCTTTCGTCATCTTCACGATGAGGAGCGCTATTTTGCAATGGCACGGGGTACAGATGAAGCAGTAGCGATGGAGATGACCAAGTGGTTCAATACCAACTACCACTATATCGTCCCTGAACTCAGTAACGAGGACCACTATACGCTCAATGCGGCCAAGATCATCGAAGAGTACCGGGAGGCGAAAGCCCACGGTATCAATACCAAGATCAATCTCATCGGCCCCATCACCTTCCTCGGTCTCTCCAAAAGAGTCGACCGGGGTGAGTGCTATGAGCTCCACTCCAGAATCCTCCCGCTCTACGAGGAGCTGCTTGTGCTGCTCTCTGCCCTTGATGAGGATATCACGCTGCAAATAGATGAGCCGATATTTGTCACCGACCTGGAGCCGAAAGTACTGAGTCTGATCAAACCGACATATGATCGTCTTGCATCCTGTGCATCAAATCTCAAGCTCATTGTCACAACCTATTTTGAGCACTCCAATGAAGCGACGAAGATTCTCCTGAATACCCCGATCTGGGGAGTTGGACTGGACCTGGTGCATGGAAGAGAGAATCTTGATACGCTCCCACTCATTGCCGGGAGCGACAAGCAGCTCATCGCAGGAGTCGTCGATGGTCGCAATATCTGGAGAAACGATATCACCACAACCCTCGCACTGCTTGATGTTCTTGCCAGAGAGATACCAAAAGAGCGTATCACGCTCTCTACCTCATGCTCTCTGCTCCATACTCCATTCACCCTCGATTATGAGGAAAAGATGGATGAGGAGATCAGATCATGGCTGAGCTATGCAGTGGAGAAGCTCGATGAAGTATCTCTCATTGCCAGGATATTCTACGATGGAGAGGAATCACTCAAGAGCAAGGATCAAAAGCTCCTGCAATCGATCAAAGAATCCAATCAAAGCAGAAAAAACTCTCCGATCATTCACGATCTCAGGGTACAGGAGCGGGTGAAAGGTCTGACGAAATTCACTCGGGACGGAGTCTATGAGGAGCGAATAGCTCTCCAGAAAGAGCATCTGGGATATCCTGAGCTTGCCACCACGACGATAGGCTCCTTCCCGCAAACGCCACAGGTGAGAAAAGCCAGAGAGGAGTACAAAAAAGGGCTCATTGAGAGAGGGCAGTATGAAGAGAGGATGAGGGAGTATATCGATGAGTGTGTCTCTTTCCAGGAGGAGTGTGGCCTTGATATTCTCGTCCATGGAGAGCCTGAGCGGAACGATATGGTAGAGTATTTTGGCGAACAGCTGAGAGGATATGGTTTCAGCAGCAACGGATGGGTACAAAGCTATGGAAGCAGATGTGTGAAGCCTCCGTTTATCTATGGTGATATCAGCAGACCCCAGCCGATGACCACAGCCTGGATCACTTATGCCCAAAGTCTTACCTCCAAACCAATGAAAGGGATGCTCACTGGTCCGGTGACGATGCTCAACTGGTCATTTGTTCGGGATGATCTTGGTAGAGACGAGGTCTCCAAACAGATAGCCGTAGCGCTGTGTGATGAGATCGATGATCTCCAAAAAAGCGGGATCTCGATCATACAGGTCGATGAAGCGGCGTTCAAAGAGGGATACCCACTCAGAACTGCCAGGATCAAACACTACGAGTCATGGGCGGTGAGGGACTTCAAAATCGCTGTAAGCAGTGCGCTCAAAGAGACGCAGATCCATACCCATATGTGCTACAGTCAATTCAATGATATCATCGGGACGATCGAAGCGATGGATGCTGATGTGATCTCCATAGAGACGGCTCGAAGCGGTAATGAGCTCCTCAAGATATTCAGGCAAGCAGGTTACAGACAAGAGATCGGACCTGGAGTCTATGATATCCACTCTCCCCGTATCCCAGGTGTCGAAGAGATGGTCGAGCAGATACAACTTCTGTTAGATGTCTTACCCAGAGAGCAGTTGTGGATCAACCCTGATTGCGGTTTGAAAACAAGAAAATGGGAAGAGGTGAAACCAAGCCTCTATAATATGGTCGAGGCAGTCCGGAGAGTACGGTCCAGTGCTCCCAAAAGTGCTTGACTCACTCCACTACCAGGCATGGGATATACGGGACTATCACACATGAAGGTACGGGAAACCGTACCGAACACCATGGATGCCGGATCGAGTCCGGTATGACAAGAGCAGGATACGGTCACCCTACCTGTTCGCACAGTACCCGAAGCTCGCTTCTCTGCCCGCTAATTCCAGATCGGTTCGAATGCGGGGATACCTCCCCAATTGAGGCTGAAATTGCTATGCCAGCCGACACTCGAGACATTCCAGCCGCTTAGATCCTGGCTGAACGATGTGGCATTTTTGAACATATTGTCCATCCAACCCGCACTATGTGTATCCCATCCGCTGATATCCTGGTTGAACGATGTAGCCCCCTCGAACATACCATCCATCCACATTGCATTGCCGGGTCTCCAGGCTCCTATATCCTGGTCGAATGCCGTAGCCCCCTTGAACATGTTGTACATCCATACTACCGTGCCTACATCCCAGGCTCCTATATCCTGGTCGAATGCCGTAGCCCCCTCGAACATACTGTACATCCACATCACAAGGTGGGTATCCCAACCTCCGATATCCTGGTTGAACGATGTAGCTCCCATGAACATTTTTGCCATAGCATTTACCTTGCTGGTATTCCAGTCTCCGATATCCTGGTTGAATGCTACAGCTCCCTTGAATGTTGCCAGAGCCCGTGTCAGATTTTTGGTATCCCAGCTCCCGATATCCCTGTCGAAAGAGATAGCGTTCTCGAACATATAACTCATATCGGTCACACTGCCGGTATCCCACGCTCCGATGCTCTGGTTGAACTCAGCTGCACCCTGGAACATCGAGTTCATACTCTTGACATAGGTGAGGTTCGGCAGATCCGTCGCCCACCCTCCGTCATCATTGAGCTTGCTGCAGCCACGGAAGGCATCGCTCATCGACTGCCACTGCATATCACCCCACTGGTTGACCCCGGTAAGTTCACTGTTGTTCGCAAATGCAGGTGCAGGGAAGCCTGTATCATTCCCATCATTGTCATGGATGACGACCTTGCCGTTGTAGGGTTCTGTATAGTTACAGGTATAGGGACCTGTGATCCCGACCTCATCGATAGTACCGTCGTTGTCACAATCTACATCATAGTTGTAGGTGGGATAAAAACTGTTTGTACCGATCTCGAAGGTACCATCCGTGACCTTGACAGTGATGATGAAAGGTTTGGACTTGACCTCGACCGTCATAGTATCGGTGGCAGTTTCTCCCTCGTTGTCGATGACAGTGAGCGTGAAGGTATATATACCCACTCCGAGTCCTCCGATGCTGACCCCTTTGGTCGCAGCGCTGAAAGAGCTATTGGTATCGAGTGTCCACAGATAGCTGACGATCGTCCCGTCTATATCTGTCCCGGTGCCGTTGAGATCGAAACTCTCCGATCTCAATGCGATCTTGTCGGCTCCCGCATCGGCAGCAGGTGCATCGTTGACACTGTTGACCGTGATAGAGACCGTAGCTTCGGCACTATCCGTTTTTCCGTCGTTCACGATGAATTTCACTGTATCACTGCCATAGTAATCGGCATCGGGCGTATAGGTGCATGCATCTGCCGTACAGGAGAGTGTCCCATGGGCAGGCTGCTGTGTCACGGCATAGGTGAGTGTATCACCGTCTGTATCCTGCCCCGTGAGCTTGATACTGGCTACCGTATCTTCATCAAGACTGATATCGGAGTCCACTGCCTCCGGCGCATGGTTCACCGGTACCAAAGGTATCGAATCGTTCGTTTCAGGTATTGAATCGCTGGTTTCAGGTACCGAATTGTTAGTTTCAGGTGTTGTATCGGTCGTTTCAGGTACCGAACTGTTGTTTTCTACTGTCGGTTCCTGACTTTCCGGTACTGCACTATTCTTCCCCTCTGCCTGTACCGTACCCATGTATCCATCTGCCGTCTCGACACCGCTCTCACCGTTCCCCTTACACCCGCTCAACAGGAGCAGCAGGCAAAGCATCATCATGCCGGGCAGTTGTTTTGTAGTCAATGTTCCCATCAGGTCTCTCCTCCTAGAATCTATAGCTTATACCTACACTGACGAGTGTAGCTTCATTATCATTGTTGATCGCCAGATGGTCGAATCCCTCTCCGCTGTAGAGCGACATATAGTCTGCGAAGAGGCTCCAGCTCTCATCTATCGCATAGCTGAGCCCTACACCCCACTGGAAGCCGTCTTCTCCCCTGTCCGTATCGCCCTCGGGGATATTGGTGAGCGATACCTCACCGTACCCCAGCAGTGCATAAAGCGTGAGAGAGTCGATGCTATAGGCAGGTTTGAGATATATCCCCATATTGACGAAGTCTGTGGAGTAGTCATCGGTGTCGGCCACAGTGGTCGTGATACCGTTCTCGTACGAGACACTGCCGGCATTCTGACTGTATCGAAGCTCTATCGAGAGGTATTCACTGTAGATATACCCTGCCTGCAGCGTGATACCCGTCGCACTGAACTCCTCATCGGTATCCTGGTTCAGCAGTCTCATATCTGAAGCAGCCACACCTATATAGAAAGGAGTTTTTTCGACGACCGGGATAGGCACTGCCGGGACAGGGACAGGAGCCAGGTCGCCACCGCCCATGAGCAGCGAAGTCGATGCTGCAAAAAGCATTATCGTATGATTTGATATATGTTTCATCATTATTAATCCTTTATGAGAACAATTTTTAAGCAGCATAGTAGCGAACTATTGTGTTTTTTCAGGTTAAATCTTATCAAATATATATGAAGCTGTATTATAAATCTTTATGATAATGTATTTTGTGTGGATTATTTTCAGGATGCAGGGTATGGTGCAGCCGCTGTTTTGGTAAGAGGCCAGATGGATACGGGTAACGCAGTGAATGTTACCCGTATCCTATGTCACGAGACGGGAACGATTTCCGGTCATATACAAATGCCGGAATATCACCCTGCTACCGATTCGCGCAGTACCCGAAGCTCGCTTCGCTGCCCGGGGTGATGAGGGCGTTCCACTCTACGCCCGAGGCGGTGAGCTGGCCGTTGGCGGCGGTGTAGTCGGCGTTCCAGAGGGTGTATATCTCACCCTCGTAGGCGAAGCTCACCTCCCAGAGGATATCCCCCTGCGAGATGTTTCTGATATAGACATCCTCGCAGTAGCCCGTCCCCCAGTCAGTCTGGGTGATCCGCTTCACCTCCAGCGTGCCGTCGTTGCTCACCGATGCGTCCCCCATGTCGACACCCTGCGCGAGTATCTGCTCCACGCTTATGGCGAGCTCGCCGTTTTGCTCCATCGGCGCAGAGGATTTGTTGGCGCAGAATCCGAACGAGGCCGATTTGTCCGGGTAGAGGAGCGCGTTCCAGCTCAGACCGCTCGCGGTGAGGGTGGAGCCGCTCTGGGCGTAGGAGGCGTTCCAGAGATTGTAGATGCTCCCCTCCACTTCGAGGGTGAGCTGCCAGGCGATATTGGCGTCGCTTGTGTTGAGGATATCGATATTCTCGCAGTAGCCGTCGTTCCAGTCGGAGCTGCGGGTGCGGGTCACCTCCAGCCCACCGGTGCTCACCGTCGTCTGGGGCTGCGTGGTGGTCTGCGGCTGGGTCTGGGTCGTCTCTGTCTCCTGCGGCGTACCCGCACAGAAGCCGAAGGTCACTTTCCCCTGCGGCGGCACGGCGGCATTGTACTCAAGCCCCACGGCGATCTTCGCCCCGCCCGTTTCGGTGATATTGACATCGTGGCTCGAGATGATATCCTCCGGGACACCAAGGTCGATCGACCAGACCTGCGGCTGTGAGGTGGAGTTGAGGATCGCCACCTCCTGGCAGTAGCCGCCTTCCCACTCGTCGGTATTCTGTCTCACGACCGCGAGGGTGGCGACAGGGTTCTCCGCCGCCTCTTCGGTCGTATTGGTCTCGACGCTTGTATTGACCTCCACAGCTGCCGAGGCGGGGTTGAGCAGCGTCATCTTCGCCAGCGCCCCGGTGAAGGCGGCGTTGTAGTCGGTCGCCACTTCGTTGCGGACATAGTCGCTGCGGTCGTCCTTGTAGTCGTAGTCATTGGCTGTCTTTGGCCCCCCTACGAGCGCTCCCTTGAGGAGGTAGGTGTTGTTGGTCGGGGAGTTGATATTGTTGCTCGTCGAGTAGTGGGCGGCGCGGTGGTGCGGGTTGATCGGGTATTTCGTCCCCGTTCCGATCTGGTAGCTGAGCCCCAGCGGGTTGTTGCCGAGGATATAGTTCATCTGCTCGGCGGCGAAGGTACGGTAGGTGAGCTTCTGCGTCGCGTCGCTCACCCAGTCGCTGTAGACGAACGCGATGAAGGCGGTCGTCGAGGCGTAGCGGAGGCTTCCCCATTCATTGAGGTGCGCGAGACCCGCAGGGGTGCGGCTGACACCAGTGAGCCAGTAGTCGAGGTGGGTCTTGATCTTGGCGGCTGCGTCGGTATCGCCGCTCTTGGCGAGGAGGAGGTAGGTGCCGTTGGAGACATTGTCCCAGTTCTGCGCCCAGTAGATGGCGCTCCCCGCCTTGGCGACGAAGCTCTTGGCATCGGCGAGGTAGGCGCTCTCGCCCGTCGCCCGGTAGAGCCAGATCGCCGCCCATGAGAGCTCGTCGTTGTAGCCACTGTAGGAGGTGTAGTAGCCCGATGCGGCGGTGTAGCCGTTGTTCCCCTGGTAGGTTTTGGCGAACTCATAGAGCTTCTTCGCTTTGGAGAGGAGCGTCTGCGAATACGACGCGTCGCTGTCGGCGAAGACCATCGCCCCCGAGGAGAGAGCTGCTGCTACTCCTGCGGCGACCTCGGTACACCTCTTGTCCTTGTCGCAGGTGTATGTCGGGCGCGCCATCGTCATCAGCTCAGGCGGCCCCCAGAAGGTATGGTCGGCACCGCCGTCGCCTACTTGGTAGTGTATCCGGTCGTCGCTCACGCCCGCCGTGCCGTTGTCACGGTAGCTGCTGAGGAAGTAGTCGAGGGCGACTTTGAGATTGTTCCTGAAGTACTCCTCTTCGCCTGCGGTCTTGTAGCCGTCCCTGTACTCGAGGTAGCCCCATGCGAGCATCGAGGCACTGTAGGACATCGGGAGGGAGAACTTGACATGATCCCCCGCATCGAACCATCCGCCGCTCAGATCAGCGCCGACATCCTGCCCGTCGGTGAGCACGGAGGGGTTGCGCCACTCCACCCTGCGCCAGCTCTCCCCTCTCGCACCCGCACCCTGCGCGTCGTAGAACTCCAGCGAGAGCGAGAGCGCCTTCGAGTAGTCCGCCTGGAAATCCGCCGCCCCGCAGAGCGTCCCGAGTGTCAGTCCTGCTGCTATGATAAGCTTCTTCATCCGCTCCCCCTACTTCGCTTTGGTCTCGGCGAGGAGTATCTCGATACTCCCTACCTGCTCTGTCGCCGCTCCGCTTAGGAGGATGGCGTTGGATTTCCCCTTGACGATCGTGAGACTCGCCCCGCCGTCGCAGCTATAGAGGAGCGTCGTATCGCCGTTCTGTGCCGGGCGGCAGGTGATGGTGTAGCTCCCCGCCGCGCTTTTGGCGACGATCTGAGAGTCGCTCTCATCGATGGTGCTATCAAGCGAGCTGTAGAGGGTTTGCTCCGTATCATCCCCCTTCTCCCAGACGAAGATGATCTCGCCGTCGTTGCCATAGCCGATCGTGACCGACTTCGCAAACTCCGTCGTCCCGTTCGTCTCCGAGCTTTCAGAGCCGCCGCCTCCCCCACATCCAGCGAGTACCAAAACACTTGCGATCAACTGGATGATCCTGTTGTGTATCATTGTATCTCCTCAAAGTTTTTGTCCCATTAGTATAGTGAAAAATTATAAGATTTCTAACGATTTGGGATAATTTGTTTGAATTTTTTGGAATGGAGGGGATTGGGGAATGTGTGAAGATTTTTGGGTTGTTTAAGGGGAAAGTGTCAGGAATTGGATTATTATTCAGGATACAAATCTATGCAAAGAAGCCACTCAATTATCAAGATATATTAGAGCTATTTTTTGTAAAGTGTTTGTTGTATATGATAGCTATATCCAAAAGGAATAAAATTGAAATGTAATATCGATTGTTATGGTAAGTGTCAAAAAGATGTTTATTTTGATAAAGGGTGTATATTACACTGTAAAAAAAATGTCTATTCTAAAGATTGGAACTCTGGACTATTATCAGATTTTTTTAATGCATTTATAGAGTACATCGTTGAAGAGATATGCAGCGATGATAACTTATTAAACGATCAATTTTCAAAAGAAGAACTTAAAACATATTTTAGAAGTCACCAATTAGACAATCAAAATTTTAATGAAGTCTTAAAGAATACAACTTTTGTACCAAGTTGTATTCATTTTCCAACTAGAGACCGTAGAGATACTTTTGACTATATAAAAGTATTAAATCTTTTTGGAAAAATCCATTTTAATTATTGTGAATTTTATTTATCGAGCTTGGATTTGAAAGATACAGAGTGTTTTTTTCAAGATTGCAAATTTCATAAAAATTGGACACTTTTTGATTATGGTTTATTGGAAAATGAAGACAATGTTATCTATCAGACTTGCATTTTTAATCAAATAGTATCAAATTATACACCTGAGGAATCCGATAAGTTAGCAGTTTATAGATATTCACAATTTGATTATACTTGTCAATTTAATAAATCAATAGAGTTCGATAGAGTCAAATTCAATGATATGCTTTTTAATACCAATCAATACAATTACCTTGAAGAAAATACGAT
>QKDN01000046.1 GCA_003252535.1 Campylobacterota bacterium | reverse complement strand
TGTAGCTGTCAGATCCTCTGAAAAATACTTGATTATCTCTCTAAATTTTGGCTCTGAAATGTGGGCAACTTTTACATACTTGTTTTTCATCGGTATTATCGTACTCCTATGGCACTTTAATACCTCTAAACTAGTCTAGCCCCATTTTTTTATATTCTTTATAATATCAAACTCTTCGCTAAGGGAGCATCAACATGCAATAATCATTGCAGTGGCTTTTGTGATAACTATGTATTACCTCAAAGCCTTTACAAGCTCAAACAAAGAGTGAGGATGCTACTTTATCATTACACCACCAAGGAGTCTCTATGAAATGGCTATTCTCTCTCCTCATCCTCTCTCTATTGACATCTCCTCTATATGCCAAATGGCAGAAGCTCAAACCCCTGAACAAATACGACCCGATCAGGGATTTCAACTTCAGGGATGATATCCTCTATATGGAAGTCCGAGCCTATGATGCAAGGTATAAAGGTGGCGTATTGGTGCCAAGGGACACAAAGTATTTCGTATCTTTCAAAGCCTATCGCCAACCGCTCTCATCCTTCCCGCCTGCGACACAAAAACAGTTCAAAGAGCTCAAACCCATCGACTATCACAACAGTACTCTCTATCTGAGCGGGGAGGTCGAAGGACTCAACTGCCATATGCTCTACAATATCTATCTCATCAACAAAAAATTTCGTATCTACCGCATGGACGAACCGCACGATATCTACCCTGTCATCGATGGGATAGACACCGACGGTGAGATGCAGCTCATGCTCTGGCTCCATGGACCGAACAGCTCCTACAGCCGCTATACGCGATACAAGAAGACCGGGAATGGCTTTATCGCCACGAAGGTATCGGGAGATTACGATGACGACAAACATAGCTGTGTCGATAGTACCTACGAGGTCAAACTCGATCAGAATGCCAAACCTCTATCCGACAAACTACTCGGCAAAAAATCGAATCGTGATCCCGACTCCTGCCTCCATGAAGTGTGGGGTGGGATGTGTGAAGAGTGAGCCGATGGAAGGGCAGCAAAAATTAATCTGTCAATTTGAAATCTTTTCACCACCCTCACCAAAAAGCAACTATAATGCTGATAGAATTTCATAACTTATCTACGAAGGATCGACCACTATGGATGCGAACAAACAAAAAGCCCTTGAGATGGCTATCAAACAGATCGACAAGACTTTCGGCAAAGGTACCCTGATCCGTCTGGGTGACAAAGAGATCGAGCCTATCGAGGCGATCAGCACAGGCTCTCTCGGGCTCGATATGGCTCTTGGGATCGGCGGTATCCCGCAGGGGAGGATCATCGAGGTCTACGGGCCCGAATCATCGGGTAAGACCACCCTCGCACTCCAGACCATTGCTTCGGCGCAGGCAGAGGGGAAGATATGTGCGTTCATCGATGCCGAACATGCCCTTGATGTCCTCTACGCCAGAAACCTCGGCGTCGATATCGACAACCTCCTCGTCTCGCAGCCCGACTTCGGCGAACAGGCGCTCGATATCCTGGAGACGATCGCCAGGAGCGGCGCGGTCGACCTCGTCGTCGTCGACTCGGTAGCGGCGCTCACCCCCAAAAGCGAGATCGAGGGTGACATGGGTGACCAGCATGTGGGTCTCCAGGCGCGTCTCATGTCTCAGGCGCTCCGCAAGCTCACGGGTATCCTCCACAAGATGAACACCACCGTCATCTTCATCAACCAGATCCGTATGAAGATCGGTATGATGGGCTACGGCTCACCCGAGACCACGACAGGTGGTAATGCCCTCAAGTTCTACGCGTCTGTCAGGATAGATGTACGCCGTATCGCTACCCTCAAGCAGGGTGAATCGCAGATCGGTAACCGTGTCAAGGCCAAAGTGGTCAAGAACAAGGTCGCGCCGCCGTTCAGACAGGCTGAGTTCGATATCATGTTCGGCGAGGGTATCTCCAAAGAGGGTGAGCTCGTCGACTACGGTGTGAAACTCGATATCATCGACAAGTCGGGCGCATGGTTCAGCTACGGCGAGAAGAAGCTCGGACAGGGCAAAGAGAACGTCAAAGTAATGCTCAAAGAGGAGAAAGAGCTCGCCAGAGAGATCGAAGCGAAGATCAAAGAGGCTCTGGGAATGGGCAATATGCTCGCGATGAGCGAGGACGAGATCGGAGACGGCGCAGAGGAGATGTAATCCTCCGCATGAGCGTCAGTCGGAGAGATACTTGATCGTCACGAACGGTGCTGCGACCTTCGCCACCGCCTCGAACGGTGATGTGAAGTCATCGGCTGCTACACGGAACGGTTTCCAGTTGTTGGGACGGACATAGACGATATCGTTGGGTCTGACGATCGTATTGCTCCCCTGGAGCGTGGCGAAACTGCTCAGGTCGATCTGGCGCATATGCATCGTCATACTCTTGTCGTACGAGAGGATATAGATACTGTCGCGGCGTGCCGTGTCGGCCAGACCGCCGCTGGCAGCAAGCACCTGGAAGATATTCATATAATCGTTCTGGAGCTCGATCACCCCCTGGGTCTTCACCTCACCGAGGACATAGATCTTCTTATTGAGCACCTCGAGGGTGAGCGAAGGGTCGCTGAGGAATGCACCATACCTCTTTTCGAGTATCCTTGCCGCTGCGCTCTGGGTGAGCCCTGCGACCCTGACACGATGGATGAGCGGGAGAGAGACATACCCGCCGGCATCGACGATGAACCCTTTCTGCTCCAGATTCACCGGGGTGAGGTCGGGAGACTGATAGATCGTGATCGACACCCTGTCATGGGGCTGTATCTTGTACTCGATCTCCTTGAGCGATATCTTTTTGGTTTCCCTGACAGGCGAATCACTTTGCAATATCTCATAGTCGCGTTTGCCGCACCCGCTTAGCCCTATGATCAACCCAAGCGCCCCGACGAAATAGAATAACCCCTTCACTGTATAGTCTCCGATACTGATTTTTGACCTTTTGCACTATGCTCTCCATTCTCTCAAATGACGGCATGAAAAGGTCCATTAATGTGGATTATAATCATTTTTCATTAAAGATCAGTAAGCAAGGGTATGCTATCATCCAATCGATACGAAAGTTCAAAAAGGAACGACAATGGCACTTTTCAATATCTTCAGCCACGATACCCCGCTGGAGCTTGCTGTAGATATTCACTCCCATATTCTCCCGGGTATCGACGACGGTGCGAAGGATATGGCAGAGAGTCTCGAGATGCTCCGCTCGCTCGAACGGATGGGGTATCACAAGGTGATCACCACCCCCCATGTCATGTCGCACCGCTACAACAACGCCACCCGGACCATCAGGGATACCCTTGCCATCCTCAAAGAGGAGATGCTCCGTAACGGGATCGGGATAGAAGTGGAAGCAGCCGCGGAATATATGCTCGATACGGAGCTGCTGCAACGGATGGCACACGATGACATCCTGACATTCGGGGACAACTACCTCCTCTTCGAAATATCCCGTTTTACGATGCCGCCCAATCTTGACAAGCTTCTTTATGAAGTGAAAGCAGCGGGGTATACACCGGTTCTGGCCCACCCGGAACGCTATCTCTATTTCACTTCTCCGAAAAAGAAATATATCGAGCTCAAAGAACAGGAGGTACTCTTCCAGTGCAATATCGGATCATTCACGGGATTTTACGGTAAAGAGGTACAGGAGAATACAAAGATACTCTCCGCTTTCGAGATGGTCGATTTCCTCGGCAGCGATCTCCATTCGGCCAGGCAGGCGAGGTACATGGAGGAAGTGTTTCGCAGCAGGGAGCTCAAAGAGGCAGGAGCCAACAATCTCCTCCTCAACAACACCCTCCTCTAAAACCCGCACCCGCCGCCGTCGATGCTGAAGCTGTTGTGGTAGCCGCAGCTGCTGCACTCGAAGGTCACGAGACGCGGCGAACCGCACCCTGTCCCCCGCTGATCGGTCAGTTCGATCGTGTTCTGGTGGCACGAGGGGCAGAACCCCCGCTTGATCGAATCGAGCTCGACCTTCTTCTCCCGCAGGTAGTAAGTGTAGATCGTCACCGACCCTGCGAGGATGAGGATGAGGAATATGATCAGGTAGATATCCATTTGGTCTCCTATGGTCTGTATGTTTTGAGCTGCACTTCGCAGTCCCTGTAGTGCGGCATGAGCTCACCTACCAATGCCCAGAACTCCTTCTTGTGGTTCTTGTGGCAGATGTGGGCGAGCTCGTGGTAGAGGATATACTCGATGAGCTCGGGCGGGAGCTTCATCACCCGGTAGTTGATCGAGATATCATTGCGGCTGCTGCAGCTCCCCCACCGCTTGGCGGCCTTGCGCAGCGAGAGCTTCCCGGGCTCCAGACCCGAGCGCTCGGAGCAGTCTCTGAGCATCCGGGGTATCGACTCCCGCGCCTCCCTGAGGTAGAATCGGTCAAGCACGCTTCGGAACTCCTCGAGATCAAAAGATGCCGCACGGTAGACGAATCCCCCGCTGCCAAACTCCAGCACGGCTCTCCCGCGCTCCCCGAGCTCGTGCCTCACCTCGTGGGCTTCGCCGAGGAAATAGACCTGCTGTTTCCCCTCCACTGGCGAGATCACCCCTTTCCTGGAGAGGACCTTCCGGCGGCTCTTTTCGATCCACGCGCTCTTTTTGATCAGCACCTTCTCCAGCTCTGCCTGGGTGATCCGGGGGCTCTTGATGACGAGGTTCGCCTCCTCGTCGAAGGTGAGGTAGATGTACTTGAGTCTGTTATTGACGATATGTCTGAACTCGGGCAGCAGAAATCCCATCCCTATTCGTTGGCCTTTCTGAATATCTCGAACTCCTCTTTGGTGAAGCGGCGGTTCTTGCTCTCCATGTTGAAGAGATAGCCGTCGACAAGTTTGCCGTTTTCCCATACGGTCTCGATCTTGAGCATCCCCGTCTCATAGTAGAGCCTCATCCGCCCGTCCTTGAGCCCGTCCTTGTAGTCGACCTCCGCCTTGAGCAGCCCGTCGTCGGTATAGTAGCGCGCCGTCCCGTTCTCCAGTCCGTTCTTGTAGGGGACTTCGTAGCGCAGGAGGGCATTGGAGGAGTATGCCTGGACGATCCCGTGGAGCTTACCGCCGAGGTATGGCTTGGCGGTGCGGAGGGTTGCGCCGTCCTCATAGTACTCGTGGCTCATCCCGGTACGTTTGCCATTCTTGTACTCTTCGGCGCTTTTGAGCTTGCCGTTGGGGTAGTAGCTCTTGACCGTCTCGGCGCTCAGCGTACTCAGGGCGCAGACCAGTGCCAGCAATACTATTTTTTTCATCGATTCTCCTCTTTTTGATAAATTATATTCATTTATTTTTAAATTTTATGGATATGGGAAGCCGGAAAACTCTTCATCCTCTTCCTAAGAGGGTGCGAGAAGCTATGCACCCAACCCATGAAATGGGGGGGGGAAAAGCGTTTGCATAGCGCAGGAGCACCCTCTTAGGAAGAGAGATCAGAGAAATCAGGAACCGAGCACAAGGCACCCTTTTTTCTGCGCCACCCCTATCGTGGCGACGGTACCCGAATTGAAATTGATATAGTCCTTCTCGATACCGTCGCTGAATATCACCCCGTTCTCAGGCATATAGGAGCTGATCGTCAGCGGCGCGTCGGGGGATATCCGCCCGAAGAGAAGGTCGGTCTGTGAATACTGGCTCGGGAAAGGCTCCCTGACGGTGAAGTAGAGGTAGTTCGCATCCCACGGGAAGGAGTAGTCGTTCCCCTGCTCCGGGGGCTCCGTCATCGTGACAGTTCCCCCCGAACTCCTCTCCCAGCTCTGCGCCACGCCCCGCGCCCCCACCATCAGGCTGCGGAACCACCCAGTGGAGCCCAGCCCGGTCGAGACGATGATACCGCTCGAGGACTGGTTCTCGCTCGCTCCTCCATGGGAGATATTGTAGCGGAGCGAGAGGTGGGTGCGGGGGCCGATGAAGATATCATTAACCCCGTAAAGCTCCTCGCCGGTATTGAGCGAGACTTTGGCGAGGGTGATATCGCGGCGGCTGCACTGCGAGTACCACACCTGCGGGATAATCTCGGCGAGGTCATCGACAAGGAATGGAAGGAGGTTGCCGTCCCATCTGGCTGGGTCGGGGTTGATCGCGATGAGGGGGTGGGAATCGAGGTACTTGATGGTATTGGCGACCAGACCGTCCTGCCCGATGACGACGATCGTATCGTCCCGCCCGAAGATATAGTTGGGGAGGTAGGCGCGGTCGAGCTGCGTGACCCTCCCCAGCGACGAGAGGATCGCCACCGCCTGCCTGATCACCTCTTCATATGTCCTGTGCTCGTCGATATAGTCCCGGAAATCCCCTCCGAGGTGCTCGACATAGAAGCGGGCTTGCGAGAGGGTGTTGAAGCGGTAGATGAGCTCGTCGAGGCGGCTCTTCCTGGTGATGAGAACGATCTTCTTCTCTTCGTTTCTCAATAATTTCTCTCTTTGTCAAGGAGCTCTTTGAGGAGGTCGGGGGTGATATTGAGCTGGCCGATCTTCTCGGAGTTGGATGCGATATCGCCGAAGGCATGGGCGATGAGCTGTTCGGGGCTCATACCTGATGCAGTGATGGCCTGGAGTATCTTCGGATCGCTCTGGGAGACCGCTTTCATCAGCGCTTCGAGCGCATAGGCCTTGGCGTCGGACTCTTTCCTGGCGTTCGCGACGCGGAGATCGACAAGTTCGTTGTTCTGCGTTTCGATCTCGATCATCGAGACCATCTGGAGTGTCTGGAGCTCATGCTCTTTCTGGGCGACCGCTTTTTTGGCCTCCATCTGCGTCTCCTGTATCTGGCGCTTCTTCTCCTCGACGGCTATCTCGGTATTGAGCTCGTTCTCTTTGATGGCCCGCTCCTGTTCGATGGCGGCGTTGCGTCTGGCGTAGAGGGCTTCGTCGGCCTCCTTGAGGATCACCTCTCTCACCTTCGCTTCGAGTGCCCGCGCGGTTTCGGGTGTCGGACGGATCGCCAGCAGGGAGAAGCTCAGTACTTCGATACCCAGCGCTTCGAACTCTTTGAGGTGCTCCATCGCCTGCGTGATCTTCTCGACGATCTCATCGAGCGAGACAAGGGCGCTCTGGAGGGAGAGCTTCTGTATCTCTTTCTTGGTCACGACCTGCACCTGGTTGACGATACGCTGCGAGAGCTTCTGCGGGTCGTCGGACTGGTAGGTATGTTTGTATGAGTCGATCGAGAAGTCGAGGAGCTTCGAGATGCTCTTGGCATCCCTGATCTTGTAGGCGATCTGCCCCTGTATCGTCACGCTCTGGAAATCTGCCGTTACCTCCTCGAAGATAAAGGGGATATCGACCGAACCGATCGGTATGGAGACCAGCGTGGTCATCGGGGCGTAGTAGAAGAATGAACCTCCCGCCCCCTCCTTCGTGATCTCACCCCCGCTGTACCTGATCAGGTAGCTTGTCGGCGGTACTTTGATATACTTGATCCCAAACATCGTATGCTCCTCGCAACTGGTATCGGTAATTGTAGCACAATATGTTGGAAAGAAAAAATCTGTCTCACTATTCCATCTGACCGCTATGCAATATCTTGTAGATCAGTTGATCCTCGAGATTTTGCCTGCCATCCAATAACAGCAATATATACACTGTCGTTCCGTCTACTGTATAGATGATACGCCATCGCTTGAAGAGAAGTTCTCTATAATGGGTAAAACCCAATGCCTCCAGCTCAGGTACTACCCTTCCTCTCAGCGGGAACTGTTCCAGTGATATAGCCTGATTTTTCATCTCCTGATAGATATTTGCGGCATTGGTTCTGTTCTCATTGGAGATATGCCCGATGATACGGTCAAAATCTTTGAGAGCGTCGTCCGTCCAGAGTACCGTATATGTCTGCATCGATTAGCCGAAGTATTTTTTTTCCATTTTTTCAAACACATCTTCCTGTGCGGTGACCTTCCCCTCGCGTATCTGCCGTTCGCTTTTGATGATCATCTTTAACATCGCAAGATTGTTTTGCAGCTCTTCATAGCTCCTTATATCCTGTATCACCGCCTTGGCTTCACCGTTTTGCGTGATGATCATCGCGCGCTGGGTATCTGTCACCCTGCTCACCGCTTCTGCCGTTTTTGCTTTCAGATAGGAAATGGGCTTGATATCCTGACTCAGATGCATGATACTCCCTTTTGTTTTATTGTCCAATTGTATTAAATTTAGTCTTAATTTGGTATATGATGTTTGTGGAGAAACCACTATAGGACAAAAACGGCTGTTCTACCCATCAGAAAAGGCGAAGCTAAAGCTTTCGGTTCCTATACAAGCGAACAACCCCCGTGCACACATCGGGGACGATCGAGACGAACCAGTGTTCTAGGAAATCTCGACATACATTTGTGTCTGATATGTCTTTGGTTTGTTCTCATTGCCGTTATAGAGGATATATACACCGAACATCATTTTTCCTTCTTTAAGCCCTTTTACGATCACTGTTTGCCCCTCTACGGTCACATCGGCTTCGCCATTTTCTTCATAATAATCATTGGAGAGCTTTTCTACGAAGACTCCGTCGTACTCGACAAGTATCATATCATCGATATACAACGCTTCAATCTCAACCTTCACCTCTTCATTGGGAGCCAAGGTAATCGTTTCGCTTGAAAGCTTGATATGTGTGATATCAAAGATATAGTGTTGTAGGTATCCGTCTATCGTCATACCGTTCTTATCCTTGATATCATCGGAGATATTGAGTATATAGCGACTGCCATAGTTGAGTGGATCATCGGGGAATGTGATCTCCAGATCACTCTCATTCTGCCAGGATTTTTGACATGGTATCGTATTGGAATTTGCATCGGCAATATCCACCAGTTTTTCTACATCCGGAAGGACGGGATGTGAAAATCTCAAAACAAATTTGGGCTGTTTAGGAAGCTGTGTAATTTCCCAATCAAGATAGCTTCTCCCGTCAATATCGTACACATCGATAAAGACACCAAAATAATCTGGAGGTGTCCCCGGACACGCTGTACATACCCCTATGGTGATCGCCGCCGTGCTGATCTTCGCGAATTTCTCCAGAAATACCCGTCTATCCATACCTTTTTTATCTTCCATATGCACTCCTTATTTTTTTGTAACCACATTCCTGCGTTCCATTTAGATATTGATCCAATAGATGAAACCCTCCACCTTCACACAGTATCCACTCCTCACAATCTGCACAATAAGGGGCGAAAAGAGTTTCCCTTCCTCTGCGGTAACGGTCAAATCTGTTCTCCCAGATATCTACGAAAGAGTCATTTCTTATATTTCCTTCGTTATATTTCCTCGATATGTTGGTCGATCCCGACACACATCCGTCATAGAGTATCGCTCCCCACTCTATACCTGCACCGCAGTAATGAAGATTTCTCCGCACATGACACTCAAACTCCGCGCCATAGTAACCGTCATCGCTGAGTGAAATATCGATTCTGTTACGCTGACGGACCCGCTCCTCCCTGATAAAAACGAGGAGTTTTAACAGCTCTTCATCACTGAGCATCAACTCGCCCTGGGCTCTACCAGCTCCATATATGGGGCCAAAGCGCACTCTCCTGACCCCAATATCCATCAATTCTTTGACAAATTCTCCCAAATGATGGACATTGATACTGCTCACACAGCACAGTATACTCAATGTGGCAGGGTTATCTGATGCAAGGAATCTGCGAATGTTCTCTACGGTGCGACGGTAGGCTCCCTGAGAGTTTCTGAGCTTGTCGTGATGCTCTTCTATCCCGTCGAGACTGACGGCTATACTCCCGAGATGTGCTTCTTTTAACGATCGGATAGTATTTTTATTGAGCAGCAGACCATTGGTGGTGATACTCCATTGGTAGCCGAGAGAGCTGGCGAACGCACCCACTTCGGTCAGGTCGTGACGCATCAGAGGTTCTCCCCCCGTGACGACGAAGGTGATCTCTTTGGGATCATAGTGCATCGCTATCGAAGAGAGTTCATTCTTGATCTCTTCTGTAGTCAGTTCATTGAGTCTTGAGGTATTTTCAGTGGTGCATTCATTGCTGCAATGGAGACACTCCAGATTGCAACGCAAAGTAGGTTCCCAGAGAAGATAACGAAGCGGATGTTTTTCTTGAAGCATACCTTTATGCTCAATGAACGCCATCAGTTTTTCTAACATGCATACTCTATGAAAAAAATCATTGAAATCCGCCTCGAGAATCAGGAATAGGTACTATTTAAAACAGGTAGATTATAACTAAAAAAAATCCAAAATCAATACTTCGATAAAGTAGCCTTGATATGATTTTCTTAGCGAGGAGTATGCGCCTCAAAAAAAATCTTCTCGAGGTCATAGAGCTCATAGCGGATATGTTTGAAGAGTTCTGCAAGCCCAACATCGATGAGTTTGAAGCTCTCTTCGAGCACTCTGGCTGATTCCTCTGCACGGGAGAAGTTCGCGAGCATCATATCGGTGAGGGATGTTCTCTGGAGTTCGCTTGGGGTGGATGATTTGAGGATATCGTTCTGGATATCTCTGTGGATGAGTCGTCTGGGATCGTGGGCTTTTTGGAGATCGTGGCGGATGGACTTGAGACGGGGGGTGAGGGTCGTATCATCGTAGATGTATCTGCATACATCCTCGATGACGCGTATCCCTTCGCCAAGGCGGTTCAGATTGGCATCGATGAGCCGCTCCAAACCGTCATTGGCATGATCAATCGTCATTGCCGAAGATTCCAAGAAGCTGGAGGATCGAAGTGAACATATTAAGAAAGTCAAGATAGAGCGATACTGCCGCATCGACTTCTGAATCGTACGCACCGTTGGCGATATTCTGCGTATCGTAGATCGTGAAGAGACTGAAGAGGAGCAATACGCCTGCCGTAATGATCACATGCATCATCGGACTCTGAAGGATGAACATATTGACCAGTGAAGCAACGATGATCACGATAAGGGTGATAAAGAGCGGTTTGCCCCAGCTTGAGAAGTCGCTTCTGCTGTTGATAGCGAAGAGGCTGAGGGCGCCGAAAAGTACTGCGGTCATCAGGAACGCATTACCGATCACGCCGCCGTTGCCCGCACCGATGAGTCTTGCCAAAAGAGGTACAAGCGATACACCGGTAGTGAAGGTAAAGACAAAAAGTGCCGCGAGGTTGAGACCCGGTTTGTTTCTTGTCATTCCAAGACCGACGAAGAGCATGAAAAGCTCGAAGCCGAAGATGAACCATTTGTACTCAAGTACAGTCTGAGCGTAAGGCATAGTGGCATACGCACCTGCTGCGGCAGCGATCATGCTCGCGCCTAACAGCTGGTATGTCCTCTTCATGAAGGCGACGCTGGCACCTTCCTGAACATAAGAAACCGATTCGTTCTGAGTATAATCTCTGTCATATAGAGCCATATTCATTGTCCTTTTGTTTTTTGATTTGACCTGTAAGTATATAAAAAGAATATAAAATTTATATGAATTGGTTCATAAAATATTTTGATTAAAAAATTGATAAGATATTACAATTTGAAATATAATTTGACTTTTTTAAAAACACGGTGCTACTATTGCAGCTATGAAAAAAGAAAAACTGCTCAAAAAATACTTCGGCTATGATGAGTTTCGTCCCCTCCAGGGCGAGGCGATCGACACGATCCTCGAGGGGAAGGACCTTCTGATGATCCTCCCCACAGGAGGGGGTAAATCGCTGTGCTACCAGCTCCCCTCCCTGCTGATGGATGGGGTGACTGTCGTGATCTCCCCGCTGCTCGCCCTGATGCACGACCAGGTCGCCGCGCTCCACTCCTACGGTATCCCTGCGGCCATGCTCAGCTCGATGCAGGATATGGAGGAGTCCCAGACGATCATCAACGACCTCACCTCGGGGAAGATCAAGCTCCTCTTCGTCGCCCCCGAGAGGTTTGCGAGCGAGTATTTCATCTCCCTGCTCCACCGTGTCAGGATCAACTTCTTCGTGATCGACGAAGCCCACTGCCTGAGCGAATGGGGGCATGAGTTCCGTGAGAACTACAGGGAGCTCTCCCTGCTGCGGCGCCTCTTCCCCGATGTCTCTATCGCCGCTTTCACAGCCACCGCCACCGGGCAGGTACGGGACGATATCATCTCGCAGCTGGGTCTGCGGGAGCCCAACACCATCCAGGGGACGATCTTCCGTCCCAACCTCACCATCCATATAGAGCACCGAGTCAAGGAGGGGAAAGAACAGTTGCTGAGCTTCCTCGGCGCCCACAGGGGACAGCCCGGGATCGTCTATACCCTCTCCCGCCGCTCCACCGAGACGATCGCCCTCTTCCTCGAATCCAAAGGATACAGGGCCAAACCCTACCACGCGGGACTCAGCCCTGAGACCAAGAAAAAGACCTACGACGACTTCATCTCCGACCGTATCGATATCGTCGTCGCTACGATCGCCTTCGGGATGGGGATAGACAAGAGCAATATCCGCTTCGTCGTCCACATGCACCGCCCCAAGACCGTCGAGAGCTTCTACCAGGAGATCGGGCGTGCCGGGCGAGACGGGCTCGAGGCCAAATCACTGCTGCTCGACTCGGTGCACGATACCCTGCTCCAGAAGCGATTTATCGACGACCTCCCCGAAACTCCGTATAAGACCTACGCCTATGCCAAGATCGAGAAGTTCACCTCCTTTATAGATTCGTCGGTATGCCGCCACCGGAGCATCGCCGACTACTTCGGGGACACTATAGAGGAGTGCAGGGACAAATGCGACAATTGCCTCAATCCCCCGGCAGTAAGCGTCGACATCACCACCCCCGCCCGGAAGCTCCTCTCCTCGATCATGCGCACCGAGCAGAAGTTCGGTATGCACTACATCGTCGATATCCTGCTGGGATCACAGGCTGCGAGGGTGCTTGAGAACGCCCATGACAAACTCTCGGTCTACGGTATCGGCCGGGAGTTCAGCCGGGCGCAGTGGCTCACCGTCGCCAACCGCCTCCTCGAGCTCAAAGCCCTCGAGATCAACGAATACAAGGTCTACCGCCTCACACAGCAGGGGGCAGATATCCTCAAGGGGCTGGCCACGATCGACCTCGACAGCGACAGGCTCAAGACCAAAAGGGAGTATGCCAAAGCCGACATCTTCACCGACTCTGCCGATGAACAGCTCTTCAACGCACTCCGGGCGCTGCGCCGGGAGATCGCCATCGACGAGGATATCCCGCCCTACCTCGTCTTTTCCGACAAGACCCTCCGCGATCTCGTCTCCGCCCTTCCCGCCAGCAGGGAAGAGATGCTGGAAATCTACGGTATCGGCGAGCAGAAATATGAGAAATATGGTGAAAAATTCCTCGATTTGCTCGGTACTTTGCGACAGAGGGACGATATCCCTTGACAAATCAGGCTGTTTTCTGTATAAACCAGAGAACAGAGCGCCCGGGCGCCGATTGTTGCATATTACAGGATTATCTGTTATAATAAAACAATTTATCATCTATAAGGGGTATAAAATTGGTACAATTTACCGATGAAGAGTTAAGACCTGCCGTAGAGAACGTGATAGCCAAGGTACGCCCTTCTATCAAGCTTGACGGCGGAGATATAGAGCTGATCGCCATCAAAGACGCCGTGGTCTATGTACAGCTCAAAGGGGCGTGTGTCGGATGCGCAAGCAGCGGCACGACGCTCAAGTTCGGCGTAGAGAGGCAGATGAAAGCATTGATTCATCCTGAGATAGTAGTAGTGAACGTACCTTTTGGATGGGAAGACAAACTAGATCAATTGGGAAAATAATGAATATCAATATAAACAATCTAATCAAAAGAGCAGAAAAACAGTTTGCCGCGGGTGATTTCGACCAGGCGCTCCAGAGCTACGCTTTGGTACTGGCAAGCTCCCCCGGGCACGAAGAGTCGAAGGTGGGTGTACTTTTGAGCGATTTTGGGAGCGAGAATGCCGAAGAGGCGCAGGCGCTCTATGATTACTACCAGGTGATCAAAGACGAAAAAGAGGACGCTTACAAGATCATCAACAATATCATCACCACCCTCGAAGAGTCAAAGAACTCACTCCAGGACCTCCTCGTCGATCCCCTCAAAGAGCAGGTCGACTACGAGGACGGTATCCGCTACGAGGACTTCATGCAGCTCGTCGACGACAGGGGCGACTTCAAGAAAGCGTTTGAGGACATCATGTTCTCCACCAAAGTGATCATCACCGAAAAAAGCGAGTTCATCGACTTCGTCAGACACCTCGCCACCGAAGGGTTCGACGAGATGGCGCTCCACTACCTCGATGCAGCCGCAGGTTCGTTCGGCGACGACCAGGATATCTACGAGCTTTACAATATCGCCACCGGCAGCAAAAAGTGATAGCGCCGTTCGACAGAAAGGAGGGATTCACATCCCTCACCGACGATACGGGCAGGCTCGCCGAAGGTGTCCTCTTCCTCAAAACAGCACAGAACACCAGATACTTCGACAAGCTTGATCCGAAACCTGCCTACATCACCCCGGACGAACTGATAGAGCTGTGGGAGCTCGACAGCCTCAAAGCCGTCGGCGTCACCGGCACCAACGGCAAGACCAGCGTCACCGCTGCGATCTACTCGCTGCTCCTCGACCTGGGATACAGACCGGCATTACAGGGGACACGGGGATTCTTCGCCGCGGAAGAGAGGCTCGAGGAGAAGGCGATGACCACCCCTTCGATCTTCGAGACGCTGAGCCATATGAAGATGGCGCTCGATCGCAACTGCGACCACTTCATCATGGAGGTGAGCTCCCACGCCATCGACCAACAGCGTATCGAAGGGATCACATTCGCCCTCAAGGTGCACACCAATGTCACCAGCGACCACCTCGACTACCACGGCAGCGTCGAGGAGTACAGACGGGTCAAGAGTCTCTTCTTCGCCGATGAGGCTCCCAAGCTCCTCAACAAGGACGATATCAAACATATCGTCTACAACCCCATTGGCGCCCAGAGCTACGGCGTGGACGAGCCCGCCACCTACAAGGTACAGGCGTTCTCGCTGATAAACGGTATCACCGCAGCGATCAAGTCTATCAAGGAAGAGGCGTCGTTCTACTCTCCGATGGTGGGACTCTTCAATGTCTACAACCTCATGGCGGCGATCGGCTCGGTCGTCATGCTCACCGGCAGACCGCTCCAGGAGGTATGCGACGAGGTGGAGCACTTCGGCGGCGTAGCCGGGAGGATGGAGGTGATCAGCCGCGATCCGCTCGTGATCGTCGACTTCGCCCACACCGACGACGGGATGTACCAGGTGCTCGACTCGCTCAAGGACAAGGATATCTCCGTGGTATTCGGCGCAGGGGGCAACAGGGATCACCAGAAACGCCCGAGGATGGGTGCGGTCGCAGGGAGATTCGCCAAGCGTATCTATGTCACCAGCGACAACCCGCGCGACGAAGAGCCCGAGACCATCATCGAAGAGATACTGATGGGTCTGCGCGGCAAAGAGAATGTCAGAGCGATCGTCGACAGGAGAGAGGCTATCCGCCTCGCCCTGAACGAGCTCACAGACTCTGATGTCCTCCTGATACTCGGCAAAGGCGACGAGGACTACCAGGAGATCAAAGGGGTCAAGCACCACTTCGACGACCGCGAGGTCGTCAGGGAATTTCTGGGGATAGAGGAGTAACTTTCTCCTCACTATTAATCCTTTCCGTCATTCCCGACCCGATCGGGAATCCTGCTCTGTCAACTCCTTTTACAATTCATTTCTGATGATATAAAATTCTTGTTATCTGACATATATTTCAATATAATAAACAAGAAAACACTAGAGGTGAAAAAATGAAAAAAACCATGATCGGACTCATCGCCGCCGCGATGCTACTGGCCGGATGCGTGAGAAAGACCCCCGCCGGCACGGTCGTCTCCACACCCGATGAGCCGCAGACCATCAGCGGTCTCGTCGTAGACACATCGACCGATACATCACCGTATCTCACCGATCTGAAACAGCATGGCGTAGCTGTCGTAGGACGATACTACGGCCGATGCGCACAGAGCAACCTCCCCCAGAAGCGCCTGGTCGACAACCCCGCCGAAGCCGCACAGATCAAGAAGAACGGTCTGGGCATCCTGTCGGTCTACCAGTACAACAGCAACTCCCCGTGCAAACTGACAGGGAGATTCGGCAAGAAGGACAGCAAAGGCTACCCGGTCATCGTGCAGAACGAAGTGGTCTGCTCCGACCTGCTCCCCGTTCCGGACACTGCGAACGATACCGGGTGCGTCCTGCCGACAGTCGCCAAGAATCCCTACGACGAAGGGCGGCTCGATGCGAAGTACGCCCTGAAACAGGCGAAGAGCGTCTCCCAGCCCAAAGGGAGCGCGATCTACTTCGGCATCGACTTCGACTACAGTATCGGCAACACCCTCGGCGGCAAGAGGGTCTGCCTCCATGTCCTCGACTATGCCAGGGGACTCAGAGACGAGATCAGGGACGCCGGGAACCCGTACAGGATCGGGGCCTACGGCAACGGCCTGACCCTGCTGCTCCTCACCGGAGAACTCCCCGAGAGCTACAGCAAGCTCTGCGGCAACAACACCGAACGGCTGGTCGACTACACCTGGGTCTCTGCCAGCACCGGCTATACCCTATCCAAAGAGTACAGGGAGTCGATGCAATGGCACATAGACCAGCAGATACCGCTCGAACAGTCGATCGGGAATCTGCGGGTGGACTACGATAAACTTAATAAAGAGAAGAAAGATTTCGGGGTTTGGTAACAGGAGAGAAGACCGCTTATGGGGGTAGGTTTTTCTCTCCGCTCTGGAGGAGTTGTTACCCAGTTTCTATCAACGGGAGCAAGAGATAGAAACAGGTATTTACTTTTTCGCTTCAGCAGGGGCTGATTTTGCAGTATTTACATGCTGGTGCTTGTGCGTATGATGTTTGACCATTTTTTTTGCAGTCGGTGCAGCTTCCGCTTTCATATCAGCAGCAAAAGCCGAAGAGAAACCGAGAACGAGAAGAAGAGCGAGTAATTTTTTCATTGTTTGAGTCCTTTGGGGAAAGTGATACACATTTTCATGTGTTAACCGAATTGTATACCCTCAGGAGTGAACTCACCGTGAACTTTTCCACGACAGTCTGAAGATCGTCCCTTTTTGTATTTTCGATCTGACCGCTATGGTGATACCGTACCGGTCGCACAGTGTTCTGACGATATCGAGCCCCAGACCGAATCCGCCATTTGCACTGTCGAACCGCTGATAGCGGTTGAATATCTCTTTAAACAGCCCTCTCTCGAACCCGACCCCCGTGTCAATGACGCTCAAAGCGTGGCGGTTGAGAGTGATAACGATCTTCCCGTTCTTCCTGTTGTATTTGATAGCATTCGAGATGAGATTGTCGACGATCCTGTTGAGCGCGAGCCTGTCGATCCTCATCGTCGTCCCGCGGAGCTTCGTGACAAAGGAAATACCTTTGGCATCGGCAAGCGGCATGAAATACTCCACCCTCTCCAGAACCAGCAGGTCGACCCTGATATCGGACTCTTCATCATCGGACGGCTGCGCTATCAGGAAGCTCAGGTCGCCGTAAAGGTGTTCGAGTGTTTTGGTCGCCAGCTGCATATGGCGGAGCGCTCTGGCATTCTTCTCGCCCAACTCCTCCTTCCTGATCCGCTCCAGGCTCATTGATAGAACTGCTACGGGAGTATTGAGCTCATGCGCGGCGTCGCGTATGAAATCATCTAGGAGCTCGATATACTCCCGAAGCGGTCTGAGAAAAAGCCGTGAGAGGATATAGATCGTCACGCCGAAAAATAATATCGAGACGATGAGGAATACATAGAGCATCTCCTTCGTCTTGGTAAGTTCAGCATCGATATTTTTGCCCCTGAGAGCCAGGTAACGGACATTTTTGATCCTGTCAAGCTCTATCGTATTCACATAAAAGAAATATCTTCCCTGCCCGAAGAACCCCTGCCTGTGAGTGATCCCAAAATCATCCGCCGTGGCGTAAAGCACGCGCCCCTGTTTGTCCAGCAGCGCCGTATCAAACCTGGAATCGTGGAGAAGATACTCCTCAGTCCTGTTGATATCGTCCAGATCGTAGATCGATTCGTAGGCAGTCTCCGCATAATTGGTCATGGCGCTTTCACGAATCTGCATATAGATGTTCTTCTGATCGTCGTAATAGAGCATCGAAAGGGTGATCAGGAAAAGGGTGTTGAGCCCTACGAAGACCGAGACGAATTGGAGCAGCGAACGCTTTTCAGCCGACAGCAATCATATATCCTTGTTTGCGAATATTCACTATCACCTCTTTGCCCAGAATCTTTCGCAGTTTTTTGATGTGAGTCCGGAGGTTTTCGTTGCTCACTTCGTCATCGTACCCCCACACCTCGTTCATGAGCTGCTCATGCGATACGGGCGCGCCCTGGTTGGAGAGGAGCGTTTTGACGATCTTCGACTCTTTGTTGGAGAGGTACATCTCCCCCTCGGCCCCTGTGAGCTTCCCGCTGTGGAGCTCGAACGACCACTCCGGGGTGATCCTGATCCTGTTGTCGCTCAGTGCGAACGATTTCTCTATCAGTTTCTCAAGCCGCAACTCCAGCTCCCGCAGCTCGAACGGTTTTTTGATGTAGTCGTCGCATCCAGCATTATATCCCCTGGAGATATCATCGATACTTGAGAGCGATGTCATGAAGATCGCAGGGGTTTTGGGTTGTGATCTCCGTATCTCTTTGAGGACTTCAAAGCCACTCATGGAGGGAACCTTGACATCGAAGATGAAGAGATCGAAATGGCTTTCATACGCCCTGTCCACAGCATCGTGCCCATCCTCGACCAGGACGACGGTGTAGCCGCACTCTTCAAGGAAATCTGAAACGATCTCACCGATACTGCCATCGTCTTCGAGGAGCAGTATCTTCAGTCTTGTCTCTTTGTACGCCATGCATCTTCTCCTGACAGAGCCTGTATGATTTTGTATGAAATCCTATCAAAAAAATGTGTATTTACTCTTCTTAAACCCAGATAAATTATTTAATTAGATATTCTCCTAAGCTAAAAAAAAAGTTATCTTTTCTTATAATTCGCTAAATAAAAAACTGACTTTCCGCACTTTTGTAAAAAAGGGCGGAAATGGTCGGTTGTTCTGTCGCACCCGAAAGGTGCGGCTAGCTTCAGGGAGTTGTAGGGACATTTGTCCCTGTCGCTTTTTGGGCTTTGCTCAAAAAGTGCCTGACATCAATTAAAAAGGAGGAGTCTATGCGGTCGTTTGTCATCCGTGCTTTGCTGGTCGTATTGTCGTTTTCGGCGATGCATGATATCGTCATCTCGATGATCGATACCGAGAACAGGACGATCTATGCCCATACCTCCCCCTCGCATGATGCCAAACCCAAAGCGGTACAGCTGAGCGAAGTCCACAACCTCCTCCACTATATCGCTATCGTCGAAGTGACCTACCCTGCCGTAGAGTCCATCGACAGCTCGAAGCGCACGAGCGACTATACCTTCCCCTCCCCGTCCCCGGACATCGGTACCTCCTACAAGCCCCCTATAGCCTGATACTCTTCACACTGTTTCGATAGATGCGTTGTACGGTGGCAAACACCGTATATGAAGAATATTTTCCGGGCATCTCTAAAAGCCCACCCAAAATACAAATGCTCCAGCGCCATGCGAACGCTTTTCCCACTTTTCAAGGGTTTGGCGCATGGCTTGTCACATTTGTATTTTGAGTATGGTATAGTTTTTAGAGATGCCCTTCCGTTTTCAGACAAAGGAACACCATGCGATACCTTATGATCGCCGCGCTGCTCACCGGTCTGCTCGCAGCGCAGACCGTCACGCTCGACAAAGTAATAGCGGCAAGCAAGAAATACAACAGACTTACCAATTCGCTCGATCAGAAGAGCCTCGCCCTCGAAGCGAAGAACAGAGCCGACACCTCTTCCGATCCTATCGAGCTCTTCATGAACGGAGCCAAGGCGATGCCCCTCAATGCTCCGAAAAAATACGAGAGCTCCGTAGGGATTGCCAAGAACATCAAGTTCGGCTCCATCATAGACAAAGAGCGCCGTATCAACAGGCTCAACAACGAAGCCGATATCCTCGAAGAGAGCTCCCAGCTCCTCACCTATACCCAGGCGATCAAGAACATCTACCACCAGCACTGTATCGACGCCAGGGAGTACCAGAGTCTCCTCCAGAACTATAACGATCTCGAGACATTGTACAAAAACAAGGAGAAGGCATACGAGTACCAGGAGATATCGAGAACCGAACTCTTGCAGCTCTCCATCGAGAAGAAGCAGCTCCTCGCACAGCTGGGAGCGAGCCGGATGGCAAAGGAGAACTCCCGACGCTATCTCCTATCACAGGTGCGCCTGAACGAAAATGCTACTCTCTCCTGCCGTGACACCTACCCCATCACTGCGGATGTCAGACTGCCGATGGGTCAGTTCACCCTCACGACCGAAGCGTACAAAAAACGGGTCGACAGCGCCAGGACGGCCATCAGCCGCCACAGCGCCCCTATAGACTCCGTCAACCTCACCCTCTCCCGCGACAAGGAGATCGATATGGATCGGTACACCGTAGGGGTCTCCATCCCGCTCAACTTCACCTCCAGACGCTCCGAGGAGGAACGCCTAGCCGCAATGCACAACGAACGGGCGGCGACCTACAAGTACGAAGAGACGATCCACCAGAAGAGAAGCCAGATCAAGAATATCCGCGACGACCTCCGCACCAAGGCGCAGATGATCGATGCGATCAGGACTAATATCGAGGAGTACCGCACCCAGCTGCTGCCGCTGATCAAGAAAAGCTACGATCTCGGCGAGAGCTCGGTGATCGAGTACCTGCTCAACAGACAGAAATATTATGAACTCAGACAACAGCTCTATGCAACTCAGAAAGAGTACTACCAGTCGCTCTTCACACTCTACTCGCTCATAGAAAAAAAGGACTAATCATGAAGCGCCCATCACTCATCAAACCATTATCGCTCATCCTTCTGCTGGCAGGATCGCTCGATGCAGCCCAGATCACCCTCAGCGAACAGCAGCGCACCAACTGGCAGATCAAGACCCAGACCCCTACGCCGGTGCAGACGCTCCCGCTCGGAGAGTTCATCTTCGAGGTTGCGACCCCTCCATCGCTCCTCACCACGATCTCCCTCCCCTATGATGCCAATGTCAAAAAGCTCTTCATAGCCAACTATGAAGAGGTCAAAGCGGGGCAGGTACTCGCCGAAGTGAGCGGTACGGAGTGGATCGAAGCGCAGCAGAAAGCGATCTCCGAGGCGATCGAACTGCGCCACCACACCAACGCCTCCAAGCGCAAGATGCTCCTGTGCAACGAGAACATCATCCCCAAAAAAGAGTGTGAAGCGGCCAACGCCGAGCTCGAGGCCGACAAGATCAGGATCGAAGCCTCCAAAGCGCTCCTCCACAGCTACGGCGCGGGCGATGAGATGATCGATACGCTCCTGCGCGACCTCATCCTCTCCCCCACCATCCCCATCGTCAGCACGGTCGACGGCCGTGTGATCGCCCTCACCGCCTCACCGGGCAAGACCACCCCATCCTCCGAAGCCCTCTTCATCATCAAGAAAGAGGGTGAGCTCTGGCTCGAGACCGATATCGAAGCCTCAAGGCTCGTCAATCTCAAAGAGGGACAGGTGGTCAATATCCTCCTTGCGCAGCAAAGCTTCGATACCACCATCCTCCAGCTCTCTCCCACCGTCAACCCGGTCAACCAGACGCGCCATGTGAGGATACTCGTCCCCAAGGACATCGCGCTCCTCTCGGGCTACCGTGCCACAGCTTCGATCAACCTCAACGCCGACGCGCTGATGATCGACAAGACCTCTCTGATCTATCACAAAGGGAAACCGATCGTCTTCATCAAGAACGGCGAAGGGTTCGACTCCTACACTGTGAAGATCATCGGCGAAGAGACCGGCTACTACTATGTCGCCCATTCCCCGGAGCTCGATCATGAGATCGCGACCACATCAGTAGCGGTGCTCAAGAACCTCCTCGGAGAGAGCGATGAATAAGCTCATAGGATTCGCACTCGCCCAGAGGCTCTTCTTCTCCCTTTTGGCCGTGGTGATACTGGGGTTTGGGGTCAAGTCGTACAATGAACTCCCCATCGACGCCTTCCCCGATATCTCCCCCACCCAGGTGAAGATGATCATCAAATCAAACGGTATGACCCCCGAAGAGATCGAGTCCCGTATCACGATCCCTATCGAGATGGGTATGGTGGGTATCCCCCATGCGACGATCATGCGCTCTACTTCCAAGTACGGTCTGTGCGATATCACCATCGACTTCGAGGACGGCACAGATATCTACTGGGCGAGACAGCAGGTGACCGAACGGCTCAATGATACCAAAGGCTCCCTCCCGTCCAATATCGAAGGGGGACTCGCCCCCATCTCGACGCCGCTGAGCGATATCCTGATGTTCACCATCGAGTCGGATACCCTCTCCCTCCAGGAGAAACGATCGCTGCTCGACTGGATCATCGCGCCGAAGATCCGCTCCGTAGCAGGTGTCGCTGAGGTCAATGCCCTCGGCGGCGAGGTGAAGACCTACCAGGTCACCCCCGATCTCGACAGGATGCGCACGATGGGGATCACCCTCGACCAGCTCATGAAAGCCCTCGAAGAGAACAACCAGAACGACGGTACCGGCCGCGTCTCGCAGGGTGTCGAGAGTATCCTCGTGCGAAGCGTAGGGAAACTCAGGAACCTCGATGAGATCGCAGCCCTCCCGGTGATCAAGAAGGACAACAAGGTGATCACCGTCGACCAGATCGCCAGGGTGGAGATAGGCCACCTCACCCGAGCCGGTTTCGTCAGCAAGAACGGCCAAGGTGAAGCGGTAGAGGGTCTCGTACTGGGTCTCAAAGGCGCCAACACCGCCAAGGTACTCGAAAAGGTCAAAGCCCAGATAGCAGAGCTCCAGGCGATCCTCCCCGACGGCGCGAAGATCGATATCTTCTACGACCGCTCCGAGCTCGTCGATCTCGCCACCCATACGGTCAAGAAAGCGCTGGTCGAAGCGGTGATCCTGATCCTCGTGATCCTCCTCGTGATGCTGGGCAATATCGCCTCGGCGCTGAGCGTCGCGCTGATCCTCCCCTTCGCGCTGATGATGAGCTTCATAGCGATGCAGTATTTCGGTCTGAGCGCGAACCTCATGAGTCTCGGTGGTCTGGCGATCGCCATCGGTATCCTCGTGGACTCCGCGGTCGTCATGGTCGAGCATATCACGGCAGAGCTGGGGGAACCCAAGCACAGCGAGACCAACAAGCTCCATATCATCTACAACGCCGCTATCGAGATGGCTCCCTCCATCGTCACCGGGGTACTGATCATCATCATCGTCTTCATGCCGCTCCTCTCGCTCGAGGGGCTGGAGGGGAAACTCTTCAAGCCTGTGGCACTGAGTATCGTCTTCGCCCTCTTCAGCTCGCTAGTACTCGCGCTGACCCTCATCCCTGTGCTCAGCTCCTTCATCCTCTCCAAGAGACCCGACAAGGAGTCATGGCTCGTCCACAAACTCGTCAATATCTACAAACCTGCCCTCGAACTGAGCCTCAAGTACTCGAAGCAGGTGCTGGCATCGGTCGTGGTGATCTTCCTCCTCTCCCTCTTCCTCGCCTACAAGACGGGGAAAACCTTCATGCCGACGATGGACGAAGGGAGTATCATCATCGGGGTCGAGATGCTCCCGTCCATCTCGCTGGATGAGAGTAAGAACCTCAACCTCAAAGTGCAGCAGAAGCTCCTCGCCTCCGTCCCCGAGATCAAGAAGATCGTCGCCAGGACAGGGAGCGACGAGCTCGGACTCGATCCGATGGGACTCAACGACACCGATACCTTCCTCGTCCTCCAGCCCAAGGATAAGTGGCGCCAGCCCTCCAAGGATTTCGTCATCGAAGAGATACGGAAGGTGCTCGATGATTTCGTCGGGATAGAGTACGGCTTCACCCAGCCTATCGAGATGAGAGTCTCGGAGATGCTCACGGGTGTCCGCGGCGACCTGGCGATCGGTATCTTCGGCAGCGACAACGACAAGCTCGAAGAGATCGCCCAGAAGATCAAAACGACCCTCGAAGGGATCAAAGGGAGCAGCGATGTCTACAAGAAAGCCAACGAAGGGGTCTCCTACTTCGAGCTGAGCTTCGACAAGAAGCAGATGTCCTACTACGGCATCACCCAGCAGCAGATCAACGACTACCTCAAGGCAATGGTCACCGGCGTAGAGGCGGGGATAGTCCAGGAGGGGATGCGCCGTATCAGCCTCATGATCAAGGGGGACGGCGCCATCCAGAACTCCCTGGAGAAACTCTCGCAGCTCTACTACCCGCTCGATGACGGTACTTCGGTACCTCTGAGCAACTTCGTCAGGTTCACCCCGAACGCAGGGCCGGTACAGATCGCGCACGAGAACGGCTACCGCAAGACCATCGTCCAGTCCAATGTCGAAGGGCGCGACCTCGTGAGCTTCGTCGAAGAGGTCAAGGAGAAGATAGAGAAGGATGTCAAACTCCCCGCAGGGTATTACCTCACCTACGGCGGTGAGTTTGAGAACCAGCAGCGTGCGGCTGCCCGTCTGATGGTGATCGTACCGCTCGCCCTCTTTTTGGTGTTTATCCTCCTCTTTATCTCGTTCGGTTCGCTCAGACAGGCGGCGATGGTACTCATCAATGTCCCGCTGGCTCTCATCGGGGGCTTCGCAGGACTCTACCTCAGCGGCGAGTACCTCTCGGTACCTGCATCGGTCGGGTTTATCGCCCTTCTGGGTATCGCGGTGCTCAACGGGGTCGTCCTCATCAACTACTTCAATCACCTCATCCTCCAGGGGTATGATCTGAGAAAGACAGTAGTGGAAGGGGCGGTCAAACGGCTCCGTCCCGTCCTCATGACTGCCACCATCGCCGCCTTCGGTCTCCTCCCACTCCTCTTCGCCACGGGGCCGGGATCAGAGATACAGCGACCGCTCGCGATCGTCGTCATCAACGGGCTCATCAGCTCCACCCTCCTGACGCTGATCATCCTCCCGATCCTCTACCTGAAATTCTCGAAAAAGGTAGAGTAGCATCCGTACGGGCACTCAGCCCGTATCGGTCGTATCACCTGATGCCCGAGTAAAATTCCACACTCTCCATATCGGTCTCTGTCAGTCTGCCGTTCCTGTTTTCGAGGAACAGTACCCTTTTTTCCATCCCCGAGGTATATGATTGAATTAATATATTCTAGCTTTATGACATGATGCAACTACATATATTTGAACTATTCAATCTGGCAAACAACTGTAATGCAATATAATCAGTGTAAAACAGCAAATAAAATGGTTAATTGTGATGTGCTTGGAGTGCTTGATTGCAGGGGGTTGGGGATGTTGTCAGGTATGAGCTTTTTGGTGGGTGTCAATTTTGGGCAGGAGTTGGGGCAAGGCGGGTTGGCGGTGTGATCGGTGAGCGTGCTTGGGCGGTGTTGGGGAATATTGGCGAACATTTGGCGAACATTGACGAATATCGTTTTTGGCAGTGACAGGGGTGTCGTTGCCAAAAGGGATCAGATGATGATTCGGAGTACTTTGCCTATAATGTGTAAGTGTGTCTGGTCGGATGCAGGGTCTATGGTCCAGCTGGCGTAGTCCGGGTTGGTCGATCTGATGTGGAGCTTGCCGTCGGGGGACTGTTGCAGGAGCTTGACCATGAGCTCGTTGCCGTAATTGATGATATAGAGTCCGTCGGTGATGAAGCGGCCGCATTCATCGAAGATACAGTAGCTGTCGGGGTAGAGGGTAGGGATCATACTGTAGCCGTCTACCTTGATGATACGGACGGTGGAGGTGGGCGGTGTCTTGAAGAGCGCCCTGGAGATCGACATGGTATCCACCACTTCGTAGCGGATATCGGAGATATCGTTACCCCTTCCCGCCTGTGCCTGGCCGCGGACGAAGGGCATCCTGATAGTATCATCCATTACCAGCTCGATCTTCTCGGTACTCTTCTTCTCCATATTCCCCTTGCCTGTCAGCAGCCACCACGGGTTGATGTTGAATTTTTCTTCAAGAAGCTCTGCAAAATCGACCTGGATCTTTGTCTTGCCATTCTCCATATCGTTGATCCTGTACCGTTTTTCCCCTATCTGGTCTGCCATTTCCTGCTGTGATAGCCCGAGAAACGCCCTTATTTCCTTCAACCTGTTCATAAATCACCCTTTTTGATGAAAATTTCTTCAAATCTCTTGACATTGAAGAATATTTACTCTATAATTCCTTAATCACTTGATTAATTATAGCAAATGATTGTGTTTATTAACATTTTTCGTCTGAGCGTCCGCAGACGACACCTCTAAAACGGTGAGTAAAAGGCCAGAGAAGTCCGTAGGAGAGCGTACGGCAACATACAAGAACACCTGAACCCTATCTCCGATCGTCCCGAGGGGCGATGGGTCATAAGGTACAAGGAGGAGTCGTGAATGGCGAAGCATTGCGTTATCTCAAAGAGATGGCGATAGACAAGGGGGTGTTCGAACGGAGTACGGAGCATATCATTGAGGGATTTCTCCCCAAAGGGCTCATCAGCCTGTGGTATGCCGACGGCGGGGTAGGCAAGAGCTGGCTCCTCCACTCCGTGCTCCACCGGATACTCGATAGCACCGGGATGGAAGTGGTGGTGATCGATGCCGACAATCCCGCAAGCGAGCTCAAGAAGCGCGGGGTGGACCGGATACTCATAGGGGCGTACGAGCGGATGACCTTCATCCACCGCACCTCTATGCAGAGCGATCCCTTCAGCATCCTGATGCGTATGGCGGAGATGGCGGTGGGGGAGGCGTACAGCGACATGGTGCTCGTCATCGATTCACTCAAGGATGCCGCGATCGACCTGCGCAACGATGCGAAGATGGCGAAGATCATGAACGCCCTGATGAACATCCGCGAGGCCGGAGCGACGATCATCGTCCTCCACCACTCCAACAAGGACGGCGGCAACTACCAGGGCTCCAACCAGATCCGCAACTCCATCGATGTGATGTACCGTGTCCATCCCCGTCCCTCGGGCGGCGGACGGCTGCGGCTGTGGACGGAGGTGCAGAAGGAGCGTGCGAGCGTACTGGACAAGGGGTGGGAGATCGACACCGGGGAGCTGCGGCTCTCGGAGATCGACCTGGAGAGCGTCAGGATGAGCGACTATGAGCAGAGTATCGTAGACCGGGTCATCAAGGCGCTGGAGAAGCATGGAGAACTGAACCAGCGGGAGCTTTTCGCACAGATCGGCGAGAGCCACGAAAACAAGAGCGCGAGAGCCGTCCTCGAGAAATTTGAAGGGCGGTTCTACACCAAGAAGGTCGCAGGAAAAAAGTATCTATACAACATAGACAACACAGACAACATAGCAGTGTGATCACCCGGGAGAGGGGGACGAAAGGAGAACGGATGGAAGAGAGTATCAGAGAGAGGTTCAGGAAAAAAGGCTACGGGGTCAACAGCTACGCCAGGGCGAAGGGGCTCAATCAGACGATCCTCTCGCTGGTGCTGGCGGAGAAGCTCACCGGCGAGAGGAACGGCGGGACGGGGATGGTACGCAAGACCATCTCCAATCTCAAAAGAGACGGGGTGTGGATCGGCTCACTCCCCTGGGAGGGGCTCCAATGTGGGTGAGCACCACCGAAGCGGCCATCGTCTACGGTGTGAGCTCGCGAGCCATACAGGCTGCCTGCAAGCGCGGCTCGACACGCTACCTCTACCGCGAACGCGACGGGGTCGGCGGCAACGGCGGTACGGTCTACGAGATATGGGTCGAGCCGAAGGCGACATCGGTACCCGAGCGCAAGCCATCGATGGGGGACGATCACCGGGTGACCGTGGTGCAGATGGCACTGCGGCGCTCGGGGAGCCTGCGCCGGTTCGTCGAAGAGCTGGGGGATGCGAGGGTGAGCGAGCAGAGTCTCAGGCGGTGGATACGCCTCTACAAGGGAGCCTACGCCAGAGGGGAGAGCGTCGTGGAGGCGCTCCGTGACGGGCGCGGCAGACCGAAAGGCTCTACGGTGATGACGGAGGCGATGCAGGAGTTCGTCCGATCCGAGCTGCTCCGCCGCGACATCCATCCGCTCATGAGCAGCATCTGTGAGCGGCTGCGGCAGGTCTACCCCGACGCACCGTCGCAGCGTACCGTGGAGCGGTGGGCAGCGGCATGGAAGCAGGCCAACCGCCACCTCTGGGATCACGCCACCAACCCCGACCGCGCAAAGGGGCAGTACAAACCCGCCATAGGCAGCGCATCGGAGGCCTACCGGTACCCCAATGCCGCCTGGGAGCTCGACGCCACCCCTGCGGATGTGATGACGAGCGACGGGATGCGGTGGACGATCTACGGGGCGATCGATGTCTACAGCCGCCGTGTGTTCGTCTCGATGGAGAAGAGCACGAGCAGCTACGCCGTGAGCCGCAACCTGCGCGGGGCCATCCTCAAGATGGGACTGCCCGAGCTGCTGATCGTCGACAACGGCAGGGATTATACGAGCAACCACATCGAGGATATCTGCCTGGCGATGGGGATCGGCAAGAGGGAGGTTCCCCCGTACAGCGGGGAGATGAAGCCGCATATCGAGCGGTTCTTCGGGACGCTGACACGCGACCTCTTCCGTACGCTGCGCGGCTTCGTCGGGCACAATGTAGCCGAGGCGCAGGCGCTGCGATCGTCCAAGAGCTTCGAGAAGCGGCGGGAGGCGATAGCGAGATGGAAGGAGAAGCAGTGGAGCGAGAGCGGGTTCGCCAGGGCGATCCTGCGGCGGGGAGAGGCCGATATGTTCGTCGATATCCCCATCTCCTCCGACGAGCTCCGGGAAGCTCTGGAGCAGTGGGTGGAGAAGTACGAGCACCGCCGCCACTCTTCGCTGGGGATGAGCCCGGCCGAGCGGTGGAGCGGCCACCATACGAGACGGGTGGCGAGTGAGCGCTCCCTCGATCTGATGATGGGGGTATCGAGAGTACGCACCGTCACCAAGGAGGGGATCGTCATCACCACAGACGGCATCAGGAACATCTACTGGGAGACCGCATTGGTCGAGTGGATCGGCCGCAGGGTGAGGGTGATCGAGCCAGACGATATGCACAGCGTCGCCGTGTACGACCCGGAGAATGGCAAATTCATCTGTACCGCAAGCGATCCGGCAGTGAGCGACGAAGCGAAGCGGAGCATCATCAAAGAGGCTCGCAGCGCCTACAACCGCCTCGCCTCCAAAGCCAACAAAGCGGTCAGAGAGGCGGAGAAACGGGGCGAAGAGTACGACAGGATCATCGCCGGTGTACACAGCAGCGAAAATGAGGAGGCAAGGAGTGAGGAGAGAGATGAAGAGCGGCAGGAGATGCAGGATGAGGAGCGTACGAAAAGAGCCAAAGGGGTGGTCAAGTATGCCTCGCTGCTCGAGCGCTTTGTCAGGAAGCTCGGCGAGGGGACTATAGACGACAAGGACAGGGCGCTGGCGGCTGCCAACCCGGAGATATGGGAGATGGCAAAGAAGAGCGTTAAAAGCAGCGCGTAGTTAACGCGACAAAAAAGGAGAACACTGTGAAAGAAGTATTTGTAGATACCGCCAACTATGTAACGATGCTGGAGAGCTTCGGGAGGCTCGAGAGCCTGAGCGCGTCATCGCCGCGTATGGGGCTGGGGTACGGGAATTTCGGACTGGGGAAGACCTTCGGGCTGGAGCGGATCGCGGTCAAGAAGAACGCCATCCTGCTGCGGGCAGCCCAGACATGGAGCAAGAAACAATTATTGGAAAAACTCTGCCTCGAGCTCGATCTCGATATCTCGGGAGGGAGTGGGAGGATGTACGAGCGGGTGATCGACGATCTGCGCAGGGAGCCCCGCATCATCATCATCGACGAGATCGACGCGCTGCTGCGGGGCGAGAAGATCGGGACGCTGGAGCTGCTGCGCGATATCCACGACGAGACCTCCATCATCCTCTTCTTCATCGGGATGGAGGAGAGCAACGCCAAGCTCAAACGCCACCGACACTACTACAGCCGGGTGGTGGAGCTGGTGGAGTTCGAGGCGATCGGTGCGGGCGATGTGGGGAAGTTCTGCGAGCTGTGCGAGGTGAAGGTGGAGAGCGACCTGGTGGCATACCTCGCCAGGAAATACCCCAACCTCCGGCAGATCAGGGTGCTGCTCACCCGCCTGGAGAAGGCATGCGAGCTCCAGGACATCACGAGCGTGTCGCTGGCTGCGTTCCGTGAGCTGGGGGTGGAAAATGGCAAGGGTTAAATACAAAAAGGAAGCGGTGCTGCGCTATATGCGGCGCAACAGCGGGTTCCGCCTGGGGGATGTGGCGGTGATCACCGACTACCCTCTCTTCAAGCTCTCCAGATGGATGAGCGAGTGGGAGCGCAGCGGCATCGTGGTGAAGACCAACACGGCAAGGAGGATCATGGAGAGAGAATACAGATACACAGGAGCGAGCGTATGAGTACGGAACTGCTGGAGAGAGCGATAGCGGCAGAGGGTGGCGTAGTGCAGCGGGTGGCCGAGAGGATCGGCAGGAGCCGCACCGCCATCTCCCTGCTGCGCTCGGGGAAATACGGAGCGGACGGCTCGAAGATATACGAGCTGCTGGAGCAATACTACGGCGCAGAGGAGCACATCCGATGCGAGGCGCTGGAGGACGAGATCCATCCCGCAGTGTGCCGAAAGTACGCCGCGGCGGTGAGGGACGGGGTGAGTATCGGAGGATACCACTTCTCCATAGTGAAACATGCGTGCGGATCGTGCGGGAGAGGAGGCGGCAGATGAGCAGCAGACCATCCTTCGAGGAGATGGTGGCGATGGCGTCGGGAGACCGGAGGCTTACGGTCAGACGGAAGGCGAGGCGGAGCGAAGAGACCGATATCCCCCTCCCTGCCGGGATGCGGAGGAGAAACGGATCGGAAGTGATCGATGCGCTGCGGACGGCGCTGGGGGCAGAGAGCGACACCAGCCTCTCCCGAAAACTGGGGCAAAAAAGATACTGGGCCGGCGGCATACGGATGATCAACAATCCTGGCCAGGAAAAGATAGCCGGGCTCTGTGCAGGGATCGGGATCGACCCTGTGGAGATATTTTTCGAGAAGGAGAAGAGATGAAGATGATCGGATACAGAGCGGAGAGAAAGAGCGTCCTCGATACCGAGGATGAGAAGATGGCGAAGGTATTTGCCGCGGTGATGGACAGTGTGGAGTACGAACACGACGGCGGCCCCTCGATGATCTCGCTCGGCGCCCCTGCCGTGGAGGTGCCGGCATTGGGAGAGCCGCAGTACATGAGCGTCTGGCAGCTGCTGCACGGCAGCGGCGGGGCGGCATCGTGAACATCGGGATATACACCAGACACGAGTTTGCGCTAGGATGCGACAGGTGCCCCTTCCATGTACGCAGGGTTGCCGTGCGGCTGCCGCGTACCGATGCCAAAAGCGGAAGATGCAGGCACAGGATGCGCTCCACTGCATCCATAGAGAAGTGCCCCACGGGGAAAGCGAAAAGGGACAAGAGATGAGCAGGCGTTCCCCGCGGATGCAGCGGTGGGATCGCGTGCTCGAGTATCTCACATACGGAGCCACCGCCGCGGTGTGCGTGATCGTACTGACGATGGCGTGGGTAGGACTCAGAAACTGAAACAACAAGGAGAATACAATGAAAACAACCAATACAACAACAACGATCAACAGCTGGGACGATGTGGATAACGCGCTGCGCCGCATCGCCGAAATAGATATCGAAAAGAGCCAGATCGACGGCGATACGACACTGAAGATCAACAAGATCAGAGAGGAGGCCAAAGCCATCTCCCAGGAGATCGACAACGACAAAAAACAACTGGAGAAAGCTATCGAGCTCTTCTGCGAAGCCAACAAAGCGGAGTTTGCGAGTAGACGCTCCAGGGTGCTCAACTTCGGCACGATAGGATACAGGCTCGTCAAGTCGGTCTCGATCCCCAGGACCAGGGAGCGGGTCGAAGCGCTGCTCAGGAGCCTCAAGGCGTACGGGTACCAGTCATGTATCGTGTACGAGGAGCGACCAGACAGGGATGAGATCGCGGAGCTCGACGACAGCGTCCTCGTGAAACTCGGACTCAGAAAGACGGTCAGAGACAGCTTCCGCATCCAGCCGAACATCGAGAAGATACAGCAGGATGCAGCATGAGCGGGTACAGACTTTCAAAACGCTCACTCAAAGAGCTTGACGGCGTCCATCCCATCCTGGCGTTCGCAGTGATGCAGGCGATCGCCATCACAAAGCAGGACTTCATGGTGTTCGACGGGCTGCGTACCCCCGAGGAGCAGGCGAAGCTCGTAGCGAAGGGATCGAGCAAAACGAACAACTCCTGCCACCTCTACGGGCTGGCGGTCGACCTGGTGGCATTCGTCGACGGCAAACCCTCGTGGGAAGAACGCTACTATGCCGGGATCAGGGCAGCCATGCAGGAGATCATCAGCCGCTACGATCTCCCCATCGAGTGGGGCTATGCGAAATGGGGCTGGGATATGCCCCACTGGCAGATCACGACACTCGAGGGGAGGGATGCCAGGGAGGTCTACGATATCCGAAAGATCAGGGGGAGATGATGGAGCAGTTTCTCGACACATACAGCGGCAAGCGCATCTGGTTCTGGAAGCACATCGACAGCTCCCAGATAGACATCGAGGATATCATCCACTCTCTCAGCGCTATCGGGAGGTTCAACGGACACACGCCGCGCCTCTACAGCGTGGCCGAACACAGTATGCTCGTAGCGCGGATCGTATCGCCGGAGCACAGGCTCGGCGCCCTGCTGCACGATGCGGCGGAGGCGTACACCGGGGACATGATCTCACCCATCAAGTCCAACTCCGGGCGCATCTACAAGAGCCTGGAGAAGCGGATCGAGCGGGCTATCGAACAGCACTTCGGGGTGCAGATCGACACGCCACAGATCAAACGCGCCGACCTGATCGCCCTCTATATCGAGGCAGTGACCTTCTACGGAGCTGAGAGGATCGCCGACTGGGGATGGGACGCTGCGATCGTCGAAGCGGCGCACAGTGTCTTCCCGTCACTGCCCGCTATCCCCATGACGCCGCAGACGATGGCGAACACGAAGCTCCTCTTCCGCTCCGCGCTGCTGCGGGCGGGGATGAATATCATGGAGGCAGCATAGCACGGTAGCTTCACCGAACCCACCGCGGTGGGCTCGAATGAATCTATACAGAAGGAGGGATGATGATACCCAATGCAGTATGCAAAAGGACAGACGAGCAGATCGGGAGCGGGAGCGCCCTCTCTTCGCCGAAGCTCGCCGAGGCAGAGCTGATCCGCAAGCTCGCCGGGGCTCTTGACGAGCGGCAGCAGAAGTACTTCCACTACGGCTCCATCCACGGCGGGGCGCTCGTGCTGCACTTCGATCATCCGGGGATCGTCCGGGAGTTCGCCGGGACGAAAGAGGATGTGCTGCGCCGGATGCGGCAGATATTTGTCGACGAGCGGATGCAGGGGAAGATATGGTTCCGCGACATAGCGGCGAGGCTGAAGCCGAAGCAGCAGACGACAGACAGGGGCGACGACGCGCCGCATGAACGCAGCAGCGGAGAGTTCGCCATCCTGACGCAGGACGAGCAGCTCAGGAAGAGCTTCGAGAGGATACAGACCCGGATACGGGAGAACAGAGCAAAGGAGCATCCATGACAGAAGGACAGCAGATATACCGCAGGAACCTGCTGCGGCGCATCCACATCCACCCGTGGTACAAAAGCGCCAAACAGAGCGACGGGTGGGAGGCATTCCTGATGGAAAACTACGGCGTGGCAAGCAGCGGCAGACTCTCCATCGACGAGCTCAGGAACCTGCTCGGCGTGATGGACGGCAGGATGGAGCCCGAGATATCGGGTGAGCGCGAAGGGATGGCGACCAGAGCGCAGATAGCGACGATAGAGAAGCTGTGGCTCGAGAGGGCGCGGGAGAGTTCGCAGCCTGCTCTGATGCATTATGTCAGACGGGTCGTGGGTGTCATGCCGTTAAGTTTATCTATTCTGAGTAAAATACAGGCAAGCGCGGTGATCATCGCGATCAAAAAACTGTAGGGGGTCAGAGATGGATTGTCCAAAGTGTCAGGGGACGACCCGCGTAGTGGGTACGGTGCGCGGCCCCACTACCCACAGGTTCCGCAAGTGTACGCAGTGCGACGCTACATTCCAGACCATCGAAGCGATCCGTTTCGACGACTACTGGAGGGAGTACGCCAGACACAGCGTCGAGGTGGACAAGGATATCGACCTGCCCCCCAAGAGACAGTACGCATGACCCGATCCGCCGCCCGGCGGGGGTATCCATCTTCTTTTTTATATCTTCTCCAAAGAGGTCTGGACGCATCCGCTTCACCTCATCTCTCTGAACTTTATCTTTTTTGACTCATATTTCCGGGGCGTCTGCCGCGGGTAACGCAGCGGCTTAGCGGCATACCGATGCCGCCGCTTCGAGACGCTCGGCGTAGGCGCGCATGGCGATGTAGTTGTGCAGGCACTGGCGCGAGCGGCAGAGGATATCGCCGCAGCGGCTGTTGTCCATCACCGGTCTGGCTACCGTCGGCGTGACGCACGGCTGCGGTGCCGGCAGCGGTGCAGTGCCCGTGCAGCCGCTAATAGCTGAAACCGTCAAACATACGCTCAGCGCTCTGACAGCTCGTCTCATTGGCTTCTCCTTTGAACTCTTCTATCTTCCTGATATCCTCTTCGTATGCATTGGCCGTTTTGATAATGGCATCCTCATAATTCCTCACAGAGACCTCGTACCGGCGCTTCTGCTCTGCGGCTACGGCGTCGATCCTCGTGAGCTCTGCACGACACGCTCCCAGCTGCGTCCCGAGCGAGTCGATCGTATGATACAGATACAGCACCCCCGAGAGGGCGACGAGCAGCGGCCAGTATCTGCCGACAAATCCCGGTATCATCTTGCAGCTCCGATCAGAGAGATGATGAGTACCGCTGCCGCTATCAGGATGATCGCGTAGGGGTAATGGACTGTTCTGATCCTCATTTCGGCTCCTTATGTTCCATGATCTGGAGATACTCCTCCACCCGTTCCCTCATGGCGAGCGGCAGGATCGCTATCACCATAGAAAGTATCTCTATCGATACCACGGAGGAGAGGGCATAGAGGGTGATCGCCCACGAGCCGTCACTGGCTATCCTGAGGAGCTCCACGATGGGCGGGACGATATAGAGCGCGACGAATATCGAGCTCACCACCACGGTGACGGCGACCTTCGCGTTCTTCGTCTTGCCGAAGAAGAACTGCACGAACGCCCCGAATATCACCGCGACCATGACCTGCGATTCGTTGATCCACACACTTGCTTTACCGAATATATCAAACATCAGTCACCTCCATATATATACTATGCGTTAAACAGGCGTTAAATCGCCCGTAATCATCCAAACGGCACACGCCGCATACACTCTTCCACTCAGCTGCTTTCCGTCCCCGTCAGCTCCCCGTTCTCCATCACTCCCATGAACGCCTCTTCAAGCGCTTCCATATCCATATCGGGACAGGCATCGGCAAGGAGGGCGAACGCCTCCTCGAAACTCTTTGCACGGAGCATGATCGCGGTGATCTCTTCTTTGATCTTCATTGTGTTTGTCCTGTACTTGCCGGAGTCGGCGGGAGCGCGGAGCGGGCTTCGTTCCGGGTCTCTCTGCCGGCCTGCCCGATATCTGCTATCGGGATATCCCGCCTGCCGTATGCCGGCACCCGGCCTGTGTAGTTTCGGATGAAGTATAGGAGAAGCCCGGGAGCAAAGTCACTCGATATCCATGTATATGGAGTGACCCCGAGCGCCTCCCACTGCTATACTGCGACTCTACAACGACTTGAAGGAGGAGTGATTGGAAGACGGACATAGGACAGGAAAAAGCGTACGGATGGGCGGAGCTCTCTGCCGATGAGTATCGCATCGAGCAAAGCCGCCCTCAGAGAGGCTCTCGCCCCCATGACGATCAATGACGCAGATGTCACTGGAGTCAATGAGAGCGGGGTGTTCCTCCTCTATGGCGGGATGGAAAGACTGGAGATCGGGGTAACGGAGAGGCATCTGGGGATAATCGTCGCAGACTTCTCGCTCACCGCTCTCGAGGCAACCGTGGACGATATAGAGGAGAAGCTCTACGAAGCATCGATGAGCGGATACGATATATCCAATACCGATACGACACAGCCGGGCATCACCGAATCGGGGCTGCTGCTGTGTACGCTCAATGTGACATACAAAGATATCAGATAGGAGAGAGCATGACAGAAAGAACGATTACGATCTATGCAAAGAACGGCGCGCCGCTTACGATACCAGAGAGCCAGGAAACTGTCTGGATCGCCAAAGGCTGGACAACCAAAAAACCTACACCACAAAAAGAGAAGGAGAAATAAACCATGTCAGGATATACAAGAGACGGCGTAGTCGTCAAGATCAAAACAGAAGCAGTACCGGGGACATATGTAGAACCGGATGTAGTACTACCGATGGAAAAAGGGGGCGACCTCTGGGAACCCAAAGTAGATACGGATGAGAACGATCCGCTCTCAGCGCATCACGGCTCCAAAGAGACCACAGTCATCGCGGACTTCGCAGGGGTAGAGACGGATATTTCGATCAAGATCCCGACCGATCATACTCTCATCGAGCCGCTGCTTGGTATGTGCGGTCTTGTCGGTACCTCATTCGCAGAAGGGACATCATACGCCTACTCATCGACATCGAAGAGCACGGCATCGCTCAAGCAGCTCGGTCTGAGAGAGCACACGGCGGTCTACGGGGCAAGAGCCAGCGTCGACCTCTCTTTCGAGGTGGGCAAAGCGGCTCTGATGAGCTTCAAGATGGTAAGCCAGCTGCATGAAGCGGTATCGCTCGACGCAGTGGATGATGATGCCGTGCTCCCATCGGTACCGAGTTTCGAGAAGTGTTACATGACCAAGAACTGTACGGCATACCTCGTCAACGGCCAGGAGGCGCACTTCACCAAGGTGGACTTCTCGCTGGGCGCAGATGTCAAGCAGCCAAAAGACACATGCAGCGGCTCGTGCTACACGATGGATACGAAGCCGCAGCTCACCGTCACGATGGTCGCAGACCCCGACAATGCAGGTGCGTTCGCCGACCTCAAGAGCGGTACCGAGTTCAACTTCGTCATCCCTCTCTTCAGCGTGGACGGGACGAAACAGTGGGAGCTCATCGCTCCAAAATGTGTGGTGATCAGCCAGAAAAAACCAAAGAAAGACGGTCTGATCAATATCGAGAGGACACTTGAGTGCCGCAAGGTCAACGGAGACGACAACTTCGAACTACGCAAATACCATGCGTAGTCATAAATAAGGAAATATCATGATCCAGAACACGACAAAACTAGACTTCAAAATCAAAGCGGGCGATACGGTAGAGACCTACCACATCACCGCCAATCTCAACTCTCCCAAAGAGCTCATCGACACACCGGAGATGGAGGAGAGATTCGCAGCGATCGACGAGGAGTTTGCCCCGATCATCGATGCGGCAAAAGAGAAAGAAGCTGTCTCGAAAAGACTGAACCGGGTCACAGAAGATATCTCCGGACTTCTCCAGATCATCCCGCTCGAAGAGGACGCTTCGATCAAGAAGACGATGCTCCAGGAAGTGCAGGCGATGCGAACGGACAAGCGAAAGCTCGAAGACCAGTTCGAAGAGATCAACGCCAGACACAGCCGTGCGAAGGAGATCGAAGCGACAAACAGACGCGACAATGCGATCGCCAAAGAGATGTTCCTCATCGGCATCCAGGACGGACCTGAGAAAGAGAAGCTCGTCAACCGTCTCGAAGAGCTCAACTTCGCCTTCACGGTCGCATACCAGGAGCTTGCCAGCCTGGCAGCAGAGGCTCGTAAAAAAAAGTAGAAGACCTCATCTCCTACGCTACACAGCTCTCGAACGGCGATACGCCGGGCTTCGAGGGGATGGACAGCGAGGAGATCGAGAAGAGGAAAGAGTGGTACAGAGAGGAGCACGGACTGGTGTTCCTCGAGGATGAGTGGAGCCTGTGGCATATTCGCGTATGGGCCAACAGCAGGATCGGGAATGGATTTGCCATCTATATCGATCCTACTACCGTATTCGAGTACGCCAGAAAATATGGCGTAGATACTCTGGATACGCTTGAAAATATCAAAACCATCGAGCGGGGGGTACAGGCAAATGCAACAGAATCTTGAGATCGTCCTCTCGGTCGATGCCAGGACAGGGGATATAAGTGTCGTCTTGACACAGTTCGACAGTCTCAAAACCGAGGCTGCGCAGACATCCTCTGCCATCGGCCGTATCAAAAACACCATCAGCGATCTGGGCTCGAGTGTCGGAAAGATCATATCGCTCAAACAGGCATTCGATTTTGTCATGCATAGCGGTCTTGAATACAACAAGACCATGGACGCTAGCAAGGCAAAGTTGACAGCGATCGTATTGGCATCCAAAGGGTTGACGCTCACAACAGGGCAACAGGTCACGGCGATGGAGCGGCAGAAGCTCGTATCCGGCGAAGTGGCGGCGATGATGTCACTCCTCGAGAAGACCAGCACAAAGACCGGCAGGGGGATGAGCGAGCTCGTCGATATCTATGCCCTCGCCAAACCGGGGATGGAGCGCAACAACTGGGCGCTCAAGGATCAGGCGGATATACTCAAGCTCGTCACCAACAGCGCATCCAACCTGAACCTCTCGACCGATGATCTCTCAGCCGGGATCAACGATATGGCGGACGGCACATGGGATGCCAACAGCGGTTTCGGCAAGATGATGCAGACACTTGGCGTCACCAAAGAATCCTACGCTGCCGCCGGGGACAAAGTAGCGTTCCTCAAAGAGAAACTCAGCGAGACCGGTACCGAGCAGGATACATACGCCTACGCCATGTCCAACCTCAGCACGACATGGGATATGTTCGCCGGGAAGATCACACAGCCGATATTCGACGCGCAGAAAGATGGGGCGAAAGAGCTCACCCGCATACTCAATGACCTCGGACCAGAAGCAGCCAGTATCGGACAATCCGTAACCGGTACTTTCGTCACGATGGCCGGGGATATATACGACACTTTTTCATATCTTCCTCAAGCAATAGTTGTCGTGGGTGAAGGTATCAGTGATGCCTTGGGTGGCGCACTGGACTTTCTGCAAATCAAAGACGAGGTCAATGGGGTTCTTGATCTCATAGCAGCACTAGGGGTTCATGTCGGTTCTACTGCACAGCTTGCCGGGCTTGGATTCCTGAACATGGGAGCAACCTTGCGCGTTGGCTTCTACGAAGTAGTACTGGGTATTGAAGATGGAATCAATGTAATAGGCGATGGATGGAACTCTCTGACTGTATCTATGCAGAACACTTTCAAGTTTGTAGTAGATGCTATCGGCGAGGGTTTCTATGCTATGATCAATGGATTGCTCAGGGTTGTATCGGAGTTTATCAATTCGTTTTCTTCTGGTTTTGACAATGTATTTGCGTTAGCGGGAAAGGAAAACCCATTCAAGCCTATCGTTATATCTATAGGCTCGTACGAATCATCTATCGAAGCTGCAACGAAATCTACCAAAAAGCTCATCGATACGGGAAGCACAAATGCATCACTTAACGAAGCATACAAGACTCAGGCTACCACAGCAGATGCGATAGCAGATACATGGAAAAAGATTGCTTCGGGTACAGGCAAGGTAACAAAGGAAACTGCCAAAGAAACCGCATCTACCAAAGAGCTGTCAAAAGCGACCGAAGATATGGGGAAAAAGGCTGATGAAAGCGGGAAAAAAGGGGTCAATGCGGCAAAAGAACACGCATCAGGCGTGAAGAATGCAGCCTCATCCACCAAAGACCTGGAATCATCCTACCGCAAATTCCTGGAGCTGACAGGACAGAAGGAAAAACTCTTCGAGCTTGACGCAGCAGAGGCGAAGAAAGAATTCGAGAAGCTCAGGGCTGCCGGGAAAATGACCGCTGAAGATGTCGCTAAAGCCAATGACGCAATGTGGAAGAAACACCATGGCGGCGCACTCGACTTCACCGACGAGTTCAAAGGGCTGCTGGGGGGTGTTTTCAAAGGGGACTTCTCCGGTGCGTTCAAAGGTTTTGTCGATGGAGTCTCCTCAGAGCTCGTCAAACCGATAGTCAACAACCTCTCGGAGTCGCTTGCATCCACCTTAAGCTCCGGGCTCAATAGCCTGGGGGGGATGAGCGGTAATGTCTTTGCAATGGCCATCGGGGTAGGACTTTCATTTCTGTCGTCATCCCTCACCGATACCCTCACCGATGCAGAAAAAGAAGCAGCCAAAGGGCGCACGGACTTCTCAGACGAGTCACTGGCAAATCTGAAAGGGATATTCGAGAGTGCACAGGACCCGCTGCTCGAATCTACCTACCAGATGACGAAGTATCTCGCCTCAATGGACAAGAACTTCGTTCTCATAGGGAAAGCCATTTCCGTAGCCGGATCGGCAGGGGTCGACCTGACGGGGGCTGACTACAAGCCGTCGCAATCAGGAGGCATCTGGAGCTCGACTTCCCGGGAGATGCTCAGCACCGGAGTGATCATGGGGGCTTCAAGCTACGATACCTTCATGGATGGCGTAGTACAGGGGTATACGACAGAGATCATCACGAAGAAAAAATATTTCGGGCTGTCGACGAAGCAGTACACAAAAGATACCGTCATCGACCTCACTGCTGAACAGCAGTCATATTTCACAGAGGCGTTCCAGGAGGGTTATGATTTCATCTTCGAGGCGATCGGGACGCTCGGGCTCGGTCAATACGAAGATGCGCTCAAGAAGGTCGAGGTCGAGATCGGCAAGATAGACCTTGAGGGGTTGTCGCCAGAAGAGGCATCAAAACGTATAGAGGCGGCGTATAGCGAGTATTTCTCTGGGGTACTTGGCGGCGTAGGTGAAATCGACCGCTGGGTAGATAAATACGGCAAGGCAGGGGAGGATGGTCTGGAGACGCTTGGGCGTCTGGCGGTCACATACGAGCAGTCTTCAGCACAGCTGGAGGATATCGGCGTCATCATAGGCGACAATATAGTCAAGTCACATAAGACCGGCAACTCCATGTCTACTATGGCTAAGAGCATGTCAGCAGCTATTCAGAACGGGGATATGGATGCTGCTTCCTCTATGGCTGTACAAATGGCATCATCAATGGCAAGCTTCGGCAAAGGATGGGGCAAGATATATTCTGCGCAGGAGGCCACCCTCGATGTGGTAGAAGCTGCCGGTGGTCAGGATGCATTCTCGTCTGCCATGCAGTCATTCCAGCAAAACTTCCTCTCGGACCAGGAACAGTACAACATCGTCAAAAACAACCTGGAAAGCTCGGCCAAGACTCTTGGTATCAAGCTCCCCGACACAGCCGAAGGTTTTGCCGATCTGATCCAGGGATTCAAAGTAACGGACGAGGAGAGTGCCAAGCTCTATGGCGAACTCATAGCACTCTCCCCGGAGTATGCCAAGATGATCGACATGGAGCAGCAGCTCGCGGATAAGAGGCAATCAGCATTGGACAGCTACATCTCCAGCTTCTACTCCACGGAGGAGCAGGCCTCCATGCTTGCCGGAGATTTGCAAAACAGCATGAATGCACTTGGGCTCACTATGCCACAGACAAAAGAAGAATTCAAAAATCTGGTAGATTCGCTCAGCTTCAGTGGAAACGCAGACACGATGACACCAAAGACGAAAGAAGAATTCAATAAACTGGCAGACTCGCTCGGTCTCAGCGGAGCAGCGGGAGAGACCCTCAAGGACAAGCTCCTTGAACTCTCTCCGCAGTTCGTAGAACTCTATGATATGGAGCAGCAGCTCAACGACACGAGACAAGCAGCACTTGATAGCTTTATAGGTAGCTTCTACTCCACGGAGGAGCAGGCCTCCATGCTTGCCGGAGATTTGCAGAACAGCATGAATGCACTTGGGCTCACTATGCCACAGACAAAAGAAGAATTCAAAAATCTGGTAGATTCGCTCAGCTTCACCGGCAAGACAGGTGAGACCCTCAAGGACAAGCTCCTTGAACTCTCTCCGCAGTTCGCAGAACTCTATGATATGCAGCAGCAGCTCATGGACAACGAGCAACAGCTCGCAGACGAGAGGGCGGCGGCTATGCAGACGCTGCTCGATGCGAAGGCAGCCTATACGACGCCGGCCAAAATCACTGCATCGGGTATCCAGAAGAATATCAGATCGGGCGTCGCATCAGAAGATGTTCTCTCCCAGATAGATACCTGGGCGAATGCAGAAAAGGACAGGCTCAAAGAGCTAGAGCAGACCAGGATCGACGGGATCAACGCCGAGATAGAGGCCTCGAACGCACTGCGCGAATCCATACTCTCGGCCAAAGAGTCATCTATGGAGACGCTGCGCTCGTACACGATCGGGACGGTGGCGCAGTCCCAAACACTCCTGTCGCAAGCGATCAACAACGGTGACTATGCAGGGGTATCCGGCGCCTATCAGAACTTTGCAGAAAAGGCGCAGAGCTCGGCTAGGAACGAAGCGGAATTCATCTCTATGATCACCAAAGCCAATGCTGACATACAGGGGATAGCAACACCTCCCGAGCAGGCGCTGCTCGAGAATATAGACGCCACGCTGCTCAAGATCGACGAGAGTGTGAACGCATCGGCGATCAAAATGATAGATGCACTGATCGCCAGGGAGGGCGGTGGCACCCAGCCCAACACCGGGAAAAAAATATCAGAGTCTGACAAAAAATATATTACTGAATCAGCGGCTCTACTGGCGAGCACGGTTGCAAATGCCTCTACCGGGACGCGCAGATCATCTGCGTCTACTGCCCAGCAGCTTGCAAGTACAGCGGCAAAAGCATCCGTCTCCGGCTCCCAGGATATCAAGCAGTCATTCGGACTGTTGGCGCCGCAGCTGGCAACTGCTGTCGATCGTGTATCTACGCGAAGCTTTCAGGATATGCAGAAGTCGATGAGCTCTATGGTGTCGCAAAATATGGAGCTGATAAAGACGATCAAAGAGATGAACGCGATCTCGGCAGAGACGCTCAAGACTACAAAAAAGAACAACTTCTATACCGAAGTGAAGGCGAGGGCATAAGATGGAATTTGAGGTAGTAGAACCAAGGGCTATAGAGCAGCTGGAAACCAATGCCATAGACGAGACATACCCGGACTGGGTATCTGGCGCTGTAGTGGCAGCCGGTGAGTACAGGATATACAACGACTATATCTACCTGTGTACCGAGGATACCACGACAGCAGATACTGAGCTACCGAACGTGTCTGCGAAGTGGTATCCACAGCAGCCTGTAAATTCTAAAGCTATGCTGACCGCCTACAATCAGATCATGAGCGAGCACGGCGAGACCACGGCAGTATGTTCCTGTGTGGGAGATCTCCATGTGATATTCTCATGTAACAAGTGCAATATGCTGGCGATCATGGGGGTGCTGGGCGCCTCTGTACAGGTGATTGAGCGCAACGATACGGGCGATATAATAGCCGATACGACTTACGACATCATCGATGATGGCGGGCCGGACAATCTGTATGATTGGTTTTTATATGATGTACCCAGCGACATTCGTGCCAACATAGCGCATCCGCTTACTATAGATTTCTCACAAAAAGTAGAGATCATCATACATACGCCTGATACTGCGACTGCCGAGCTTGCATTTATCGTCGCCGGGAGGACAGAGGGGATCGGATGTACGCAGTTTGGCGCATCGGTCACCCAGGTGAATCCGCGGCAACCGGAGAAGAATGCATTCGGGAAGGTGCAGCTCGTCAAAGGCGACCTTGCCAACCTTATCAGCTGCGATATCAAGCTTGCCTCGGACAGCTTCGATGCTGCCAAAAAGAAGCTCGACAGCCTCTCGAACAAGGCGACGATGTTCAGACTGATGGACGGCGTGGAGGCGTTCTTACAATTCGGATACTACACCTCCATGGTGCAGGTCTATGAGAACGCTTCGATGTCGCAGTGCTCACTCGATATAGAGAGCTTCATACAACAAAACTAGAAGGAGAAGCAGCAATGCCACAAATAGACCAAATAGACCATGAATTTACCGATGCCCCTGATGTGCCGCTCATCGCCGAGGGAAAAACGACATTCAACTCCAAAGCAAGCGGCTGGCTGACCTACTGGAAGACAATCATCCTGCCGGAGATCACCGCATTCATCTCGAAACTGCGCGATGTCATCACCGGTATCAATGCAGCCAGCGCGGATATCGATACCAAGCACGCTGAGGTCGTGTCGAGTACGGCTATAGTCCAGGCGCTGGCGAATGGTACTTACATGCCGAACTATGTAGGAAGCGGCACCGTGGCAGCGAATACGACAGTATCATACAACGACGCGATATGGTACACGCCGAACGGTACGGAAGATGTGCCCAACATATCAAGCGTGGACTGGATCATGGTGTCACCCGTCATGAGAGAAGCAAGATTCTATTCGGAGAGCTATCTTATAGAATATGGCAATAGTGATATTCTCGACATATCAGCCCCTTCCGGAACCGAAAAGTACCTACATAAAGTAGATTTGAGACTTATCAGACAGGGTACATTTTGCCAGATCACGGGGAGCTTTTCTGTCACGTACAGTCAGAATCTCGTCGCCGGAACTGTGTACTATGCGAATCTCGACATATTAAAGATTGCTCACGACCTCGGTGTATTCGGTCATATCAAATATACAGAAAAATCTGTTGGTACTGTCGGCCCAGCCACCTCAATGTCAGCACCGTTCTCATCAGTGGATACGGCAAAACTGATAAACCAGTTCATCTTCGTCGATAGTGCCAAAGTGTACACCTTTTTTAAGCCGGTAGTAGCAACGAACCTCATCGATGTCGACTTCAATATCACAGTTGAAGTAGGAGACGAATATATGCCCTACGAAGCGTACTTCCCTGTAACGGATATACAGATACCGGCAGGGACACAATCTGTTGATGTATCATTAGCATTGGGTCATGCGCCATCACTGGGTGAATCTTATATTATCTTCGATGGAGGAGACGGTTATGTCACGATTGGTGTTGGTGATACTACTACATCGACTACCATTGATACATCCGCACTTTCCTCAGGAGAGAGTACGACCTTGACTATTACTATGGCAATCGCTAACTACAGTCAACCACATCCCGGCATTGGTTCTGATCGCCAATGCACTATCACCGCAGTGTAGCATGAGAATGACACAACTTATCGTTGCGAACTGAGAGTTTCAAGATATTGAGTTCGAGTCATTTCTTGGCTCAGAAACTACACTTCATTTGAAGAGGTGTATCAAATGCCTCTTCGAGAGAGCTTCATCCAATCATACTAAGGAGAAAAAAATGCCACAAATAGACCAAATAGATCATGAATTTACCGATGCCCCTGATGTGCCGCTCATCGCCGAGGGGAAAACGACATTCAACTCCAAAGCAAGCGGCTGGCTGAGCTACTGGAAAACGACCATCCTGCCGGAGATCACCGCATTCATCTCAAAGCTGCAAGCGGTCATCACCGGTATCAATGCTGCAAGTGCGGATATCGATACCAAGCACGCTGAGGTCGTGTCGAGTACGGCTATAGTCCAGGCGCTGGCAAACGGCAGCTACGATCCCAACTATACGGGGAGCGGTACTGTAGCACCGGAGACGGTCGTGCTGGCCGCTGATATCCTATGGTATACGCACTCAGGTTCATCCAATCCACCGGCTGCTGGTGTAGATGACTGGATAGCGATGGCATACACACAAACATATATCTCAACACTGGTAACATATATTGAACAAAATATTCATACATTCAATTATGCACTCAATCCGCATATGGATGTATGGCAGGAAGGGAATACTACCTGGACCGCTGACAACAGTACGAAATATGTCGCCGATGTATATTTTGTGACGGGGAACAGTGGTTCAACTGCCACAAAAGGGACATTCCCGGGGACCGACAAAAATGCCATTGTGATCACACACACTACAGCTACGTCATCTTCGATCAGGCAGTTCTTTGACAGTGATATTGCTAAAAAATTCAAAGGAAAGAAATTTACCGTTTCTACCTTATTCCAAAGGGGTTCTATTGCAAGTGCCACTCTCTCCATCAGTACATTTGGTGCTGTAGACAACCCCTCTACAACAACTCGGTATTTTACGACAGCCACTATAAGTGCTGATGGTCTTTTGACAATCACACTCGATTCAAATGACTATGAAAATTTTGAAAATGGGTTTTATATCACAATCTCTACAGCCTCTTCCAACGATACCATCTATATGACCGACTTTGCATTGACTCTCACGGATAGGTATGTTTCACCCATTGTCAAAACATATTCAGAAGCATTAGAAGAGATTACCACCTATGTTTGGCAGGGATACGCACATGGAAAAGGATATGGCTTCCTGTACGGACTTGCGGGAGGGTTTGCACAATTGACCACAAATATGAGTTTCTCAAGACCTATGCGGAAGACACCTGCGATGTCCATAGTCACCCAACCAACTTACGATGCCTGCACTCACGTAGATATTGTTGCCACCCCCCATGGGTTTGCCCATAGGGTATATCCGACAAGCACTGGCCAATATCGAGCTATCAACGGTGTCTACAAAGCAGATTGTAGATTTTCCTTTTAACTCATATGTGCTAGTATTTTTTGACATCGATGAATTAATTTTTGGCGGGTGACAAATAAATTTCTCTAATTTTTGAATCAACCATCGAAATGAAACTTTTTTTCAGTACAATGTATAGAGTGCACATAAGGAGCAAGGATGCAAACAACGAATCTTTGGCGCCGTCTGCTGCTGAGTATGACGATAGCTTTGATGACCGGCTGTGGCGGGGGCGGTAGTTCGGTGGATACTACCGATACCAACAATACCACCAACACGATCATATCGGATCCCTTGATCACGGATACCAACACCTCTGCCACCGACGTATCCTCCGGGGATGAAGCCAATACGACCCTTCCGGATGAGCCGGCGCAGGATGTCACCGACGATACTTCGCCCACACCCGCCAATGCTGTGCCGACTGCAACCGGCTATTCCATGTCACTCGATGTCAACGAATCGACGGTAACAAGCAACTGGAAGATAGGATCGGCAGCGAGCGACGATGACGGCGACACCCTCACCATCGCCCTCAAGACCAACGGAAGCTACGGTACATGCAGCGTCACGGGCGATACGGTCAGCTACCACAAGATTGTCGAGACCAATGCCACCGACATCTGTACTTTCACGATCTCCGACGGTGTAGCCACGGTCGATATCTCTGTCTCGATCCACTCCCTCTACTGGAAGCATATCGCCGCAGGAAACTACCACACTGCTGCGGTCAAGAGTGACGGTACACTCTGGACATGGGGATACAACAATTACGGACAACTCGGCGACGGGACACGAACAAGCAATTCTACACCTATGCAGGTGGGGACAGCGAGCGACTGGCGCAGCGTATCGACCGGGGCATATCATACGCTGGCGGTCAAGACAGGCGGTACTCTCTGGGCATGGGGGCTCAACGACAAAGGGCAGCTGGGTGACGGCACCGATATCAACCGCACCACCCCTGTCCAGATCGGCACGGCAAACGACTGGCGCAGTGTCGACGGAGGGTACTCCTTCTCTGTCGCGCTCAGGGCAGACGGTACTCTCTGGGCCTGGGGATACAACTTTTACGGTCAGCTTGGCGACGGGACGAATACCAACCATAATGCTCCTGTACAAGTAGGCAGTGCAAGCGACTGGCGCAGCGCTACGGCGGGGGATTTCCATTCTCTCGCGATCAAAACTGACGGTTCTCTCTGGGCTTGGGGATACAACTTCTACGGTCAGCTCGGTGACAGCTCCACTACCAGCCGTAATGCCCCCGTCCAGGTGGGCGCCGATACCGACTGGCGCACGGTGAGTGCAGGAGCGAGCCATACCATTGCGATCAAAAGCGGCAGCTCTCTCTGGGGATGGGGATCTAACGAATACGGACAGATCGGGGATACTTCGACGACCGATCGCGATACCCCGGTTCAGATCGGCGTCGATACCGACTGGAGTGATTTCGCCGTCGGCTCCTACCATACATTTGCCGTCAAAACCAATGCTACCCTCTGGGCGTGGGGTCACAATAATTACGGACAGCTCGGCGATGAGAGTATGACCGATCACAACTCACCCGTACAGGTGGGGAGCGCGAACGACTGGAGCACGCTCGCTTCGGGAATCTCCCATACAATATCGGTCAAACGCAACGGTACGCTTGTCGTATGGGGTTACAGCAATTACGGACAGCTGGGCAACAGTCTCCCCATAGGCAGCCTCTCACCGAAGCAGGAATTTACAAAAAGCGAGTGGCTGCGCGCAGACGGTGGGAGCAGCCATACGCTTGCCATCAGGAATGACGGTACACTGTGGGCATGGGGGTACAATAGCAACGGACAACTCGGCGATGGAAGCAAGACGCAGCATTATCACCCTGTTCAGGTCGGAAGCGATGATACATGGGTTAGTATCGCAGCAGGGAAGTATCATAATGTCGCCTGCAAAAGCACTAATGAGATATGGGCATGGGGAGACAACTGGTACGGCCAGGTCGGCGACGGCTCTAATACAGACCGTACGGCTCCGGTATTTATCGATGATACAGGCCTTTTGGTGAAAGATATTGCTGCAGGGGATTCACATACCCTCAACGGTTTTGCCCGTGCGTGGGGATACAACCATTACGGTCAGCTGGGCAATAACTCTACAACCGACAGCAATATCCCGGTTCAAAACGGAACTCATGTCATCTGGGACAGTGTTGCGACAGGACGCGCCCACTCTATTGCTGTCTGGGAGCAGTTTATCTATGCATGGGGGGACAATAGCGAAGGACAGTTTGGTGATGGGACATACTCTGACAGTCTGATACCCAAAGATACCGGTTTAGGCTCTGGTTGGCTCAGTGTATCATCAGGTTCCGATCATGTCATCGCGCTCAAAAAGAACGGTACTCTCTGGACATGGGGAAATAACGACTACGGCCAGCTCGGCGATGATACGAACATCAGTCGCAATGAGCCTGTGCAGGTTGGCATCGGTACCGACTGGAATGCTACTTCAGGAGGTCAATTCCACACCGTAGCTATCAAGAATAACGGCACTCTCTGGGCATGGGGTCGTAATAACTACGGACAGCTTGGCGACGGTACGAAGAGTGAGCGTCACTCCCCGGTACAGATAGGCAACGACACCGACTGGATCGGCGTATATGCCGGGTACCAACACACCCTCGCCATCAAGAGCGACGGTTCCCTCTGGGCATGGGGATACAACAGCAGCGGCCAGCTGGCTATCGATCTCTACCCGCAGCCGTTCTCGCTTTTCACCCGGAACTAGTTTCCGGGATCGTAGCCCGGTCCATATGAATCTTGTACACAGTGCTTCTGTTTGTTTTTCTTTTCACAATGAATAATTTCAATTTATCTCTTGCATTTTGGTAATTCATCTTGCTATACTAAGTAAAAAGGGATAACTATGTTCAGTAATGATTCTCGTATAGTACAGATCATCACCTATGCACCTTTCATCTTTATCCCTACAGTCGTTATCATGATCTTTGCCCTCATGATCCATGCAAATCATACGCAGTTCGCCAACTCCGTCGAACAGATGGAGGCTTCCGTGACCGAAACTAGAAGGGAGGTCATCATCTCACAGGTCAACAGTATCGTCAACCTGATCGAGTACAAACAATCTATGGCCAACAAGATACTTCAGGAAAAGGTCAAGGCTCGTGTAGATGTCGCCTACAGTATCGCAAAAAACATTTATGATGAATACAAGGGCGTCAAAAGTATCGACGAGATCAAAAAGGACATTATCAACTCCCTGCGTCCTCTTACCTGGAACGACGGCGAGAGCTTTATCTTTATTCTCGATTTCAACGGTGTTTTCCAACTTGCCCCAACCTATCTCCGTCAGCAGGAGGGTAAAAGTATCATCGATTTCCAGGATGCTACAGGACGTTATGTCATCCGTGAAGAGATCGCATTGGCAAAAAGCGAAGGGGAAGGCTATCTCTGGGATACCTTCACCAGACCTGGCCATGCAATGAACCTCCAGTACAAGCAGCTCGCCTATATCAGGCGTTTTGACGGCTTCGACTGGTATATGGGCTCGGCTGAATACATCGATACGACGCAAAAAGAGATAGCATACAGCCTGTTCGACTTTGTGCGTAATTTCGCATCCCCGAAAGAGCAGTATTTCTTCGTCCTCGACGAATCGGGCAAGATCATCATGCACGGGTATGACCAGTCACTCGTTGGTACCAATATCCTCGCACTCAAAGAGAGAATGAACAAAGATCTTTATAATGATATCTACAACGACCCACTTTCGAAAAAAGGCAAATTCGTCTCCTACCTCTGGGAGAACCCTTCTCATGGCCAGAAAGATGTGAAACATACCTATATCCGTCAGCTCAGGACAAACGGTTGGGTGATCGCCACCGGCTATTACAAAGGGGAGCTTGCAAACCGGATCAAAAAAAGAAAAAACCAGCTCTACACAGCGCACCAGGCACAGGTCAAGGAGCTGCTGTTGATCAGTATACTGCTTGTAGCCGTATCGCTGCTCGGTTCGTACCAGTTGTCCGTTATTCTCCGTAGGCGGCTGCGGCACTATCATACTACCATCAGCGCAAAGAACCGTCAGCTCAGTATGCTCAACCGTTCACTTGAAGAGACCGTGGAGAAAAGGACGCACGAACTCACAAAAGCTTATAAGCAGATGGAGAACATCGCATCCACAGATTCCCTTACAGGTATACTCAACCGCTATGCTTTCAACATGATGCTGAAAAAAGAGATGCACAGAGCGAACCGTCACTATCTCCATTTCTCATTGATCCTTCTCGATCTTGATCACTTCAAGAACGTCAACGACACTTACGGTCATGATACCGGTGATATAGTTCTCATTGAAGTGGCGAAAAATATACAGAAAATGATTCGAGAAGAAGATATTTTTGCACGGTTCGGCGGCGAAGAGTTCATCATCATCCTTCCGGATACTAATCTGGATGGGGCATACCATATCGCCGAACGTATCAGAAAGGCCATCGCCGAAGATACATTCGGTACCGATATCCATATCACCCTGAGTATGGGTCTGGCCGAATATCAGATCGACGAAGAAGCACGCCAACTTTTAAAAAGGACCGACAATGCTCTTTACAAGGCCAAAAACAGCGGCCGAAACAGTGTAGTGATTGCTGATTAGAAGATATCTTGTTCAGGGAGTGGGTTTGTAAGGGAGGGATTGTAATAAATGGAGTTCTGTCCCGACCGGAGCCGGACAGACGAAAAGGGAAATTATACGAGTTCGATGATAGCCATCGGAGCCGCATCACCTCTTCTCATACGAGTTTTGATGATACGTGTATAACCGCCGCTTCTTTCAGCGTAGCTCGGTGCGATCTCTTCTACGAGCTTCTTGGTGCACTCTTTGTCCTGAAGCATAGCGAAGATAGCTCTGTGAGCGTTGAAATCACCTGCTGACGCCTTGGTGATAAGTCTCTCATAGTATCTTCTAAGCTCTTTTGCTTTTGGCAAAGTTGTTTCGATCTTGCCCTCTTTTGTCAAAGCGATAGAGAGGTTTTTCAAAAGTGCAGCTCTGTGAGAAGATGTTCTCGTAAGCTTACGATATCCATGTTTATGTCTCATGGGAATCCTTTATTAGTTTAGTTGCTCTAATTTTTTTACCAGGTTTGCTCTGGTAACTTCGTTCAGCTCAAATTCCGGACCATATCCGTGAGCCTCCAGACACTCATTGATCTCATCAAGAGACTTTTTACCGAGGTTTTTGATGTTTCTGATCTCGTTCTCGCTCATGAGTACAAGTTCGCCAAGGTATTTGATACCTGCGCGGTCAAGCGAGTTGAAGCTTCTTGCGCTCAGACCGAGTGCATCGACGCTCTGAAGGAACGGCTTGAGCTCGCCTTCATCCGCACCTCTCTTGATCGGTGTCGAAGAGATATTGACATCGAGCACACCGTTGAACACGGAGAGCTGCTTGTTCATCGTCTCAAGAGCGTTGGTGAACGCCTCGACAGGACCGATCTGACCGTCAGTCATGATATCGAATGTGATCTTTTCGTAGTTCGGGTTGTCCTCTACAAGGATCGGCTCGATCTTGTAGTTGGCCTTTCTTACCGGGGTAAAGAAAGCATCGAGAGGAATATGATCACGCTCTACTTCACTCTCGAGATCCTCGCTCGGTACATAGCCGATACCTTTGGAGATCACGACCGTAAAGTTCAGTTGAGCATCTTCATTGAGCGTAGCAAGGTGAAGATCACCGTTGACCACTTCGATCTTGTCGTTGTTGAGGTCTTCTGCAGTGATATCCTTGTGGCCGACGAAAGAGTAGCTGACCTCTACTCTGTCGCTCTCATCTTTGATCTTGAAACGGATGTTCTTGAGATTGATGATAAAAACGGCAACATCTTCATGCATACCTCTGACATTATCGAACTCATGAGCTGCACCGTCGATCTTCACAGAGATAGGAGCATAACCAATTGAGCTACTCAAAATCAATCTTCGAAGCGGGTGGGCCAAAGTAACGGCATATCCGCTCTCAAAAGGATAAGCAATAATCTCCGCCCTGTTGGCAGAGACCTCATTGACTTCAACCTCAGTAGGCATGAACGGGGCGATTTTAATTTTTCTCATAGGTTAACCCTTTACTTGTTTATTATTTAGAGTAAAGCTCAACGATTAGACGCTCTTCAACCGGGATTGAAATCTCTTCTCTTTCCGGTACTCTTGTGTAGATTCCAAAGAGTTTCTCTTTGTCCACATCTACCCATTCTACGATACCGGTCTGGTTTGTAAGTTCGATACTTCTTACGATTTGTGGATTGGTTTTGCTTTTTTCTCTGATCTCGACTTTCTGACCTGCTTTGACACGGTAAGAAGGGATGTTCACTCTTTTACCGTCTACAAGGATGTGTCCGTGAGTTACGAACTGCCTTGCAGATGCTCTTGTTGTAGCGAAGCCCATTCTGTATACTACGTTGTCAAGTCTCTGCTCGAGAAGCTGAATAAGGATGTTACCAGTGTTACCCTCTTTGCGGTTCGCCTCTTTGTAAAGAGTTCTGAACTGCTTCTCGCTTACGCCGTACATGAACTTAGCTTTTTGTTTTTCACGAAGTTGAAGACCGTATTCGCTGATCTTTGCTCTTCTTTGTCCATGCTGACCCGGTGCATAAGGTCTCTTCTCAAGAGCGCTCTTACCGGCAAGTCTACGCTCACCTTTCAACCCAAGATCAACACCAAGTCTTCTTTCTAGTTTTTCAACTGGACCTGTATATCTTGCCATTATGTTACCTTTATTTTTCTATTCAAAATACTTAAGACAGCTCGTATGCTATCTGCTCAAAAAAATTATACTCTTCTCTTTTTAGGAGGTCTACAACCGTTGTGTGGAAGCGGTGTGATGTCCTTGAGGAAAGTAACACGGATACCTTCAGTAGAACCGATAGCTTTTACAGCTGTGTCTCTACCTGAACCTGGTCCCTGTACTTTGATACCAACTTCTTTGACACCGTTCTCTTTTGCTTTTGTGAGCGCATCGTCTACAGCCTGTTGTGCTGCGAACGGAGTAGATTTTTTACTACCTTTGAATCCGAGTGCACCTGCACTGCTCCAAGAGATAACATTTCCCATCTCATCTGTAACGGTGATCACAGTATTATTGAAAGTTGCAGCTACGTAAACCACACCTTTAGCGATACTCTTTTTTGCTTTTTTCTTAGCCATACTCTACTACTCCTGATTAAGCCGAGCCAACGGTTTTTCTTTTACCCTTGCGAGTTCTTGCATTTGTCTTAGTTTTCTGACCACGAACAGGGAGTCCTTTTCTATGTCTAAGACCTCTATAGTTACCAAGGTCCATCAACGCTTTGATGTCCATAGCAACCTGCTTTCTCAAATCACCCTCAACTACATAGTTGTTCTGGATCTCGTTACGGATATCCGCAGCTTCTGCATCCGTGATCTCATAAACTCTTTTGTTATAATCGATACCTGTAGCATCAAGGATTTTTCTTGATGTGTGTAGTCCGATACCGTAGATATAAGTCAGAGCGTACTCCATTCTCTTTTTTGTCGGTAAATCAACACCTGCAATACGAGCCATAATTATCCTTGTCTCTGTTTATGTTTTGGATTTTTACAAATCACGCGGACGATACCCTTGCGCTTGATTACTTTGCAATCGTCGCACATTTTTTTGACTGATGGTCTAACCTTCATGGTGACTCCTACGAATTTTTGCACCTGGTTGGGAAAAATCCCTTTTTTGCGTGGATTGCGGATGTGTATGCAATCCAATCCTTGAGTAATCGGTGCGTGTTAACCAAAGATTCTTCACGCAGTCCCTTTGCATCAAAACCTGAAATATCTGGTTTTAAGGGGGAGCAATTTTATCCAATTTAATATTAATTATTGCTTTATCTATCCTGATTCAGCTCTCTCTATTGGTAGATTGGAGATAATACCGGGGTATCCAAACGAAACCAAGGAGGACAGGTGGACAGTATACTCCCCTCATACCGCGACCCCCTTTTCAGTATCCTTATCATCGTGGTGCTCAGTCTCATCATCGCCATCATGACCTTCGTATGGGGTCTTTACAAACAACAAAAAGAGAAGAGCGTCCTCCACAGGTTCCTTGAGAAGTTCGACAACAGCGAATGTCTCCTCGATACCTCGAATATGCCTTTTGAAGAAGCGATGCTCCGTCCGCTCACCCTGCTGGCCAATGCATTCGAGAACAGCGGCCAGTACCACAAGGCAATCAACATCTATCTCTACCTCATCAAACACGCCACCAACCCTATCGACAATACCGACCTGCTCAAGCATCTTGCCCAGACCTATATGCACGCAGGATTTCTCGAACGCGCGCGGGTGATCTATCTGGAGATACTCCGCCAGCACCCACGCGATGTCAAGCTGCTCTACAGGCTGGGGGTGATCTACGAGATGACCAAGGAGTACAAAAAAGCGCTTGAGACGATCGAGCCGCTCAAAACGATGGGAGAGGATACCGCTGCCCTCGAACGCTTCCTCCGCTTCGAGATGATCGCCTCGGAAAAGAAAACGGCCGGAGCCCAGAAGATCGCCGCCCTTGAGCGGCTGCTCGAAGAGGACAGCTCGCTCTACCGCCCAATCCTCACCCATCTTTTCAGGCTCGACACCCGCAAGGCATGGGAGCTGGTCGACACCCAAAGACTGCGCGAGATACTCGATATTTTGTGGTACTTGCCTTATGCACAACTCGATTTGGATATAATATCGAACAATGAACAGCTTCAGGCAGTCTACTATGCCAGGGGATATCTACGCCAAAGAGCGCCGCAGCCGTGCGGTATTTTTGCCGTGGATATGCTGCTTTCAAGCAGGATGAGCGGATATGAGGAGGGGGACCTGTCATTTGGTTACCTGTGCAAGAAATGCAAACAGAACTTCCCCATATCGTTCGTACGCTGCCCTCATTGTCTGGCGATAAACCGTATAGAAGTGGAGGAAGAGATTGTCAAACAGAGCGCTCAAACAGATTACTCTCTATTGTGACGGCTCGAGTCTCGGCAATCCAGGTCCAGGCGGCTACGGCGGAATACTCGAGTACAAAGGGAACCGCAAGGAGTTCAGCGGCGGCGAGGACCACACCACCAACAACCGCATGGAGCTCCGCGCCGTCATCGAGGGGATGAAGATGCTCAAAGAGCCCTGCGCCGTCCATATCGTCTCCGACAGCTCCTATGTCGTCAAAGCGATCAACGAATGGCTGGAGGGATGGGTACGCAAACACTTCGCCAAGGTCAAGAACGTCGATCTCTGGCAGGAGTACCTCCAAGTATCCGCACCCCACCGTGTCAGCGCCGAGTGGGTCAGGGGACACAACGGACACGAAGAGAACGAGATATGCGACCGCCTCGCCCGTGAAGAAGCGGCTAAGATCAAAGAAAAACTCTAAGGAAAAGACCAATGAACGACTTTCATGAACTTGAAAAGAGACTCGGTTACAGTTTCAGGAACAAAGAGCTCATCATTGAGGCTCTCACCCACAAGAGCTACAAAAAACCCTACAACAACGAGCGCCTAGAGTTCCTCGGCGACGCTGTGCTCGATCTCATCGTAGGGGAGTATCTCTTCGAGAAGTTCCCCGAGTCCAACGAAGGGGTCCTCTCCAAGACCCGCGCCTCACTGGTCAACGAGAACGGTTTCACCATGATAGCCAAGCGGATCGGTCTGGGACAGTATATCTACCTCTCCCCGGCCGAAGAGAACAACAACGGCCGCAACAAATCCTCCCTCCTCTCCAATGCATTCGAAGCGGTCATGGGAGCCATCTACCTCGAAGGGGGACTCGAGACGGTCAAAAAGATCGTGATCGGCCTCCTCAACGAAACCCACAAGAAGATCGACCTCCAGTCCCTCTCAAGGGACTTCAAGACAGCTCTCCAGGAGCTTACCCAGGCTACCCACGGTGTCACCCCCACCTACGAGCTGATCCGCTCGTTCGGCCCCGACCACCAGAAAGAGTTCGAAGTAGCCATCACGCTGAACGGCGAGACGATCGCCGCAGGCCAGGGGAAGAGCAAGAAGGATGCCCAGCAGAAAGCGGCCAAGGTAGCGCTCGAGAAGCTCAAAGGTGAGGAGGAACTATGAACAGGTTCGGAGAGAGATTTGCATTCACGACATTCGGAGAGTCCCACGGCAAAGCGCTCGGGTGTGTCGTAGACGGCGTCCCGGCAGGACTGGAGATCGACGAAGCCTTCATCCAGAGCGAGCTTGACCGCCGCAAACCTGGCAAGAGCAAGTTCGAAACACAGCGCAAGGAGAGCGACACCGTCGAGATCCTCTCGGGGGTCTTCGAGGGGAAAACCACCGGGACTCCAATAGCGATGGTGATCTACAACGAGAACCAGAAGAGCAAGGACTACTCCAATGTCAAGGACCTCTTCCGCCCGGGCCATGCCGACTACACCTACTTCCACAAGTACGGGATCAGGGACTACCGCGGCGGCGGCAGGAGCTCGGCGCGCGAAACGGCAGCGAGGGTAGCGGCGGGAGCGATCGCCAAACTGATGCTCAGAGAGCTGGGGATAGGGGTGATGAGCGGCATCGTCGAGATAGACGGTATCCATGCCGGTGAGAACCTCGACTTCGAACATGCGAAGCAGAGCCAGATATTCGCCCTCGATCCATCGGTGGAGGAGGCGCAGAAAGAAGCCGTGGAACAGGCGCTCAATGCCCACGATTCGGTCGGCGGTGCAGCCTATATCAGGGTCACGGGAGCACCCGCAGGACTGGGAGAGCCGATGTACCGCAAGCTCGACGGTGCCATAGCCGATGCGATGATGGGGCTCAACGCGGTCAAAGCTGTCGAGATTGGCGACGGTGTGGCTGCCAGCCGCAGCAAAGGGAGCCGTAACAATGACCAGATCACCTCGAAAGGGTTCGAGAGCAACCACGCCGGGGGGATACTCGGCGGGATCAGCAACGGCGACGATATCATCACCAAAGTCTATTTCAAGCCTACTCCGTCGATCTTCATCGAGCAGAAGACGGTCGATGTCCACAACAACGATCAGACCTACTTCCTCAAGGGGCGGCACGACCCCTGCGTCGCGATACGCGGCAGCATTGTCTGCGAGTCGATGATGGCGCTAGTCCTCGCCGATATGGTACTGCTCAATATGGGCAGGAAGATGGATCACCTCAAAGCCCTCTATCCCCAAAGCTGATATGAATGAAACGCATCGTCACCCTCTTCGCTGCCATCATCGTCAGCGCACTGGGGTACTACTACACCTTCGGGGCCAAGCAGCTCACCGCTGAGCTCCGGGCCATCGTCTCGTGGTATCTCGAAGAGCTCGAGCTCAACGGCTTCGATGTCAAACTCGACGAACGGCTGGAGAGCAAGGACCGCTATCTCATCACATGCAACGATACCCAGCGTATCAATGCCTACCTCGAACACTACGATATCGATATCAGTGACGATGATGCAGCGATCATGAAAGGGCTTCGGGTCGGACTCGAGATCAGCTATCTCAAAGGGTTCTTCCATGCCCTCTCTGCCGACCTCTACCTGCTCGATCTCCCCAAAGAGCTCAAAGAGAACGCGACCCCCTTCCAGCATAAACTCTATGAAAAACTGATCAGTGAAAAACTTTTCCGGGCCCATATCGATATAGATCAGTGGCAGAACGAGTACAGCGGGAACCTCGGGGATATCGATACCGTCTTTGAAGGGGACGAGAGCCTCACACTGCTCCTCAAAGATGCGAAGTTCGGCGGCGAATACAACGATTCGGCGCTCCTCGGCTCCTATCTGAACATCGGGAAAATAACGCTCAAAAAAGAGCATGACTTTACGATCCTGCTGGAGAAGGCCGAAAGCTCTTTCAGGAAAGTACCCGATACACTCTATGATTTCAACGCTACCTACCGCGCGCACAAACTTGCCGCGATGCTGGACGACGGCAACGGTATCGAAGCCGTCGATATCAATATCACTACACACGGCAAGAGCACTGACGGTAAGGATGCCGATCATCGCCTCGACCTGGGGGTGATCGCCGATGCTACGAAGATCAGGCTCAGGGACGATCATACAGTATGGATGTTCGACGGCCTCTCCGCCGATATCATACTCTCAGACATCTCGACAAAAGTGCTCGACGAGATGCAGGAGGGGGAACTGGTCGCCACTGACAAACTCCTCGCCACCCTCGTTACACCCAAAACGCAGCTGCAGCTCAAAGAGCTGAAACTCTCCAGGCTCTATACCGACCGGGGTACAAAGGCGCTTGACGGGCTTGAGTCCCAGGGCACGCTCAATATCACCGAGGATATCAACTGGACCCTTGCCCTCGCCCAGCCGCTCACCGCCCTCCCCTATACCACGATCCATCTCGATATCCTCCTCTCCAAAGGACTCTACAGCTATCTCCTCGACCTGCCGCAGCTGACCCTTGTTTGGCTGACCCTCGAACCGGTAGAGAAGGACGACGGCAAGTTCTTCGAATTCGATTATGACAGGAACGCTCTGACCGTCAACAGAAAGCCTATCCTCTGATGGTACCTGCCCATGAATGAGGTACTGCTCAGCAACGAAGTGATCATCTATCTTGTCTCTGAAACGATCCTCTTCGCGCTCCTCACCCTTGCTGCCATCGCCCTCCCTGCGCTGATAGCCAAATGGGACTACAGCTCGTTCGACGAGGGGCAGCTCCGTCTGGAGAAGCGCTCCTATCTCGTGATGAGCATCATCTATTTCGTCCTGATACTCAAATCACTGCTGCTCGTCTACTTCGCCTACACCCTCGACCGCCTTGCGCTCATCATCCCGGGGGCCATGTGCGCGGCCGGTGTGATCAAGGCTAACGGTTACGGCAACGTCCTTCTTGCCCTCAAGATCGTCCTCCTCTTCCTGAGCCTCTTCTGGATATCGATCAACAGACTTGACCTCAGCGCCAGAGAGTACCCCTGGCACAGGATCAAATCGTGGCTCTTTGCCGGGATGTTCCTCCTCTTTGCAGCCGAGTACCTCCTCGACCTGCTCTACTTCACCCATATCTCGACGGTTAAACCGGTCACTTGCTGTTCCGTGATATTCGGCCAGCTCGACGGGGCCAATATGCTCCCCTTCGGACTTGATACGATCCGGCTTGCCGGACTATTTTACCTCCTCTTCCTCTTTATCGTCCTGATGCACATAGGCGAGAACGATATCGGGCTGCTGCTGGCCAATATCGCGTTTTTGCCCGTTGCCTATTACGGCGTCGTGTATCTTTTCGGCACTTATGTCTATGAGCTCCCTACCCACAAGTGCCCTTTCTGTATGCTCCAGAAGGAGTACCATTACGTCGGCTACCTGCTCTGGGGGCTGCTCTTTTTGAGCGTGTGGAGCGCGCTTGACTATGTGATCATGAAACTTTTCTTTTCAGAACATCTTCCCAGGCTCAAACGACTCTCCCTCTGGCTGCTCATCTTTTTTGTCACACTCAACAGCTTATATATATTATTATACTACATTAAAACCGGAGCCTTTTTATGAAAAAATTCTTTGTCACCCTCCTCTCCGTCCTCATCGGGGCAGCAGCTATCGTGTTACTTTTCCTCTCCCAGTCCGGGGAGGACGGGCCGAAATATGTTGCGAAGGGGAACACGGAGCATAAGCCGATCTCCCTGAAGCCTTTCGAATACAAGTGTTCCGAATGCGACATGGATATCGAAGATATGCACTATGCAGCGCAGATCGTGACAAAAGAGGGGATCACCTATTTCTTCGATGACATCGGGTGTGTCGTATTGTGGCTCAAAGTCCACCCGACAGACAACTATTTCGTCATGACCAGAACGAAGGATACCGGCAGATGGATCAAGGCCGAACACGCATGGTACAGCCGGATCGACCAGACACCGATGGGCTACGGCTTCGGCGCCTATGAAAACCGCTCGGACGAGCTCCTCGATTATGAGCGGATGAGCGAACTTATGTTACAGGGACGCCACCTTCACGATCCATTTATCAAAAAGTCCCTCCTCGAAGCGGGTGGCAACTAGTCTCTTTTATCATTTTTTAGCTATACTTAGGCGTAATTTTTAACTATACTGAAGGAGAAATTTATGGCATTGTTTGATGATGTTAAAGAGGTCGTAGTTGAGCAACTCAATGTAAGCCCTGACGAGGTAAAAGAGGAGTCAAAGTTCATCGAAGATCTCGGCGCAGACAGCCTTGATGTAGTGGAGCTTGTAATGGCGCTCGAAGAGAAGTTCGATATCGAGATTCCTGATGATAAAGCTGAGAGCATTCTCACGGTTGCAGACGCGATCAAGTTTATCGAAGAGAACAAGTAAGCAGGCCATAACCCTTCAGTCGATGAAGGGTTGTCCCCATAAGATCGGGTAATCTCTCAAAATACTACATTCATACCGGACCGTATCCGGCAGGCATTTTGACAGATTTCCCAAAAAACAGTGATTAGGAGCAGAAGTGAAAAGAGTTGTAGTTACAGGTATAGGCATGATCAACAGCCTTGGTTTGGACAAAGAGAGTTCATTTAAAGCGATCGTAGAGGGTCAGTGCGGTATCAAAAGGATCACCCTTTTTGACCCGACAGAGTTTTCTGCCCAGATCGCCGGTGAAATAAGCGACTTTGATCCAAACACGGTAATGGACCCCAAAGAGGTCAAAAAGGCCGACAGATTCATCCAGCTGGGACTCAAAGCTGCCAAAGAGGCTATCGAAGATGCGAATCTTCCCGAATCGATCGACAAAGAGAGATTCGGTGTCTCCTCCGCCTCGGGTATCGGCGGGCTCCCGAACATCGAAAAGAACTCCGTCATCTGTGAGAACAGAGGACCCAAAAGAATCTCTCCTTTCTTCATCCCCTCATCACTGGTCAATATGCTCGGAGGCTTCATCTCTATCGAGCACGGGATCAAAGGACCAAACCTTTCAAGCGTGACTGCCTGTGCAGCAGGTACACACGCTATCGGTGAAGCATGCAAGACCATCATGATCGGCGGTGCCGATCAGATGCTCGTCGTAGGTGCCGAATCAGCGATCTGCGGTGCCGGTATCGGCGGCTTTGCAGCGATGAAAGCGCTCTGCACGGACAACGAGAACCCGACAAAAGCCTCAAGACCTTTCGATGCCGACAGAAGCGGCTTCGTCATGGGAGAAGGTGCGGGTGCGCTGGTCCTCGAAGAGTACGAGAGCGCAGTTGCAAGAGGTGCGAGAATCTATGCCGAGGTGATCGGATTCGGTGAGAGCGGCGATGCCAACCACATCACTTCACCGGTCGTCGACGGACCGTACAGAGCCATGAGAGCCGCTATGAATATGGCAGGCAACCCGAAGGTCGACTATATCAATGCCCACGGCACAAGCACACCGGCCAACGACAAGAACGAAACTGCCGCCATCAAGATGATCTTCGGCGAAAAAGAGAACTGTCCTCCGGTAAGTTCTATCAAAGGACAGATCGGACACTGCCTCGGAGCTGCAGGCGCTATCGAAGCGGTCGTCACGCTCATGTCCATGAGAGACAGTATCCTCCCACCGACGATCAACTACACTACACCGGATGAGAACTGCGATCTCGACTACATTCCGAACGAGTCGAGAAATGTCGAGATCAGTATTGCCATGAGCAACTCGTTCGGTTTTGGCGGGACCAACGGTGCAGTCGTATTCAAGAAACTATAAGGAGTCCTGATGGCAACATATCTTGATTTTGAGAGTAAGATCGAATCTATCCAGCAAGATTTGGAGTCAGCCAAGGCACGCGGCGATGAATATGCTGTAGAGAGCTTCGCAAGCGATCTTGATAAAGAGGTTCAGAAGACGTTCGGCTCGCTCAACGACTACCAGAAGCTGAGACTTGCCCGCCACCCTGACCGCCCCTATGCGCTAGACTATATCCGTTACATGCTTGATGGAGCCTACGAGATACACGGCGACAGAGCATTCCGTGACGACCAGGCGATCGTCTGCTACATCGGCTGGATCGATGGTGTCAAGACGATGGTGATCGGCGAACAGAAAGGACGCGGCACCAAGAACAAGATCAAAAGAAACTTCGGTATGCCAAACCCTGAAGGGTACAGAAAAGCTCTCAGAGCCGTCAGGCTTGCCGAGAAGTTCGAGATACCGGTACTTATGCTCGTGGACACCCCGGGCGCATACCCCGGTCTCGGTGCAGAGGAGAGAGGCCAGAGCGAAGCGATCGCCAGAAACCTCTTCGAATTCGCAAGCACCAGGATACCGATGATCTCCATCGTCATCGGTGAAGGGGGAAGCGGCGGTGCACTCGCCATCGGCGTAGCTGACAGGCTTGCGATGATGCGCTACTCGGTTTTCTCGGTCATCTCTCCTGAAGGATGCTCCGCGATCCTCTGGAACGACCCGGAGAAAGTAGAGACAGCTACCAAAGCACTCAAGATCACGCCGCAGGACCTCCTTGAGCACAAGCTTATCGATGCGATCATCGATGAGCCGCTTATCGGTGCCCACCGCAACAAAAAAGAAGCGGCAGAAGTGCTCAAGCGCTACTACCTCGAGTCCCTGGCAGAGCTGAAAGCCCTCTCTGTCGACGAGCTTCTTGAGAAAAGGTACCAGAAACTTACATCCGTAGGGGCCTTCAGCGAATAGATTCGCAGGCTCCCCATAATTCACCGCCAGAGACATTACCAATGATCCATGAAATAGCCAACCAGATAGTACAGAGTATCGGAGAGATCGGATACTTCGGCATCTTTGCCCTGATGTTCCTCGAGAGCAGTTTCTTCCCGTTCCCGAGTGAAGTGGTCATGATCCCCGCCGGGTATCTGGCCTTCAAAGGTGAGATGAACCTCTATCTCGCCGTACTTGCCGGTATCGGCGGATCGCTGGCTGGCGCCCTTTTCAACTACTACCTTGCCCTCAGCGTGGGGAGAAAGTTCCTGATACGCTACGGCAAATATATATTCCTCAAAGAGGAGAGCCTGAACAAACTCGAAACCTTCTTTGCCAAACACGGGGAAGTATCGACCTTCAACGGCAGGCTGCTCCCGGGTATCAGACAGTACATCTCGCTCCCTGCCGGGCTTTCGAGGATGAATGTCGCCAAGTTCTCCCTGTACACCGCTCTCGGTGCCGGGATATGGGTCGTGGTGCTGGTGCTGCTCGGATATTTCCTGGGATCGAACGAAGAGATGGTGAGCAAATACCTGAGCACCGCAACGATCATCGCCCTTACCGGGGTGGTCTTTATCAGTATATTCTATATAGTCAGGGAAAAAAGAAAGAGAGAACTCTATAAATAGCTTGCATAGCGCAACTAATCGTAAAAACTTTTTCTCTTATTATCGAGATTTTACTACCATACCAGAACATGAAGAAGGAGAGGTGAATGAAAAAGGATACTGCGTACAAGCTGCTTCTTGTTGCAGCTCTTTCATTGCTGGCCGGGTGCGAGAGCAAAGAGGAGCGTGAGAAAGCGAAAGAGGCGATAGCATTCAAGGATGAGCAGGTTCGCTCCCTGCAAAGCGCCAAAGAGCAGGAAAAACCGGCACCGCAGAAAGAAGAGAAAACCGAGATCACCCTCATGGAACCCAAAAAAGAGATCAAAGAGGAGAACCGGAGCATTCTCTCGCAGATGGGGATAGAGAGCGGGGAAGGGAAGCTCGTGATCGACACCCACAAAACAAAAGAGTTCTTCGTCAAACTCTCCGATGATCTCAAGGAGGTTGCCGGCGATATCAAAAAAGAGATCAAAGAGAACAACCTGACGATCACAAAATCGATCGGAATAGAACACAACGGTACATCCCTGAGCATCGATCTGAACAAGACAAAAACTTTCTTCGACGATCTGGGTGCAAGGGTGGATAATTTCATCAAAGAAATCAATACAACAAACTAAAAGGGGTAATAATGCAAAAAATAGATATGAACTCTCCGGAGTTTATCGCGGAAATGGAAAAGACGGCGGAGTTCGTCCAGAAGGTCAACAAGCAGTTCGGATTCGTACAAAACCCTAACGAAGAGGTCAACGAAGGTGTTTTGATGGGGCTTGCGCGCAACAAAATGATCTACGGCAAGAGATACTGCCCGTGCTTCATGGTCATCGGGGAAACTCCCGAAGAGAGAAAAGCAGCCGACAACAGGATCTGTCCATGCAAACCTGCGCTCGAAGTAGAGATCCCAACCGATGGTCTGTGCCACTGCGGTATCTTCTGTACCCCTGCATATGCCGAGTCACAGAAGAGCAAAGACGAGATCGAGGAGCAGGTACACCAGCACTCCAAAGGTCTTACCCACGAGCAGGCAGAGGTGCTCCTGCGCAACGAGCAGCTTGACGGTGATGAACTCGAAGCGCTTCTTGAGGCAAGAGACCTCGGCATGATCAAGTTCGACCTCGTCGACGTAAGGGAGTACATGGAGTTCCAGATGGGTCACATCGTCGGAACCGACTCACTCGTACCGACATCACAGTTCTATGCGAAGATCGAAGAGCTCGGCAGCAAAAAGAACGATCCGATCATCGTATACTGCCACACCGGCAGCAGAAGCTTCCAGGTACAACACGCTATGAAATCGCTCGGTTTCAAACATGTCTGCAACCTCAAATACGGTATCATCAGCTATCGCGGCGAAACCAAGAGAGGCTGATGCGTGAAGATACTGCTGCTTAGCCCGAGCTCTGTGATCTACCGGCTCATCGAGATCGGCACAGAGGGGGTGGAGAGGGAGATCGCCTGGCACAAGAACTGCCAGAAGTTTCCCGAAGGGCACTACGACATAGCGTTCGTCGATGACAAAGCATGCCAGGAGCTCCCGGAAAGCGGCGAGTTTGGGCAGATGGTCCGCAATATCGCCGCGCACAGCAAGATACTTTTTACATCAGACAGTTCGAGAGAGACCGAAGGGATCGACGGTCTGATCGAAAAACCTTTCCTCCCCTCCTCGATCACGAAGGTGATCAGAGAATTCGTCGAAGAGCGCGGGCATCAGCGTGAAGATACCATCACCCCATCGATCCTCGATCCGAACGATATCTCCGAGATCAGGAGGCTCCTTATCGAAGACGCAAAAGCACTCAGCCCCGAGGGGAACTTCCCCGAGGCTATAGGCAGACTGATCGACGAGGAGAACCGCAGAGAAACGACCCAGGCAGAAGAACAGGAGGCATGGGAAAGCACGAAGATGTCCGAGAAGGTCGAAGAGGATATGAACATAGCCCATGACAACCCTCTCGTCGAAGCCATCCTGCAGATGAAGCCCAAGAAGCTGCGACAGCTGCTCAAAGGCGCAAAGATCACCATCAAGATCAAATTCCCCAAAGGAGACGAGCAATGAGCGGTGCGATACTGGTCCTCTCGGGCCCAAGCGGTGCAGGCAAGAGCACGATCATCCAGGCGGCAGCACCCGAAATAGGCGAGTACTACTTCTCCATCTCCACCACAACACGCAAACCGAGATCGGGCGAGCTCAACGGGGTCGATTACAATTTCGTCTCGGTCGAGGAGTTCGAAGAGGGGATCAAGGCGGGGGATTTCCTCGAGTACGCGAGGGTACACGACAACTACTACGGCACCTCGATGAAACCTGTACGCGAAGCACTTGAGCGGGGGCTCCTGGTGATCTTCGATATCGATGTGCAGGGGCACAGACTCATCCGTGCCAAACTGAACGATATCACGACCTCCGCATTCATCACGCCGCCGACCCTCTTCGAACTTGAAAAAAGGCTCAAAAGCAGATGCAGCGATGACCTCACCGTGATCGAAAAAAGGCTCCGCAATGCCAAAGAGGAGATCATGGCAGTGGGCGAATACGACTTCACCATCATCAATGATGATGTCGAACAGGCTTCGAAGGAGTTCACCATCATCGCAAAGGCGGCAAGATTGAAACACAGCCGGGAGGATGAGGAGACATTTGTCCGAAATTGGCTGGCAAAGTCATAGCACACTAGCTTGGCTTAAAAAATTTAAAGTATAATTTACAAAATTTACAGATCGCCGCGATTGCGGTAAAAAAGGATTGATATGGGTATGCCAAGTATGCCGGAACTACTGGTAATTTTAGCGATCGTCGTATTGCTTTTCGGTGCAAAAAAGATACCTGAGCTTGCAAAAGGGATCGGCAAAGGGATCAAAGATTTCAAAGGCGCTATGAAAGATGATGAAGAGTCAGGCGACAAAAAAGAGATCGAGAACAAAGACAATACACAAATCGCTCAAAACAATACCAATACGACCGCTAACACGACAACAAAAAGCGAAAACGCATAACTCTTTGACTGCCGTGTGCAGTCAGACCCTTTCAAGTGCAGACGCACGCCACTCTAAGTACACCAACGGATAGACATTTATGAAACTGAAAGAACAACTCAATATCCTCATTGCCCAGGCTCTTGCAAAAGCTTCCATCGATACGACACCCCAGAGCGTAAGCGAATCGACCAAACCGGAATTCGGAGACTACCAGTTCAACGGGATCATGCCCCTGGCGAAGCCGCTGGGAAGGAACCCCAGGGAGATCGCTGCCGAAGTTGCCGGGCATATAGACTGCACGACGCTGATAGAGAAGGTCGAGATAGCAGGTCCCGGGTTCATCAATATCCACCTGCGCCGGGAAGCGTGCGCGAAGATGGCCGAGGATATGCTGCACAGTGACAGGCTCGGCATCGAACCGGGCGAAAAACCTTGCAGGATCATCGTCGACTACTCGGGTCCCAATATGGCCAAGGAGATGCATGTAGGACACCTCCGCTCCACCATCATCGGCGATACGCTGGCCAGACTTGCCGAATTCCTCGGACACGAAGTGATCCGACAGAACCATATCGGCGACTGGGGTACGCAGTTTGGTATGCTGATCGCCTACCTCGAAGAGCAGGATATCTCTTCGGGCGTCGACCTGAGGAACCTCGAGCAGTTCTACAAGGATGCCAAGAAACGCTTCGATGAGAGCGAAATCTTCGCCGACAAAGCCAGGGAGTATGTCGTCAAGATCCAGAGCGGCGATACACACTGCCTTGGGCTGTGGCAGAAGTTCATCGATATCTCCCTCGGACACTGCGAAGAGGTCTACGACAAGCTCAGTGTCACACTCACCAAGAACGATGTCAAGGCCGAGAGCTTCTACAACGATATGCTCCCAAAAGTGATCGAACAGCTCGACAACAGCGGGGTACTCGAGGTGAGCCAGGGTGCCAAATGCGTCTTCGTGGACGGCTCCGAGATACCCCTCATCATCCAGAAGGGAGACGGCGGCTACCTCTACGCCACGACCGACCTCGCTGCCCTCTGGTACCGCTCGGGCGAGCTCCGTGCCGACCGTATCCTCTATGTCGTCGATGCCCGACAGGGTGACCACTTCAAGCAGGTATTTTCCATCGCCAGGAGCAGTGGCCTGGTCAAAGAGGATATCAAGCTCGAACACATCGCTTTCGGCACAATGATGGACAAGAGCGGCAAACCGTTCAAGACGCGCGACGGCGGTACGGTCAAGCTCATCGAGCTTCTCGATGAGGCTGTCAGCCGTGCAAAGACGTCGATCAAAGAACATGAGAACAAGAGCCCTGAAACGATCGAAGAGCTTGCACGGATCATCGGTATCGGGGCGGTCAAGTACTCAGACCTCTCCATCAACCGCGAATCGAACTATATCTTCGACTGGGACAAGATGCTCTCGCTTGACGGGAACACCTCTCTCTATATGCAGTACGGCTATGCGCGTATCATGAGCATCCTGGACAAACATGAGGGTGAGATAGAGATGAAGATATCGGCACAGAGCGATACGGAAGCAAAGCTCCTGACCGCCCTCCTGAAATTCGACGATGTCCTTCACAAGGCGTTCACCGATTCTACGCCACATACTGTCACAGGCTACCTCTACGAGCTCGTAACTCTGTTCATGAGATTCTACGAATCGAGCCCGATCCTGCGCGACGATGTGCCGCATGAGACGAGACATTCGCGTCTGAGCCTGGCCCTGCTGACATCCAGGGTGATCAGACAGGGGCTTGATATCCTCGGTATCGAGGTTGTCAACCGTATCTAGGAGAAGCAGATGAAAGCGCTCGTCGTCATCCTTGTCATAGCGACGCTCGCCGCCGCCGTCCTTCGCTACCGCCGTACCAAAGAGCTCAAAAAGCTCCTGGTCACCCTTGGACTATTCGCTGTCGTGATCTCCCTGGGATTTGCCGGCAATATCGTCAGAGCGATCATGCCGCTATTTCTGATCCATATCGTTCTCATCCTCTTCGCCTGGGGAGCACTGCTGTACTATATCCTCCGTGACAGGCTCTACCTCTGGGCTATTTTCTCGCCCCTGACGACGATCATCCTCTTTCTTGTCATGGAGCAGCTGGTAGGATCAGCCCATTGACACGTGCCAAACAGTAACACTTCCGTAATAAAAATGTAATTGCTCTGTTATTTCTTTTGATTATGATCTCCTGCAAAAAAGGGGTAATCGATGGAGCGTATTTTTGTGATCAACAAGTTTGAAAGTGGCTTCGACATCAGGGCCTTGGCACAGGATATCTATGCACAGGAGGAGTACTGCATCCAGACCCTCGATATCCCCGATGAAAAGATATATGGCACCGATATGATAGGAGATGCCCGTCTCGAAGTGATCCTCACCGATATCGAAGAGTACGAGCTCAAGGAGGATTGGTATATCAACCTCACAAGAGTATGTGCCTGAGGCATCGCCCTCACCCGTATAAAGATTTACGGTGTGACCATAGAGCCGCGCGTATATCTGACGCCGCGAGTCTCTCGGCACACTGTATCGATCCGACATAGCCCGGAGTGATCCTTCCGGAAAAACTTCCCACTCCTTATATCTCTTCCCGAAACTCTACCATTATCTGTCTGTTTATGCTACACTATCTGATCAGGTTTGGTCTCGAATGCTTATCTGAAGAGAAATCTTTGATCATACGAAAGATGGAGGAGCATAGTTATGAAACAACTGCAAAACAGATCGATTCTCGCTCTTTCCGCCATGGCACTCTCACTTGGCGGATGCGGCGGCGGAGGGGGTGGAGGCGGAACAGCTGCCGATACCACCGCCCCTGTCATCACGGTACTGGGCTCCGATCCCGCCACGGTCACTGCCGGCAGCACGTATACCGACGAGGGGGCTACCGCCCTCGACGATGTCGACGGCAATCTCACGGCAAATATCGCAACCAGCGGCGATGTCAACACCTCGCAGCCAGGCACCTATACCCTCACCTACAGCGTCAGCGATGCGGCGGGCAACCATGCCGAGGCCAACAGGACGGTCAACGTGGTCAATACCCCGCCGCAACTCGAAGCGGTAACCCCCAAACCCTACTTCCTCCCCCATAGCGTCACTACCGCCGCCATCGGAGCCTCCTCGGTCTATGCCGCCGATATGGATGGCGACGGGGACGTCGATATCCTCTCTGCTTCGGCCAACGATGATACGATAGCGTGGTACGAAAATGATGGCTCGCAGAACTTCACCGCCCACGCCATCTCCACCGTGGCGGACGGTGCGATCAGCGTCTTTTCGATCGATCTCGACAAGGACGGCGACAACGATGTCCTCTCCGCATCAGCCAACGACAACAAGATCGCATGGTACGAGAACGACGGTGCAGGTTCCTTCACTGCCCATACCGTCACGCTCAATACGGCGGGTGCGCTTGATGTCTATGCGGTGGATATCGACGGGGACGGCGATATCGATATCCTCTCCGCCTCGGCCGGGGACGACAAGGTAGCGTGGTATGAGAACGACGGCTCGCAGAACTTCACCGAACATGTCATCACGACGACCGCAGACCGCGCATGGTCTGTCTATGCTGCCGATCTGGACAACGACGGGGACAGCGACGTCCTCTCCGCCTCCATCTCCGACTACAAGGTAGCGTGGTACGAGAACGATGGCGCAGGGGTATTCACCACACATATCATCTCTACCTCCGCTATCGGCGCAGCTTCCGTCTTCTCCATCGACATAGACGGCGACGGGGACAGCGATCCCCTCTCCGCTTCGGTTCTCGATGACAAGATCGCATGGTATGAGAACGATGGTTCCGGGAGTTTCGAACCCCATGCCGTCTCCCTCGCCGCCGACGGCGCATGGTCCGTCTATGCCATCGATATGGACGGGGACGGGGACAACGATGTCCTCTCCGCCTCTACCAACGACCACCGGATAGCATGGCATGAGAACGTAGGGACTGGATTCAGCACGCATACCGTCTCTCTGGGGACAGTGGGTGAGACATCGGTCTTTGCGACCGACCTCGACGGCGACGGGGACAACGATGTCCTCTCCTCGTCCGTCGGCGACAACAAGATCGCCTGGTATGAGCATATCGATACCCTCTACGCTATCGACGAGGGGCAGACCTCGATAGCTTCGATCGGCGCAAGCGATGCCGACGGCCATCCGCTTGCCTACGCCATCGGCGGCGGCGCCGATGCCTCGCTGTTCGCCATCAACAGTACCACGGGGGCCCTCAGCTTCATCGCTGCACCGGACTTCGGTGCACCGGCGGACAGCGACGGCAACAATGTCTACGAGGTGATCGTAACAGTCAACGACGGGTATGAAAGTGTCTCGGCAAATATTACCGTGGGTATACGGGATATCCCGTGAGCCCTTTGAATTGAAAATCATAATAGCTGTATAATAAAGGGGAAAAAGATGAAACAGATACATACAAACTTGTTAGCGATCTGCCTGTCGGCACTCGTATTGATCGTCGGCTGCGGTGGCGGCAATGGCGGCACAGCTACCGATACGAACACAACATCGGACACGAACGATACGGTACCTCCGGTCATCACGATCCTCGGCTCCAACCCTGCTGCCGTCACGGCGGGGGATACATATACCGATGCGGGGGCGACCGCTCTCGACGATGTCGACGGCAACCTCACCGCAGCTATCACGACAAGCGGTGAGGTCAACACTTCGAAGGTCGGCACCTATACCCTCTCGTACAGTGTCAGCGACACGGCAGGCAACCACGCCGAGGCCAACAGGACGGTCAATGTGGTCAATACTGCCCCGGTCATCACTCCGTACGAAGCGCAGCCCTATTTCCAAAAGCATATCGTGACTGCCTATTCGTTCGTCTACAAAGCGGAAGCTGTCGATATGGATCATGACGGTGACAAGGATATCGTCGTCTCCTCTACCACCCAGGCAGGGAGCGAAGTGGCATGGTTCGAAAATGACGGTCTCGGGCACTTTACCAAGAGAACCGTCGCCAATATAGGGGCGGACTACGCGCCGCTCAACAGCGGTGTCGACCTCGACGGCGACGGGGATATGGATATCGTCGTGACCCTCAGCAGCGCCAAAAAGATCGTATGGTACGAGAACGACGGGACACAGCACTTCACAGCCCATGACCTCGCGGTCAATGTGGAGGGGGCTATCTCGCTCTATGCTGTCGATCTCGACGGGGACAACGACCTCGATGTCACCATCTCGCTGCCCGCGATCAATACGATAGCATGGTTCGAAAACGACGGATCGCAGAGCTTCACAGTTCACTCCATCACCGCCAACGCATTGTATGTCTTCGGGCTCTACCCCATCGACCTCGACAGCGACGGCGACAGCGATATCCTCGCAGCGAGGGCGCTCGACAATACCGTCAGCTGGTACGACAACGACGCATCGGCACACTTCACAGAGCACACCATCAGTGCCGCCACTATCATGCCGGTATCGGTCTTCGGCGCCGATATCGACGGGGACGGCGACAATGACGCCCTTTCGGCCTCAAGTGACGACAAGAAGGTCGCATGGTATGAGAACGACGGGGCGAGCCACTTCACCGAACATATCGTGACCAAAGGGGTGCATACTCTCACCTCATCCATAGCATCGGATATCGACGGCGATGGTCACAGCGATCTCATAGTCTCTGCCACAAGCGACAACCTTCTCCTCTGGTATCGCAATGACGGCATGCAGCACTTTGCCGAACACAATATCTCCTCGAACGCAAGCCATGGATGGTGGATCGACACGGGAGATATCGATGGTGACGGCGATATGGATGTGGTCACAGCAGGGCTCATGGACGCGACGGTGTGGTATGAACAGCGCAGTGCGATGTTCACCGCCGATGAGGGACAGACAACCATGGCGACCATCCAGGCGAGCGACGCCGACGGCCATACCCTCACCTACTCCATCAGCGGCGGTGCCGACGCCGCGCTCTTCTCTGTCGATGCAGCTACTGGTGCGCTCAGTTTCAAAGCAGCGCCAAACTACGATATCCCGGGTGACAGCGATCTCAACAATATCTACGAAGTGAGCGTATCGGTCAGCGACGAGTATGCGGTCGCCACTACCGATATCACGGTCGGAGTGAACGACCTGCCGTGATCTGCCGATGGACTTCCCGCCAGGATGGACTGGTGGGAGGTTCTATAGTTACCCATCTACCCTCCTTCGATCATCTGAAAAGCAACACAAAAACGATTCTCTTTGAATTTTGATATTTTTATGCTATCGTCTCTCATGGAACAGACCGGAACATCCTTTATCGATATCGAGACGATCGTCGCAAAGTCGGCGAACTACCAGGTCGGCTATTTCCGCTACCAGCTCGAATCGCTGATCGACCGGCTGGTAAGCAGGATACGCCTCGATCTCAGGGAATCCGACCTGTTCGGAGCTGACAACTCCACCATAGAAGATATGTCAAAGGTTGTGGAGAATATCCGCCGGGCCAAACCGGGTTCGCAGCGGCAGCTCACTGTGCTGCTCGGTCTCGATGAGTCCGGGATGAGCAGGGCGGCTGCGAACCTGCCGCTCGTGAAGGACAGGATAGGAACCGATATCTATCGCCTGCAGCAAATCCGAAAGAAGATCGAAAGGGACAAAAATGAGATAAACGAGATAGTGCAGGTCCTGCATGAACTGAGAGAAAGGATAGACCGGGATGATCTCACCGGGGAGATCGATGAGAAGAGAGACATGATAGAAGGCTATGGGCTGTCGCTCGATGCGAACCTCGTCAATATCATGGAACGCGAAAAACTCTGCAAACTGCTGTTACAAACTTTATAAGGAGAGAGAATGGAATTATCGAACATTATCAATACTATGGGTATCTGGGTCTATGCGTTGGCTATCGTCATTTTCATACTGGTACTGGGGCTGATCTTCGTCAAGATATACAGGAAGACGAGCAAAGAGGAGGCGTTCATCCGTACCGGTCTGGGCGGAGCGAAGGTGATACTCGACGGCGGGAGCATCATGCTGCCGATGGTACATGAGCTCACCATGATCAACCTCAACACCCTCAAGCTCGTGGTCACCAGACGGGACGAGCAGGCGCTGATCACCTCCGACAAGCTCAAGGTCGATATCATCGTCGAGTTCTTCGTCCGGGTCAAAAGGGACGAGGACTCGATCTCCAGGGCAGCAGCCACACTCGGATCGAAGACCCTCCACCCCGAAGACCTCAAAGCCCTCATCGAGGGTAAACTGGTCGACGCCCTCCGCTCGGTCGCTTCGCAGACCACCATGGAATCGCTCCATGTCGAGAGGAAGGAGTTCGTCCAGAAAGTCTCCAACACCGTAGCCGAAGACCTCGACACCAACGGTCTGGAGCTCGAGTCGGTCTCCCTCACCTCGCTCGACCAGACCAATATCAAGTTCTTCAACGAAGACAACGCTTTCGATGCCCAGGGTCTGCGGAAGATCGCCGAGATCACCGAGGCCAAACGCAAGGAGAAGGTGGAGATCGAAGTGGAGAACAGGGTACTCGTCGAAACCAAGCGGCTCGAAGCAGAGAAGCGGATCCTCGAGATCAGACAGGACGAGGCCTTCGCCAAGGCAGCGCAGGAGTCGAGCATCAGGATCGAACAGTCCCAGAAGGCCAAGGAGGCGAGGGAGCAGGAGATACTCAACGAAAAAGCTGTCGATTTCGCCAATATCCAGAAGAACAAAGAGGTAGAAGAGCGGGAGATACTCAAGCACAGGGCCCTCGAGACCGAAAGGATACAGAAGGACGAAGCGCTCAGGATCGCAGAACAGACCAAAGACATCAAGCTCTCGGAAAAATCAAGGGAGGTCGCCATAGCAGAAGCCCAGGCGAACATCGAAAAGGCCAAAGAGATCAAGACCAAAGAGGCGATCATCACCTCCAAGGAGATCGAAGTAGCCAACCGTGACAAAGAGCTGGCGCTCATCAGGGCATTGCAGGAGGCAGAGCAGGAAGCGGTCATGAAGAAGACCCTCGCAACAGCCGAGAAAGAGGCAGCCGAGGACAAGGCTCTCGCCAAACAGATCGAAGCCGACGGTGAAGCCAAAGCGATCATCATCCAGGCCGAAGCCCTCAGCCAGCAGTACGAAGTGGAAGCAGAAGGGAAGCGTCGTATCAACGAAGCGATGAACGCCCTCTCACAGGAACAGATACGCAAAGAGGTGCAGCTCGCCATGATCGAACAGCTGCCCAAGATCATCGAGCAGATGATCAAGCCTGCCGAATACATCGACAGCATCAAGATCGTCGATATGGGCGGCGCCGGGCGCAACCTCGTCGGCAACGCCGTGCAGGGAGGCGATGAGAAAGCCGCCGGACAGACCCTCCCCGAGCAGATCACCAATGCGATGATGAACTACACCGTAGGGAGCACCATGATCAACGACCTGCTCAAAGAGACGGGGCTGGGTGAGACCGTCGGCATCAACGAGGTACGCGATCTGCTCCGCTCCAACAACCTGGCACAGACAGCCAAAACGAAACCTGTCCCTCCGGCAGCCGGGACACAGAGCGAAGAGCAGAGTGATGCATAGCGAACTCCCATTCCTCACGCCGCAGATGCTCCCTTACAGCGTCTCGTTCCTGGTCTTCATGATCTTCGCGTCGCTGGAACTCCTTTCGTTCCTCCTCGGATGGGGGATATTCGATTTCCTGGACGACTTTTTCGATGCGGGACACGCCGATATGGAGAGCGATGCGACGACGACCCTCGGGGGATTCTTCAGCTATCTCAACCCTCACAAGGTGCCGCTGAGCATGGTGATCCTCTCCTTTTTCTTCCTCTTCGGACTGACAGGGAACCTCCTCCAGACGCTCATAGGCGTCTATCCGCTCTCTGTCACCATACCCGTCGTCCTCCCCATCACCCTCGTCGCCCTCCGTCATACGACCTCCCAGATAGGGAAGGTCATCCCCAGGGAGACGACCGAAGTGGTCTCCAGCGACAGCTTCATCGGCAAGGAAGCCGTCATCCTCGACCCCGTCGCTACACGGGGCAATCCCGCAAGGGCCAAGCTCAGAGATGTCTACGGGTCGATGCACTATATCCGCGTCGAACCGCACAGCGAAGAGGATACGTTCAAAGAGGGGGACAAAGTGATCGTCCTTGAGAAGGACAAAAGTATCTTCAGAGTCGAAAAGTCCATGATGCAGTGAAATACCGACCGCCGCTTGCAGGATCACTCCTGCCGGAGGGGGCCGATGTCGGGAAAGCAGATCAGATATTGAAGTTGAGCATTCTCAGGTAAGCCAGGAGGAGTTCGTACTCCTTCTCGATCGTCTTCATCGTCTCGACCATCCTGGCCCGCTCCACTTCCGGGTTGCTGGCGAGGAAGTTCTCCTGCCACGCCAGATCGCTTTTGAGCTCCTTCTGGGAGACCTCCACATACTCTATCATATCGTCGACCATCTTCTTGTCCATGGTCTTCTCTATATCGGCAGCATAGAAGAGCTGCGCATACTTCTCGTGCTCGCCTGAAAATCTGAAATCTTCGGCAATATTGTGTATAATCTGCTCGATTTGCGGGTTATCTATCGAAATTCTCATAATTATCTCCTTATTTATGCCATTGTACACTATTAGCCTTAATAGATTTTTGATATAATATTTTTTACTATTAAACCAACAAGTGAGAACACCGGAATGTTTGCCAGATCAAAGCATGAAAATATGGTCCACGAGATCGACATGACCTTCAGGCTTGATGCCCATGTACGCAACGCATTTCTCTCCGTCGACCGGGAGGTTTTCGTCCCGAGCGGCTTCAAGCACCTCGCCTACAAGCTCGACGCCCTCCCTATGACATCGAGCCAGTGGATCAGTTCGCCGCTTACCGTGGCAAAGATGACGCAGCACCTCGAACTCGGAGGTGTCGATACCGTCCTCGAGATAGGCTGCGGCAGCGGCTACCAGGCGGCGATCCTCTCCAAGATCACCCGCCGTGTCTTCACCATCGAGCGTATCGACCACCTCCTCAAAGAGGCGAAGGAGAGATTCACAGAACTCGGGATCAGCAATGTCTTCACCCGCTTCGACGACGGACAGAAAGGGTGGAAGGACTACGCCCCATACGAAAGGATACTCTTTTCGGCTACAGCCAGGGAGATACCGCCCGTACTCTTCGAACAGCTCGCCGAGGGGGGCATCCTCCTCGCCCCCGTCCAGCAGGGGCCGCTTGAGATCATCACCAGATTCTACAAGCGAAACGGCCGGATCACCAGCGAAGCGATAGAACCGTGCCGGTTCGTGCCCGTACTCGACGGCACGGTCAAATAGGCGCAGAGGCTTTAACATACAATGTGATATCATAACTGCCAAGAGGCAAGCGGAAGGATAAAAGATGGAAAAACTGATCAAACCTGCGGAGTTCGCACAGTCACAGAATATCTCCAGACAGGCAGTCTATGCCAAGATCAAACGGGGGATGCTCGGTACCAAGAACGTGGACGGGAAGCTCTATATCGTGGTCAACGACGATGAGACCGGGTCATCCCAGCCATCACCCTCCTCTGCCCCGGGGCCCAAAGGCGAAACCCAGCAAAATGCCAAACCCCTCCCGAAAAATGAACTGCCCAGGGAGAACAAGCCCCAGAATACCCCGAGCAGCTCGCTGATCGACTACAAGCTCCTTCTCAAGTCCAAGGACGAGACCATCTCCGTGCTCAAAGGGACCGTCAAGGACCTCAAAAAGAGCAACAAGCAGATGTCCACCACACTGCGCGGCGAGATCGACCTCCTCAAACAGGCCTTCCATGAGATGCGCTCCCTCTACATCACCCAGATAGAACATATCAAAGCCGAAGATACGAAATCGCGTTACGAAAAGAGCATCGACGAGTACGAGAGCGAAAGCACCATCGAGGTATCGGTCGCCAAAGCCTCGACAGAAACCTTCCCCGAACACGAAGTAGAGGCTGAGAGCGAGAGCGACCCTTTCGATACTGCCAAATGGATCAGCCCCAAGAAATTCCTCAAACGCCACGCGATCTATGACGACCTCCAGAAGCTCAACTTCAAGAACAGGATCAGAGATGCCTATGCCCTCCGCGATGAAAGGCTCAGGGTCATAGACGGCAAGATAAGGCTGAACATCGATGCAAACTTCGATGACCTTCTGGGATACTGACGGATTCGACACCGCCCTGTGCGGTATCGACGAAGCAGGGAGAGGGCCACTCGCCGGGCCGCTCGTGATGGCCGGGGTGATACTCGGCGAACCGATCGAAGGGCTGGGGGACTCCAAGAAGCTCACTGCCAAAAAACGCGATGAACTTTTCGAACTCATCATCGCCAATGCCGTGTACCATATCGCCGTAATAGAGGCCGACGAGATAGACCGACACGGCATCTCTCCCGCCCTCTCCAAAGGGCTGAGGGAGATCACTACGGCCCTCGACGCCCAGCGCTACCTCTTCGACGGCAACTGCAAATTCGGCGTGGAGGGGATCACCACCCTCGTCAAGGCCGATGCCATCGTAGCACAGGTCAGCGCAGCCAGTATCCTCGCCAAGGTCACCCGCGACCGCATGATGGACGAGTACGCCCTCCTCTATCCCCAGTACCTCTTCGAAAAGCACAAAGGGTACGGCACCAAAGCCCACACCGAAGCGATCAGGCTCCACGGCTACAGCCCCATCCACCGCCGCTCCTACAGGCTCAAAGGACTGGAGACGGAACAGGTTCCTTCTATCTTCTGAATACCCCGGTTTTCTCCTGGTGTTTAACCCTTGACAAAGTGTAAATTATCCCGTTAGAATCTTTTGTTTTTACGTCAATTTTTCCAAATATATTCAAACAAAGGACAAAATCATGGGGATAGCACGGAAGATCGCATTATTGATCATGCTGGTCACACATGCCGCACTGGCCGCACCCGGCACTCCGGTATTCATCAATGAGATACATTATGACAACGCCGGGACGGATACAGGCGAGAAGATCGAGATATTCGGCCCATCAGGCACCGATCTGTCAGGGTGGAGACTCCTCCTCTACAGCGGCAGCACGGGCATCCTCTATGATACGATCAGCCTCTCCGGCACCCTCCCTGACCTGGACGGCGGCTACGGTGTACTGTCGTTCGATGCTCCCGGTCTGCAGAACGGTTCTCCCGACGGGATCGCCCTGGTCGACGGCAGCGACAGCGTGATCCAGTTCCTCAGCTACGAGGGGAGCTTCACCGCCGCCGACGGGATCGTGAGCGGTATGACGAGCACCGATATCGGTGTGAGTGAAGACTACACGACGCCCGTGGGGTATTCGCTCCAGCTCACAGGCATCGGCACCACCTATGAGGAGCTCGCCTGGCATACCGAGATGAACAGCACCTTCGATCACCTCAATACAGCCCAGGCGACATCCTCCGCCCCGCCCACCGTCACCAATGTCACTGCGCCCAAAGCCGACGGCACCTACGGTGCGGGGGAGACCATCACCATCACAGTCTCGTTCAGCCAGGCCGTCACTGTCACCGGGATGCCGCAGCTCACCCTCGAAACAGGCACGACCGATCGGACTATCGACTATACGGGAGGGAGCGGCACGCAAACGCTCTCGTTCAGCTATACCGTCCAGCCGGGCGACAGCAGCGGCGACCTGGATGTGACAGGGACCGACGCTCTCACCCTCAATGGCGGCACGATCACCAACGGCGTCGCCATCGACGCGGTGCTCACGCTCGCTGCACCCGGCACGGCAGGCTCGCTCGGGACCAACAAAGCTCTGGTGATCGATGCCCTCTCCCCGATCCTCACCGACACTGCACACTCCAATATCACACCGACCACGGCAGAGATCGCATCCCGTCCCAGCGAGAACGGTACCCTCTACTATGTCATCAGCACAAGTGCATCGAGCCCGACGGCTGACCAGGTGATCAACAATACCGTCGCAGGGAGCGTCAAATATGGAGACGGAACGGTGGAGGCAGCCGTTCTCAGGACATTCAGCCTCACAGGTCTCTCTCCCGCGACGAACTATTACTACTACTTCGCGGTCGTGGACGGTGCATCCAACAAGAGTACGGTCATCGGATCATCTTTCACCACCGACCCTGCCGCTGCCAACCACGACCCTGTGATCACGATCGATACCAACCTGACCGTGTCACCCGGCGACAGTGTTTCTACGACCTTCACCTACACCGATGCCGACGGCGATACGGTCACGGTGACTCTCGGTATCGCACCTTCCCACGGCACTGTAGATATCAACGGCACGACCATCACCTATACGCCGGATACGGACTATATGGAGGGAGAGGAGACTTTCACCGTCATACTCAGCGACGGTCACGGATTTGTGAAGGAGTATACGATCGATGTGGATGTGCATAATATCATAGTGGTAGGCGGTTCCTATGATAACTATACCATCGACACGGGCGGTACCACCGTCATGGTAAATGTCATGCCCTATCCGCAGGTAAATCAGGACGCGAACGGGTATACTGCAAGCTATACGATCCCCAACGGTACCGCCACGATCTTCGTAGGGACGAACGGGCAACCGGTCAATGCGACCTTTACCGACCAGGAGAGTGGGGTGGTCACAAGCCTCGACTATAGTGTTTCGGGCACTTTCATCTTCGTGGACGAGTCGGGGAACTTCTGGGTGAACATACCGTTGGGCAACGGCTCAGGGCTGCAATATGCACATAGCACGAACGGGACAACCGACTACATGATCGGAACCAGCTATATAGTCACAGAGAATATCCCGACCCATGCCGCGGTCGATGGCAACGGTACCCTCACGATAACTGCCGAGTCACAGAAGGGCGGCTACCTCTACAAAGCGGTCATTATCACAGATATGTACGGTCAGACCGTCACAAAGATCGTCAAGATCGAGATCGCCACGGGCAAAGAGGTCAAGGTCTCCCATACGCTTGCTCAGGAGAGCTTCTTCGCCCCGGGAAGCAGCTTCAGGATATTCGAACATGACGGACTGCTCTATATCAAAGCTGTCTCTACGCTCGACGGCGATCTCGTGATAGAATAGGAGAAATAATGAAATACAGTATGCTCAAACCAGCTGCGATCCTCTCGTCACTGCTGCTGCTCGCCGGCTGCGGCACATCGACCGCGGAGAGCTTTCCAGTCTCTGTCGATACCTATTGTGATGAGAACGGCGATACGACCGCCTACACCAGACTCAGGAGCGGCGATGTGATCACCAGAGCAAGTGATGATACAATAGTGGCGATATATCACAACCAGGACAATGAGAAGTTCATCTGCCTCGAAAGCGGGAGCGCTACGATCCTGAGAACGCCCGGCAGCGATCACGGGCTCGTGAAGTAAAGAAGCGTTCGATCCTCAGTTCTGGCCGAGGATCGGCGACTTCGCCATCGCTGCGGCGATCTCTTCGGCGGTGATATCCCCTTCGAGATCGATATCGACCGCACCGTCCTCGCCGCTCACTTCGATCGAACGGAGCTTCTGCTTGGTCTCGTCGCTCATACACTCACATTTGCCGCTTTTGCAGTTGTCCACCATCATGACAATATTCTCTTTTTTGACTTCACCGCCGAGCGATATCTTGAGTCCCTGGGATGTTTGAAAAAGATTCTTTTCCATAAAAATACCTCTTTGATTTGTTTGACTGATTGTACCATAAGATACCATCAATCAAACTCATCATTCGATACTCTTTGATAAATCGCACCTATAGATAAAAGTTACAAACTACTCTATATTACTAACTTTTCATACTATTTGACCCAAATCAATCAACAGGTTGTTCCAATCATGTTATCATCATAAGGTATATTTGTTTCCGTAGACTAACGGTGCGAATAAAAAACAAGGAGGATATATGTCGGTAAGTAGAAGAGACTTTTTGAAGAACTCGGCAGCGGTTGCCGCAGCAGGTGCAGTGGGTATCTCGATACCCAAAGAGGCACAGGCTGCCGCAAAAGAGGCAGAGTCTGACTGGAGATGGGACAAGGCTGCGTGCCGCTTCTGCGGTACTGGATGCGGTATCATGCTCGCGACCAAGGACGGCAAGATCGTCGCGGTCAAGGGTGACCCTGCTGCCCCGGTCAACAGAGGGCTGAACTGTATCAAGGGATACTTCAACGCCAAGATCATGTACGGTGCGGACAGGCTCAAGACCCCGCTCCTTCGTGTCAACGACAAAGGGGAGTTCGACAAAAAAGGGAAGTTCAAACCTGTCAGCTGGCAGAGAGCGTTCGACGAGATGGAAAAACACGCCAAGAAAGCTTTCGAAGCCAGCGGTCCTGAAGGTGTAGCGGTCTTCGCTTCCGGGCAGTATACCGTCATGGAGGGGTATGCGGCGCAGAAGATGATGAAGGGCGGTTTCCGCTCCAACGCCATCGACCCCAACGCCAGACACTGTATGGCATCGGCAGTCGTGGGCTTCTACCAGACTTTCGGTATCGATGAGCCCTCAGGGTGCTACGATGATATCGAGCTTACCGACACGGTCGTCGCATGGGGATCGAACATGGCAGAGATGCACCCGATCCTCTGGTCGCGCGTCACCGACCGCAAGCTCTCCAACCCTGACAAGGTGAAGGTCGTCAACATCTCCACCTACACCCACAGAACCTCCGACCTTGCGGATATCGAGATCATCTTCTCGCCCAACACCGACCTCGCCCTCTGGAACTACATCGCCAGAGAGATCGTCATGCGGGATGAAGCAGAGAAGATCATCGACTGGGATTTCGTCAACAAACACATGGTCTTCGCGGCAGCCCCGGTCAATATCGGCTACGGTATGAGAAAAAGCGATGAGAAATCAGTAAAAGACGGCAAATACACCGCTCTTGAGATGGAGACCGTATCCAAAGAGATGAGCAAAGTGATCTCCGAAAAAGAAGCTCCTGCCCTCGCGCCGTACGGCTACAAAGCGGGCGATGTGATGAAGAACGAAACGCCGATGGTCAACGGAATACCGAACGACCTCAAGCACTGGGAGATCAGCTTCGAGGAGTACAAGAAATCGCTCGAGCCATACACCCTCGACTATGTAGCGAAGATATCCAAAGGTGATCCGAACGAAGATATCGAAGCGTTCAAGAAAAAGCTCCAGGCTCTCGCAAACCTCTATATCGAGAAGGATAGAAAGGTCGTATCGTTCTGGACGATGGGTATGAACCAGCACACCAGGGGTACATGGGTCAACACCCTCTCGTACAATGTCCACTTCCTCCTCAACAAACAGGCGAAACCGGGAAGCGGCGCATTCTCCCTCACAGGGCAGCCGAGCGCATGCGGTACGGCCAGAGAGGTCGGTACATTCTGCCACAGACTCCCTGCGGATATGATGGTAGCCAACCCGAAACACAGAGCGATCACCGAGAAAGCATGGAACATCCCTGCGGGCACCCTCAACCATATCGGCAACCAGCACATCATGAAGATTCACAGAGACATCGAGGATGGCGTGGTCAAGTTCGCATGGGTCAATGTCTGTAACCCGTACCAGGATACGGCAGCGGCATCACACTGGATCAAGGCAGCGCGTGAGATGGACAACTTCATCGTCACCTCCGACGGATACCCAGGTATCTCTGCGAAGGTATCCGACCTCGTCCTCCCCTCAGCGATGATCTACGAGAAGTGGGGAGCCTACGGCAACGCCGAGAGAAGAACACAGCACTGGAGACAGCAGGTACTCCCTGTAGGCGACGCGATGAGCGACACCTGGCAGTGGGTCGAGTTCTCGAAGAGATTCACCGTCAAGGATCTCTGGGGCGCAGCGAAGCTCAGAGGCAAGAACAAAGAGACAGGCGAGCCCAACGGTCTCCCAAGCGTCATCGAAGAGGCGAAGAAGATGGGATACACCGAAGATACGACGATGTACGAAATCCTCTTTGCCAACGACAAAGCCAAATCGTACAAGATCGATCTTGAGAAGTTCCCTCAAAAAGGATACGACAACACCGAAGGTATCGGCGACAGCAGGAATGTCCTCGGCTCCGACGGCCAGCCGTGGAAGGGCTATGGCTTCATGATCCACGAGTACCTCTTCGAGGAGTATGCAAGCTTCGGTAGAGGACACGCGCATGACCTCGCGCCGTTCGAGATGTACCACAAGGTGAGAGGTCTCAAGTGGCCTGTCGTCGACGGCAAAGAGACCCAGTGGAGATTCAATGTCAAGTACGATCCGTACGCGGCCAAAGCGGCCAAAGAGAGCGGCGCGACAGACTTCGCATTCTACGGCAAGCTCGCCAAAGAGCTCAAGCAGGGTGACCTTACAGGAATCAAGGACAAGACAGCCAAACCGCTTCCTAACAAAGCGAAGATCTTCGCAAGACCGTACATGGATCCACCGGAAATGCCCGATACCAGCTACGATACATGGCTCTGTACGGGGCGTGTCCTCGAGCACTGGCACAGCGGTACGATGACGATGAGGGTTCCCGAACTCTTCCGCGCCGTCCCCGAAGCGCTCTGCTATATAAACCCCAAAGATGCGACAGCCAAAGGGTTCAAACAGGGTGAGCTCATCTGGGTAGAATCAAGAAGAGGCAAGGTCAAGGCAAGAGTCGAGACAAGAGGGCGTAACAGACCGCCTCAGGGACTCGTATTCGTACCATGGTTCGACGAGAAGGTCTTCATCAACAAGGTGTGTCTCGATGCAACCTGTCCGATGTCAAAACAAACCGACTTCAAAAAATGTGCGGTCAAATTGACCAAAGCATAAGAGGATAATCGATGAGCGACACACGCAAGCCCGAGATCAGCGAAAGAAGAAGATTCTTCACCAACATAGCCCACAGTGCGGGGCTGGGAGTCATGGGGGGACTCCTGTGGGCAGGCTATGCCGACAAGGCCAAAAGCGCCCCCCTCACCCTCAGACCTCCGGGGGCATTGGATGAGAAGGATTTTCTGAGTACCTGTATCAAGTGCGGACTGTGTGCCGAGGCATGCAAAAACCGTCCGAGCAATATCGACACCGATACCGGCAAGCCCAGACCCGAGACACTCAGGATGGCGAAAGCGAACGAGAGCGTGACGATAGGGACACCCTTTTTCGTCCCGAGCTCCGTGCCGTGCTATATGTGCGAGGATATCCCATGCGCTCCGGTATGCCCTACGGGGGCGCTCGATATCGCTTCGCTGACCAACCCGGCGACCGAAAAGCTCGATTTCCGCAAGATGCAGATGGGTATCGCGGTGGTAGACCCCAACTCCTGTATCGCCTTCTGGGGGATACAGTGCGATGCGTGCTACCGCGCGTGCCCGCTGATGGACGAAGCGATCAAGCTCAAGTACGACCGCAACGAAAGAACCGGCAAACACGCCTTCCTCAAGCCCGAGATCGACATGAACGTCTGTACCGGGTGCGGGATGTGCGAAAAGGCCTGCGTGACGAAGAAGCCTGCGATCTTCATCCACCCCCGCGAGATAGCGCTGGGATACCCCGGCGACCACTATGTCAAAGGGTGGGATACCAAAGATCAGCAGCGCGTCGCCAACCAGGGGACAAAAGAGAAAGATGTGACGACCAAAACAGAACGGAGCAAGAAAAAGGCTTCGGACTATCTCAACGAGGAGGTGAGCTATGAGTAACATCAGGTACCTTCTCCTCAGACGGATCGTGCAGCTCTCCCTGCTCTTCTTCTATTTCGCAGCCAATGCGTACGGATGGAAAGTACTCCAGGGGACGCTCTCGAGCTCGATACTCTTTGAGACGATACCGCTGAGCGACCCCTTCGCGATAGCGCAGATGTTCGCAGCGGGTGCGGTGCTCGCAGCCGATGTCCTCATCGGTGCGGCGGTCGTGATCCTCTTCTACGGGATCATCGGCGGCAGGGCGTTCTGCAGCTGGGTCTGCCCGGTCAATATGGTCACCGACGCGGCCGCATGGCTGCGGAGGAAGCTCTATATCGACAAGATCGAACGGAAGGTGTGGGTGAGCCGCAATACCAGGTACTACATGATCGTGCTGGCGCTTATCGTCTCGTTCGTGAGTTCGCTGGCAGCCTTCGAGATCATCTCGCCCATCACGATACTGAATCGGGGAGTGATCTTCGGTTTCGGCGGCGGTGCTGGGGTGCTCGCAGCGATCTTCCTGTTCGACCTTTTCGTACTCAAGAACGGCTGGTGCGGTCATATATGTCCTCTCGGCGGCGTCCATTCGCTGATCGGGAAGTTCAATTTCATCAGGGTCAGACACAACAGTGACAACTGCACCCTCTGCATGAAGTGCAAGGAGGTCTGCCCCGAGAGCCATGTCCTCTCGATGGTAGGCAAACGGAGCGAATCGGTAGCGGGGATAGAGTGTACCAATTGCGGAAGATGCGTCGATGTGTGCAACGACGATGCGCTCGGATTTGATATTAGAAACTACTTAAAACAAAACTAGGAGGAAGAAATGAGAATGGTGGCAAAACTGGCAACACTTGGTCTGCTCGTAGCGGCTCCCTCACTGCATGCGGTCAATACGGCAACATGTACGGGGTGTCACGGGGCACAGTATGACAAAGCTGCGATGGGAAAATCGAAGATCGTCAGCCAAATGAGCAAAGATGATATCGTCAAAGCCCTCAAAGGGTACAAGGACGGCACCTACGGTGCAGCGATGAAAGCGCTCATGAAAGGACAGGTCGCCAACCTCAGCGATGCCGATATCGAAGAGGTGGCCAAGATCATCAAAGGGGGCGGCGGAGCGGCACCTGCACCTGCTGTAGAAGCAAAGGTGATCGATATCAATACAAAGGCCGAAGACCCCAGCAGGATAGCGTCGGAAGACCTGGGCAAAAAAGACTCGATGAGCGAGGAGTCACTGGGACTCAGAAAGACAGACATCTATAGCGAGGCTGACACGACCAGCAACCCGACCGACTACAAGAGGGATACGGCAGGAAGCGGCGTGAAATTCGAGAGAGCATTCCTCAATGCTCCTCCGATGATCCCCCACGATATCGAAGGGATGCTCCCTATCACGGCCAAGGACAACCAGTGTGTCGGCTGCCATATGCCTGATGTAGCCAAAAGTATGAACGCTACGCCGATCCCGGCTTCGCACTTCACGAGCTTCAGACCGCAGACAGTGCTCAAGGACGGTGAAGTGGTCAAAGAGGGGAAAGTAGTAGGCAAAGATATCAAAAACACCAGCGATATCATCACGGTGGCACATACGCTCAACGATCTGAGCAAGGCGAGATTCAACTGTAGCCAGTGCCACGCACCGCAGTCCAAGAACGATCCGGCAGTAGCCAACACCTTTACCCCTGATTTCAAAGATGGCAAAGGGAAATCGAGCTCCAACCTCATCGACACGATGAACGAGGGTGTCGAGTAGTGGATGATCGACGGAGATTGTTCTCCCTGTTCAGGGGCAATGAACCTGAAGGGGAGTCTTACCGGCAGGTGAGACCTCCGTACGGGGAGAGCGAATCTGCTTTTCGGAGCAAGTGCGCGCAGTGCGAGACCAAAGCCTGCGCCACTTCCTGCGATGAGCAGATCATCGTCATCGAGGCGGGAGGTACCCCCATACTCAATTTCACCCGCAGCGGCTGTACCTTCTGCGAGGAGTGTGCCAAAGCGTGCGAAGAGCGGGGCAGCGGGTCGCTGAGCCTGGAGAACACCCATACGGCGCAGCGCATCAACGCGAGGTTCGTCATATCGACCGAGGGGTGCATGGCGCACCACGGGGTGATCTGCTTCTCGTGCAAGGAGCCCTGCATCGACAACGCGATCCTCTTCAACGGTCTCTTCAACCCGGTGATCGATACCGATCGATGCACAGGGTGCGGGTTCTGCCTCTCAAGGTGTCCCGTCAAAGCGATCGCTTACCAGCCAACGGCTATAGTTGCAGAAGATATGTAGCGTGGGTTTCCAACCCACCATAAATTCCGGGCAAGAATACCTCAAGGAGAAACGATGAAAAAGCTCATAACCGTCTGGATCGTGCTGCTGGCCATCCTCCATGCCGCCGAGACCCTCACACCGACTGAACAGATCGTCGTCGCAGGGACGGCGAAGGATATCGTCGCCGACGGCGCTCACCTCTACATCGGTACCGATATGGGGAGACTCCAGGTATACGACTATACTGCCAAAGCCTTCGTCTACGAGATCGCCCTCCCCGATATCAGGGACTTCATGGGTGACAGCGTGCCGCCGAGGGTCTTCAGCATCGACTATAAGGACGGCAGATACCTGCTGGTCAGCGACAGCGGCGTGAGCGGCTACAGCGACATATGGATACACGAGAACAACCAGAGCACCAGACTCCTCTCCCATGAGGAGAAAAAGGTGATCGTCAAAGGGCGCTTTATCGACAAAGACCACATCCTGCTGGGCTACCTGAGCAACGAAGCGGCTCTCTACGATATCAGATCGCGCAAAGAGCTCTACAGGGTGCAGCTGAGCGAATCGAAGTTCTCCGACTTTGCCCTCAGCGAAGATCACACCAAAGCGGTCTACGGGTGCGAGAGCGGGGTGCTGAGCCTAATAGATACTGCAAGCGGTAAGGTGCTGCAAGTGCTCAAAGGGATCAATAAGGACAACACCTACAAAGTCGCCTACCGACAGGGGATCATCGCCGCGGCGGGGCAGGACAGGAGAGGTGCGATCTACCGTGAGAGTACGGGCAAAGGGGACTTCATCGAGGGTAACTTCCTCATCTACGCCACGGGTCTGAGCCCGAGCGCGAAACTGGTCGCCTTCGCGATGGACGAGCAGAACAATATCTCGGTCTACGACACCGCCTCGCATACCAAGCTCTACTACCTCAAAGGGCAGAAGAGCACCCTCAACGCGATCGTCTTTACGGGCGAGACCACCCTCTTCTCCGCCAGCGACGACAACACCGTCATGGCGTGGAAACTCCAATAGAAAGGACAGCGCATGAACAGTTCATTTGACAGCTTTATCGAGACCGAGGTGCCCCAGAACGAGCTCATCATCTCCCGCACGAACCTCGAGGGGATCATCACCCATGCCAACGAGACCTTCGCCGATATCAGCGGCTACAGCGTCGATGAGCTGGTGGGACAGCCGCACAATATCGTCCGCCACCCCGATATGCCCGCCTCTATCTTCAGGGAGCTCTGGCAGACCCTCAGAAGCGGCCAGAGCTGGCAGGGGTATGTCAAGAACCTGAGAGCGGACGGCGGTTACTACTGGGTACACGCCATCGTCTCGGGGGTCTACAAGGACGGCGAGCTCGTCGAGTACAAGTCCCTGCGAGCCCCTGTGGACAACGAAACGAAGATCAGGATGCAGCGCGAATACGACGCGAGGAGAGAGGCCGAAGAGGACAGGACGCGGGTCGTCCTCTACCTCTCCAGGGACGAGATCGAAAAAGTAGAAAATTTACTCAATAAAGGAACCATATGAATATCTCAAGCATAGTAGTCCAATGCCGCCAGGAGCACTTCGACACCCTCAAGGAGTCGCTCGAAGCAAGCGAACTCTGCGACTACCACTTCGGCGATGCGAGCGTGGGCAAACACATCATCACGATAGAAGGGAAAGATGTCGAGGAGGAGATCGAAAAGCTCGTCGCCATCCAGGGGATGCCCCATGTCATCGCCGCCGATATGATGCAGACCTACCAGGAGGAGCAGCTCGACGAAGAGGTCAAGCAGATGCTCGCCTCCTCCGATGTCCCCGACATGCTCAACGACGACACCCTCAGACCGCAGGATATCGTCTACAACGGGGATCTGAAGAAGAGGTTTTAAGCACAATATCCATACTCTTTCCGGTAGGTTCGATTTTATCGAACGCTACCTCGCATAAAGAATACTTTCCTATTATCCGAATCATTCGTTCGATAAAATCGAACCTACATCCGTAGGTCGGGGTGCTTAACCCCGACAAACATCCTGAATAGAGGGATCGTCCTATGTGCGCTGTAACCGTCGGGGTCAAGCACCCCGACCTACGAATCAAAAGAATCTATCTATACTCACCGATCACTTCGATAACTCCAACGATATTGTCGTTGAGCTTTTCGAGCTTTTCGGCAGGTATCCACCACTCGGTGTGATGGGAGTCTCCGACCTGTTCTACGGTGTAGTTGTCCATGAACTCTTTTTTGACCCTGAATCTCGTCACATAGCCGACACCGCTGGCTTTGATATTCCAGTCGATCGCTATCTCTTTGGCATAGGCTTCGTTGGTCACAGGATAGAAGATCGGCTGTTCAGGCAGCCTCGGCGGCCATCTGGTATACCCGCTCTCTTCGACAAGCTTCAGCTCTTCAGGGCCTGTGGGTCTGTAGAGTATGACTGTCTCAGTAGCATTGATCATGATTAATTATTCCTATCTTCTGTTACATCAAAGTACACTTGGGCACAACTGATGTACATTCTCAGCCCACTCGAAAATCACCAAACTATTATCTTTCCCATAAGACTTTAGTTGCGTATGAGTGCTATCGATTTTATTGATATATACATATGCCTTGAGTTCTTTCTGGTGCGAATATGTCGTATCAAAACAGTTCATTTCAAAGCTGAGCTGATCCTCATGATTTACTTCACAATCATTGAAAGTAGTAATCTGGGATGATGTGAAGCATCTGGGCATATTGCGTTTTAGTCTCTCCTTGACCAGGCTGAACTCCGTATCAACGGTTTTTGTATAGAGCTTCTCTTTTTGTAATTTATTTTTTAGATCGGCGTAGTTGTTGAAAGTCACACAACCGCTGACCATCAACGATATTACGACAACAAATCCCAGAGCTGACACTTTTCTCATAGGTTCAACTTAAAAACATTCTTTTACGGGATCGAACTCTCTGATCCTCGAAGCAGGCACTTCCTTGATCGTATTTCCCTGTTGGATATATATACTGTACCCGCTAACCGATCGTGACGAGGTGATATCCTTTTTGGTATATTTGACTTTGTAGTTTACCCCTTTTTCTGGGGTGAGCACGAAGTCTGTATATTCTATCGTCTTTGATCCCAATAACGATGGTTTGTTTGAGATATAATTGACCACGATCTTTAAAGGGATATTGGCCGGTATCTTTGCTATTCTGCTGGGTGTTTTATTGTCTGTCTCTATATAACCCAGTTCACCGTCGGAGGGCAGCATACCCTGTCCTTTGCATCCTTTACTAAAGTCGGTGATATGCATTCTACATGTATCGGAGAAGAGCCATGCCTTGCTTTCTGGAATGAACTGGATCGTTGCATACTCACTTGTTTTAACATCGACATACGGCTGGGGATAGCATCCGCTGAGACCAAACATAGCAACTACTGCCAATAATACCTTTTTCATTAACATCCTTTTTATATATTAACTCGTTATATATCTATTCATTAAAAAAATAAATATTGCTTCGAGCTTGATCGGGCTATGCTAGCATAATT
>QKDN01000038.1 GCA_003252535.1 Campylobacterota bacterium | reverse complement strand
AGCTGTCAGATCCTCTGAAAAATACTTGATTATCTCTCTAAATTTTGGCTCTGAAATGTGGGCAACTTTTACATACTTGTTTTTCATCGGTATTATCGTACTCCTATGGCACTTTAATACCTCTAAACTAGTCTAGCCCCTTTTTTATATGTAAACAGCTACACAGGTTCTTATACTGATTTTGTTCAGTCTGGTTTATCAGCAAATGATAGAATGGTCGTATGCAAATTGCATATTTCCCGATCTTTACTCCTCTCCAAAACCTAAAGAAAACCATATATTTTTCGCCGCTCCAAAGCTCCTAATCATAAATAATGCAACATTTGGATAAAATCAGCTCCAAAAAACACGACCGAAGGAAATAAGAGATGAACATCAATCTAAAAGCGCTTGTTGCCAAGTACGATACCCCTTTGTATCTGTATGATTTCGACTATATAGCCGGGAGATATACGGAGCTCAAAGAGGCGTTCGAAGGGAAGAAGTCGCTTATCTCCTATGCGGTGAAGTCCAACTCCAACCTCGCCATCATCCGCCACCTCGCCAACCTCGGCGCGGGAGCCGACTGCGTCAGTATCGGCGAGGTCAAAAGAGCCCTCGCGGCTGGCGTGAAACCCTACAGGATCATCTTCTCCGGTGTGGGCAAAAGGGACGAGGAGATCAGGGAAGCGCTTGAGAGCGATATCCTGATGCTCAACCTCGAGAGCGAAGCGGAGATGAAGCGGGTCGAACTGATGGCCAAAGAGCTGGGCAAAGAGGCGCGCATCTCGATCCGCGTCAACCCAAATATCGACCCCCAGACCCACCCCTATATCTCGACGGGGCTCCATGAGAACAAGTTCGGCGTCGAGATCGATATGGCCAAGAGGATGTACATCTACGCCAAGAAATCGGAGTTCCTCAACCCTGTCGGCATCCACTTCCATATCGGATCGCAGCTCACCCAGCTCGACCCCATCCGTGAAGCGGCGATGATCGTGGCTGACCTCGTCCGCAGCCTCCGCCGCATCGATATCGATATCAAGTTCTTCGATGTAGGGGGCGGTATCGGCGTGGTCTACAGCGACGAGCGCACCATTACACCCGAAGAGTACGCCGGGGCGGTCTTCGAGGCGATCAAGGGGCTCGATGTGACGATCGTCTGCGAGCCCGGCAGGTACATGGTCGCCAACGGCGGCATATTCGTCACCAAAGTGCTCTATGAGAAAGAGAACGACGGCAAGCGGTTCGTCATCATCGACGGCGCGATGAACGACCTCATCCGCCCAAGCCTCTACAATGCCTACCATCGCATCGATGCGTACGAGAACACGAACGAGCACAAGACCGCTGCCGATGTCGTGGGTCCCATCTGCGAGAGCGGCGACTTCCTCGGCAAGAATGTCTACCTCCCGCCGCTTGAGCACAACGATCTCCTCGTAGTGCAGAGCGCGGGGGCGTACGGCTTTACGATGGCGAGCAACTACAACACCCGTGGCAGAGCGGCAGAGGTGGCGCTGGTCGGCGGCGAAGACCACTGCATCAGACAAAGAGAGAGCTTCGAGGATCAGATCAGACTCGAACTCGCCTGCGATACAAGCTGGCAAGAGAAGTGACACATCAGGGACAGGGAATGACGCTAGAAGAACTTAGAACCAATATCGACGGGATCGACGATCAACTCCTCGAACTCATCAACCAACGCATGGAGTTCGTCCACATGGTCGGCGAGCTCAAGAATACCACCGGGGCACCCATCTACCGCCCCGAGAGGGAACAGTCGATCCTCAACCGCCTCAAGGGGAACAACAAAGGACGACTCACGGGCAAAGCGATCGACGCCCTCTTCCTCGAGCTCTTCGCCGTGGCGAGGAACCTCGAGCTCCCCGAGCGTATCGCCTACCTCGGGCCAGAGGCGAGCTTCACCCACCAGGCGGCCGAGAGCCGTTTCGGTGCGATGAGCGCTTACCTCCCGGTCGGATCGATCAAAGGGGTGTTCCGCGAGGTCAACAGCGGGCGCGCGAAATTCGGCGTGATCCCCATCGAGAACAGCACCAACGGCATCGTCAACGACACCGTCCAGTCGCTCATCCAGTACAACCTCAAGATCATCGCCGAAGTGGTGGTCAATATCCACCATGTCTTCGCCACTACCTGCGAAGGTGTAGAGGATGTGAAAAAGATATACTCCAAGGATATCGCTTTCGGGCAGTGCTCGAACTTCCTTGAGGATGTGGGGCTCAGCGCCGTCGAGCATATCCCCGTCGAGTCGACCGCCAAGGCTGCCAAGCTCGCTACCGAGGAGCCAAACAGCGCGGCGATCTGTTCGGGTGTGGCAGCGACGATGTACAGCCTCCCGATACTCTTCGAGAATATCGAGGACAGCGAGAACAACAAGACGAGATTCTTCGTGGTGAGCGACTTCGACAACGCCCCGAGCGGCGACGACAAGACCTCGATCCTCGTCACCCTCCCCAATACTCCGGGTGCGCTCGTGGCGTTCCTCAACGATTTTGAAGAGGCCAATATCAACCTCACCAAGATCAAATCGCATATCGTCGAGGGGACATCGGTCTTCTTCCTCGAATTCGCGGGGCACGCGGAGGATGAACCGATTAGGAAGATATTCGACAAGTACAGAGACTCTATCAAATTCCTCGGCTCGTATGTCAGAGAAGCCGATGATATCTAAGGAACAGTAAAAGACATGAAAGCGAACACAACACTAGATTCTATCAAGACCTATGAAGCGGGCAAGCCTATCGAGCTGGTCGTCAGAGAGTTCGGCATCGAACCATCGGCAGTAGTCAAACTCGCCTCCAACGAGAACCCTATCGGCACCAACCCGTCAGTCTCCAAAGCGATCGCCGCCAACGCCCACAAGGCGCACCTCTACCCCGATGACAGCATGTTCGAGCTCAAGGCGGCGCTGGCTGAGAAGTATGGGGTGAAAAGCACGGAAGTGATCATCGGTGCGGGGAGCGACCAGGTGCTCGAGTTCATCTCCAGGGCGTACCTCAACGAAGAGACGAGCGTACTGATGAGCCAGGTCACCTTCGCGATGTACGAGATATATGCCAAACAGGTGGGGGCTACGATCGTAAGGACACCGAGCTACCAGCACAAGGTCGACGAGTTCCTCGCGGCATACGAGGAGCACAAGCCGAAAGTGGTCTACATCTGCACCCCCAACAACCCCACAGGCGATGCGATAAGCAGGGACGATGTGATCAGGATCATCGAGAGCGTCGACAGCGAGACACTCGTAGTGGTCGACGGTGCTTACATGGAGTATGCCGCTGCCAAGGATGAGATCTACAGGATCACGCCGCAGGATATCATGGGCTACCCCAACGCGATCTTCCTCGGTACTTTCTCCAAGGCATACGGACTTGGAGGTATGCGTGTGGGCTACGGTATCGCCAACGAAGAGATCATCCATACCCTCTTCAAGCTCAGACCGCCGTTCAATATCACGACCCTCTCGCTCCTCGCCGCTATCGAAGCGCTCAAGGACGAGCAGTTCGTCGATGATTCGGTGGCATTGCATCAGGAGCAGATCAAGCGATATGAAGAGTTCGCGGTACAGCATGGGTTCGAGTATATCGACAGCTACACCAACTTCATCACCTATCTCTTCGGCGAGAAGTACAACTCCACCAAGATCAGCGACGAGCTGCTCAGAAAAGGGGTCATCATCCGCAACCTCGCCTCGTACGGCATGAACGCAGTGCGTATCACCATCGGTACCGGCAAGCAGAACGACCGCTTCTTCGAGGCGTTCCTGGAGGTGATAGAGTGACCTACCAAGAGATACAGGCGGGTTAGCTATGGGCAGGAACAGATACGGCGACCTTAGAAAGCTCAGCATTGCCGAGCTCCAGGATGTAGCAGGAGAGATACGGAGCAAGATACTCCATACCGTCAGCCAGAACGGCGGACATCTGAGCTCAACCCTCGGCGCAACCGACCTGATCGTAGCGATGCACTATGTCTTCGATGTCGAGAAAGACCCCTTTATCTATGATGTGAGCCACCAGGCCTACGCCCACAAGCTCCTTACCGATAGATGGGAGCGCTTCGAGACACTGCGACAGTTCAAGGGGATCAGCGGCTTTACCAAGCCTTCCGAGTCGCCGTACGACTACTATGTCTCCGGGCACAGCTCCACCTCGATCTCACTGGCAGTGGGAGCAGCCAAAGCGATCAGGCTCAAAGGGGAGCAGCGTGTTCCAGTAGCCCTGATCGGTGACGGGAGCATGAGCGCTGGGATGGTCTACGAAGCGCTCAATGAGCTCGGCGACAGGAAATACCCCGTCGTCATCATCCTCAACGACAATGAGATGAGCATCGCCAAACCGATCGGCGCGATCAGCCGCTACCTCTCGCAGAGCATGGCGAGCCCCTTCTTCCAGAAGGTCAAGAAACGCACGGAGCAGCTTCTTGAACATCTCCCCGAAGGGGCGACCTATATGGCCAAGAAGTTCGAGGAGTCGCTGCGGCTCATCACACCGGGCATCCTCTTCGAGGAGCTTGGGATCGACTATATAGGGCCTATCGACGGGCACAATATCGAAGACCTGATCGAAACCCTCGAGATGGCGAGGAAGATGAACAAACCGGTCATCGTCCATGCCCAGACCACCAAGGGGAAAGGGTACAAGATCGCCGAAGGGACCAAGGAACACTGGCACGGGGTGAGCGCCTTCGACCTCGAGACGGGCAAAGCGAACAAGAAATCATCCGCCAGAAGCGCGACGCAGATATTCGGCGAAACTTTGTTGGAGTTTGCCAGAAAGGATGAGAAAGTGGTCGGCGCGACCGCAGCGATGCCAAGCGGCACGGGAATCAATATCCCAATGGAGGAGTTTCCTCAGAGGTTTTGGGATGTCGCTATCGCCGAGCAGCATGCGGTCACATCGCTGGGCGCCCTGGCCAAAGAGGGGTTCAAACCCTTCTGCGCGATCTATTCGACCTTCCTCCAGAGAGGATACGACCAGATCATCCATGATATCGCGCTGATGAACCTCGGGGTGACCTTCGCCATCGACCGTGCAGGGATCGTCGGCGAGGACGGTGAGACCCACCAGGGGGTATTCGATGTCTCGTACCTCAGAGCTATCCCCAATTTGACCCTGATCGCCCCTTACAACGAAACGAGCATGGTCAGGGCGATGGAGTTCTGCAAGGAGCTCGGAACCCCTGCGGCGCTCCGTTACCCAAGAGGTGCCTTTACTGCCGAAGACAGCGAGTGCCCGCCGTACGAAGCGGGTAAAGCGCATCTGCTCAAAGATGAAGGGGAGATACTTCTCGTAGGCTACGGCAACGGTGTCGGGAGGGCGATCGAGACTTCAAAAGAGCTTGGTTTTGAATGTGCCATCCTCGATTTACGATTTGTAAAGCCGCTGGACGGTACCATGCTCCGAAATCTGTCGCAAAAATATAAGAAATGGTATATTTTCAGCGACAGTGCGAAGATGGGCGGCGTGGGCTCGGCGATACTGGAATACCTGAGCGAGAACAGCATAATGGATGTGGCGGTGGTGTCGTTCGAGTATGAGGACAGGTTCATCACGCACGGCAATACCATCAAGGTAGAAGAGTACCTGGGGATCAGACCCGAACAATTAGCACAGAAGATCATTGAAAACAACAAAGGAGAATAAATGCCAAAAGAGTATATTTTTACCAGCGAATCGGTGACCGAGGGGCATCCGGACAAGATGGCCGACCAGATATCCGACGCGATACTTGACTATATCATCGAGAGAGACAAAGGTGCGAGGGTAGCATGCGAGACGATGCTCAGTAACGGTTTCTGCGTCATCTCTGGCGAGCTCAAGACACACACCTATGCGCCGATGCAGGATATCGCCAGAGAAGTGGTCAGAGAGATCGGTTATACCGATGCTGCCTACGGTTTTGACTACAGAAGTGCGGGCATCCTCAATGGTGTGGGTGAACAGAGCCCCGATATCAACCAGGGTGTCGACAAAAGCTGCGGCGAGATCGGTGCGGGAGATCAGGGACTGATGTTCGGTTTTGCCTGTAAGGAGACGCCGGAACTTATGCCTCTGCCGATCTCACTTGCCCACAAGATCACTGCCAAGCTTGCCGAGGTGAGAAAGAATGGTACCGTTCCTTTCCTCCGCCCCGATGGCAAGTCGCAGGTGAGCGTAAAATATGTGGACGACAAACCGGTATCGATCGATACGATCGTCGTCTCTACACAGCATCATGACGATGTGCCTCTCGAGAAAGTACAGGAGGCGGTACTCGAAGAGGTGATCAAGGCGGTGATCCCTGCAGAGCTCATGCATGATGATATCACTTACCATATCAACCCGACAGGAAGATTCGTTATCGGCGGACCGCAGGGAGATGCGGGACTCACCGGGAGAAAGATCATCGTCGATACCTACGGCGGCTACTGCCCACACGGCGGCGGCGCGTTCTCAGGCAAGGATCCTACGAAAGTCGACAGAAGTGCGGCCTACGCGGCACGCCATGTCGCCAAGAACCTCGTAGCGGCAGGTGCATGTGAAAAAGCGACGATCCAGGTAGCCTATGCTATCGGCGTGGCACAGCCTGTATCGATCTATGTCAATACGCATGATACCGGTGTTGTCGATGAGAAAAAGATCGCACAGTGCGTCAGCGACCTCTTCGATCTCTCTCCGAAAGGGATCATCGATTCGCTCGACCTGCTCCGCCCGATCTACCGCAAGACCGCAAGTTACGGGCATTTCGGCAGGGGAGATGACGATTTCACATGGGAAAAACTGGACAGGGTTGAGGATATTCGTAACTATCTCGGATTAAATTAATCGAGTTAAAGAATACTTTACATAACTTTGGTTATAGTTATACGAACTTTGATTTTTAAGGAGAAAAAATGGCAGTAATTATTACTGATACTTGTATCAACTGTGCGGCATGTATCGATGAGTGTCCGGTAGAGGCGATCGTCGACGAAGATGAGAACCCAACGGGTGAGGAGATCTACTACGTATACTCAGACAAATGTGTCGAGTGTGTAGGTCACCACGATGTTCCTGCTTGTGCAGAGGCTTGTCCGACTGAGGGTTGTATTCAGTGGGGCGATGTCGTAGACGGTATGCCATCTATGGAAAACAGAGGGGAAAAAGGTACTCCTGTTATCCAGGAGTAGTCCTCTTCCTTTGCCGGGGTTTCCCGGCAATCTCCTTTTTACTTCACATATTTCAAATTTATACATTTTTATCACTCTTTAAACTATATTTGGGTAGAATCCCGCCGAATACTTCTCCTCGTGCCTCCTTTTTGACACATATCGAAGTAGATTACCATCCCTGTAGGAAATAATTATGGAACAAACACTATCAATCATCAAACCGGATGCAGTTGCAAAGAACGTCATCGGTAAGATCCTGTCAAGATTTGAGGATGCAGGACTTAGAATCGCTGCTACAAAAAAAGTACAACTCAGCCGTGCAGATGCTGAAGCTTTCTACGCGGTTCACGCTGCAAGACCGTTCTTCGGCGAACTTGTAGATTTCATGATCTCCGGTCCTGTTGTAGTTTCAGTACTCGAAGGTGAGAACGCGATGAGCAAGAACAGAGAACTTATGGGCGCAACGAACCCGAAAGAAGCAGCAGCAGGTACGATCAGAGCAGATTTTGCAGACTCTATCGATGCGAACGCAGTACACGGAAGTGACTCTCTTGAGAACGCAGCTGTCGAGATCGCTTTCTTCTTTGCACAAAGAGAGATCAACTAAGTTTTATTGATGAAGATACTATTTGATAAAGTTCAATATACCCCCAAGGACTTCCGTTTCGAGGAAGGGGGGCTGCTCTTCAAGGGAAGCCTCACAAGGACCGGTGGGCACAGTATAGAACTTGAGGGGACGATCAATGGAGATGTCGAACTCGACTGCAACCGTTGCGGCGCGACGTTCCATTACCCCTATGAGACAACACTTAAGCTTTTGCTAAGTGATCAAATAGTCGGAAATAAAGATGATTTGGATATAATCGAGTTTTTAGATGGACAGATCGATATCTCCTATATACTGGAGAGCGAGATCAATGCCCTTAAAAGCGATTACCTCTATTGTCCGAAATGTGACAATGGAGAAGATTCGTTCGAAATAGAATTTTAACAACAAACCAGAAAAAGGATAAACCATGGCAGTACCTAAGAGACGCGTGAGCAAAACAAGAACAGCTAAAAGAAGAACACACTACAAAGTGACACTACCAAGACCGGTAAAAGATGCAGACGGTACATGGAGAATGCCACACCGCATGAATATGACTACTGGCGAATACAGCGCCAAGTAAGTCGAGCATGATAAGGATAGCTATCGATGCGATGGGCGGGGATTTCGGTCCCGAGCCGATCATAGAAGGATGTATACAGGCACTCGAAGAGAAGAAGTTCAAACCGGTACTTGTCGGTAACAGGGATGCGATCCTGTCGTATCTCCCGCAATACTATCTCGAGAAGGTCGAGATCGTCGAGTCCTCGGATGTCATCTCTATGAGCGACCAGGCGACAAACGCACTCAAAAGACAGGAATCATCGATCTACAAAGCGGTGGAGCTTGTACGCGACAAGCAGGCCGATGCTGTCGTCTCTGCCGGTCACAGCGGTGCGACCATGACCCTTGCCACGCTTCGTATCGGCAGACTGCCCCATATCAGCAAACCTGCACTTGCAACCATCATGCCAACTCTCGGCGATGTCAATACCCTCGTCCTTGATGTCGGTGCGGTGGTCGACTGCAAACCCCAGAACCTTTACGAGTTCGGTGCGATGGGTGAGGCCTATGTGCAGAAGAGCATGGGCGTCGCCAATCCCAGTGTAGGACTCCTCGCCAACGGTGAAGAGGACAGCAAAGGGAACGAGCTGACCAAAGAGGCGTTCAAACTGCTCAAGAACCTCAAGGGGTTCAAAGGGAACGTCGAGGGGAGAGATATCTTCAACGGTTCGGTCAATGTCGTCGTATGCGACGGGTTCACGGGCAACATCCTCCTCAAGACCAGCGAAGGGGTGGCAATGACGATCCTCGAGATCATGAAACACCACATCAGCAAATCGCTCCCTGCGAAGATCGGGGCATTCTTCATGAAGAAGAAGGTCTTTGCAAACCTCAAAAAGCAGATCGACTACGCCGAGTACGGCGGAGCGCCGCTGCTTGGTATCAATGGCTGCGCGATCGTAGCGCATGGAAGTTCCAACGCCAAGGCGATCAAGAACGCTATCTTCCAGGCGATCAAGTTCACCGAGTCGGATGTCAATTCGACCATCGAGAAGCTCCTTACCCAGAACAAAGCCGAAAGAGACGCTAAGAACTCCTAAGCTTTCCAATGCTTTCACGGCATTGGTGACTTTTCTGTTACATTCTTTCCCTCCATTCTCTATACACCCCATCAGAGTGCCTACAGCAAGGAATTATAGGTATTTATTATGGTAATATAATAGACTATTTTTTATGCAAGGATGCCTATGTTGAATTCTACTCCTACTTATGCTTCATTTCGATCGATCGGGGCATATGTTCCGCAAAGAGTATTGAGCAACAGTGATTTAGAAACGATGGTCGATACCACGGACGAGTGGATCGTCAAAAGAACAGGGATCAGAGAACGAAGGATCGCTGCCGATGACGAACATACGAGCGATATGGGTGCCAAAGCTGCATTGCTGGCCATCGACAGATCGGGTCTCGCCAAAGAGGATATCGATCTCGTCGTCTGCGCCACGGTGACACCGGACTACTTCAATATGCCATCTACTGCATGTGTGATCTCAAGCAAGATCGGGATACGCGATGTACAGGCATTCGATATCTCGGCCGCATGCAGCGGGTTCGTCTATCTTCTCTCTATCGCCAAGGCATTTATCGAATCAGGGATGAAAAAGAACGTCCTGATCATCGGTGCGGAGAAGTTCTCGAGCATCGTCGACTATACGGACAGATCTACCTGTATCCTCTTCGGGGATGGTGCGGGGGCAGCCGTGATCAGTGCGACACAGAACAAGGATGAGGCTATCATAGACATCCATGCGAGTGCGGACGGTTCGTACGCCGACTTCCTGGTCACCCCTGCGCCGGGAGCTATCTACCCTGCAAGTCAGAAAGTGATCGATGAAGGGCTGAACTTTGTCCAGATGAAAGGGAACGAGACCTTCAAGCTCGCCGTGAAGACCCTCACGAACGATGTCCTTCATATCCTGGAGAAGAACCATATCAATTCTGCGGATATCCCCCATTTCGTACCGCATCAGGCCAACTACCGCATCATCAAGGCTGTCGGTGACGCGCTCAAGATGAGAGACGACCAGGTAGTGCTCACGGTAGGGAAGTACGGCAATACTTCCGCGGCATCGATCCCAATGGCGCTCAACGAAATATTTGAGTCGGGGAGGCTGAAGAAGGGTGAGTTGATGCTCCTTGATACCTTCGGGGGTGGACTCACATGGGCGAGCGCACTCCTTCCTTTTGCCGGTGAGAGCAAATAACCAGTTCTATGAAGATCGGCTTTATCGGTGATATCGTAGGCAAACCCGGCCGCAATATCATCGCCCAAAACCTCCAGAGACTTCGCAACGAACACTCCCTCGATCTGGTGATCGCCAATTATGAGAATGCAAGCCACGGCTTCGGTCTCACCCTCAGGAACTGTCAGGAGCTGTTCGCCACCGGGATCGACCTGATGACCGGCGGCAACCACTCTTTCGACAAGAAAGAGATATACCCTCTTTTCGAGAACTATCCCCTCATACGCCCGGTCAATTATCCTGCCAAAGCCCCTGGCGAGGGGATGAAGATCGTCACGGTCGGTTCTGCCGATGTAGCGGTCATCAATCTCATGGGGCACTACACGATGCCCCTCGCAGACAACCCATTCACGATGATCGAGCGTATCATAGACGATCTCGAAGCGCGTGGGATCAGGCATATCATCATCGATATGCATGCCGAGGCGAGCAGCGAGAAGCGGGCGCTCCTCTATATGCTCAAGGAGCGTGTATCTGCGATATTCGGTACCCACACCCATGTGGGGACCGACGACCTGCAGGTCGTCGACGGCTGCGCCTACGTCACCGACGTAGGGCTCACCGGTTGCCGGGACAATGTCATAGGGATGGGGGCTGATGTCCCTATAGCACGTTTCACGACCGGTATAGGGGGACATTTCGATATCCCAGACGATTGCAGGAGTATATTGCAGATGATCGTCTCGGAGATAGACGATACAGGGCGTGCGATCAACGCCTGCAAGATCAAGCTCTACGATGACGACAGCGAGGGCGTCACGGAAGCGAGGATAGAGTCGGCCACAGGCTCTGAGTAACCTTTTACGTTATATTACTTTTCACTTAGTTCTGTAGAGAAGATGATCTGTGTATTACCACTATCATCAAAGTTAGGATGAAGATTGAGTATAGGTTTGTATGGAATAAGATATGAAGCCATACAAATCGGATGGATGGTAGGTCTCATGGCTAGATGAGATGGAATGTTTAATGTATGAGTGGTTTCATTATTACTCCACCATACAAATACATTATTACAACAGCTTTCAAGTTCCCTATTCAAGGGATGTGTTGATGAATGATTTTATGTATTTGATTGGTGCAGTAATAAATTTGTTTTATTGATCTTTTTTTCTCTTTTTGGCGGGGGGCGACTCAATACTAGGTGTGTCTTGCAGAATGCTCAATGACAACTCTCCTGATATGTCATCTATTGAAACGGGCTCCTGAACCTGACTGGGAATCGAGTTTTTCTCTTTATCTTCTTTCTTAATTCTTTCATTTTCTTGTTCCCATAAGGTAGACCCTTCTTTCAATAAGCTCTCAATTTGTTCCAATAATACAACGGTTCCTATGAAGTTACTATCTTCTTTCTGAAGAAGAGCTTGAGATAGAAATCCAAGAATACCTTGGTTAATCGAAAGTATTTGCTGTACTACTGCCGGTGCAAACCGAAAAATGAGATCCTGTGGAATTGTCAATAAAGCAAATCGTTGTTGTATGCCTATTATAGCCTTTTCGATTTGCTCTTTAAATTTTTTAGTTTCCTCTAAGAGTTTCTGGACGTGTTCATTTAATTCTGTTAAAGCAATATTGGCATTTTGCAGGTAAATCCTGAACCCATCTTTATCACCTTTCTTTAATGATATCTCTGCATTTGACAATGCAGCATTAATACGAACCTTAAAGCTGTTAAAATCTTCAGGAGGAACATTTATACCAGTAATTAGAGTCATAATCTTGAGCATAGCTGAGTTGATCATAGTAATGCTTTGAAATTCTTCATCGTTAACAATACCAAAAAAATCGTTTAATTGCTTATCATTAACTGACGGGAAAAAGAGTTCCAACGCTCCTGCAACTTCTTCTTTGGTTATTTTACTTTCCACAGGAGGTTTCCATTGCTTGGCATCCAGGATACGGTCTCTTGCTTCTGCAAAAATGATGCTATCCCCAGTCTGGGTAACAGCAGTTACTAATGGAAGTGCGTTTGTGTCAATCCCTCTTATAGCAAACTTAAAGGGGTTTCTCAAGGAAAGATCTTTTTTAGCCAACTCTGAAGGTTTGACTAGCTTCTCTACAGCATTTTTTTTATTCTCTATATTGAATTGAGATAAAGAGTTTCCATCGGTTACTTTAGCTGTCATTTTCCATTGCTTTGGAATACGTCGGGGAAAGGTAATATTATCACTAGGGTTCACTCCTTTTTTGCCACCTTTAATATCAACTGTATCATCAGAGTTGCGTTTAGCTACATCAACTATATGCCTATCGATAATGGTGGATATTGGAACTGTATAAGCTTTAGGATATGTAAGATCTACCGTGATCTGAATTTTTTTGCCGTTTGTGGCTTCGTTTTTTATAGGTTCTTCCATTACATTAGCATAGGCAGGTGAGTTGAAATTAGATGCCTGTGGAGCTAGATTTTTTAGTTCAAAAGAATATTGATCGCCTAATCCCTTCAAGAGTTGGTCGCCAACCAGGTGTCCCGCATCGTAAAATTTCTGGGGATCAGCACCAATGAGGATAAAAGCTTCATCCCGCGCCATACCAGTTATTTTACTGAGCTTAGTTTTATCATCCTTACGTGTAGCGTTCGAAACAGAAAACTTGTCTATATCAGCAGTGATAGATTCTGCGCGCTCTGTTGGACTACTAATCCCATTGGTAAAAGGTAAACCCATATCGCCAACCTTAACACCTGTTGTATTTCCGATTATGCTAACAGCAGTATTTTCTTTTGGTGAAGTGTTAGTTATAAATCCGGCCATTTGTAGCGTGTTTGAATCAGAATTTATTATTGTGTTGGACAATATCTCATTGCTATCTGGCTTTTTCGAAGACAACACCTTTATCCCCATCACATCCGCTTCCCTCTCCAAACCCGAATCATCATTCACTTTCACCCCGCCCTTCATCTGCATTGTCGGCTCTACACGTCCCTGTTTCTGTTGTACTACATGCCAGGCCTCATGCGGCAGGTGCTTCTCCTGCCCCGGCGCGACATGTATCTCGGTACCCTGGGTGTAGGCATAGGCATGGAGCTGGGCAGGTTTTGGGGAATTGTAATGCACCCGCACATCGTCCATCGCATATCCGGATAGGTTCTCCACACCCGCCTTTAGGGCATCCGGCAGACCTGTGCGGTTCAGTTGCTTCTGCACGGGCTCCTGCGTATCGGGCAGTATGGAGTCATCCGTCCGCCCTCTCTTCTGTATCGCCTCCCGCCCGGCTGCCATCGCCTCTCCTCGCGGGCTGCTGCGTATCATATCCTGCATCTCCCGCATTTGCATTGTTTCAGGCCGGTTGTCGATGAACTTGGAAGTACCGCCGCTTTGTGCAGTGGCGACACGGTTCACAGCCGGTCGGCTGCTCTTCTCCTGTGTTCTGACGGCATGAGAGTTCACGATTTTTCCTGTGGCATTTGCGATGTATGATTATCCCGTTGATCTGATGACCGGGAACAAGGGGTGGTTGACCGGATGTAATGCTAATACTGTAGCAATCAAATGCTGAGAAAATCCTTTGGTTTTCATCATCGATCCTGAGACAGTGAAGATCATCCCCGAACAAGCCCCTTCACATACCTCTCCAGTCCCTCCTGCACGCTCCACCATTGCGGATAGGCATGGTCGTAGTAGGGCTGTGTGACAACGGCGAAGCTATCCAGGTCCTCGTGGAGGTTGACACACCAGTCCCAGTCGATATCCCGTGACTGAAGCATCCCGATAGAGAGCCTGGCGTCATTGATGCATCCGAGGCGGCTTGGGCTGACGAGAAGCGCGCGGCTGCCGGTCTCCTCTATCAGGTCAATCATGTCGTACTCTGCCGTGACGGGCACCATCAGCCCGCCTGCCCCCTCGATGAGGAGGAGGTCGCAGAGGCCAGAGAGCTCGGCGATCTTCTCATGTATCTTTTCAAGGCGTATACTCTTCTGTGTATCGGCGCAAAAAGGGGCTGCGGGTATGGAAAATGCATAAGCAGTGATGTCGGCAGGGGAGAGCGGGGCAAAGTTGCTGTTGTATCGGCTGCACGCCTCGAGGAGCCTTGCAGCATCCTGGGGAATACCCTCGACCCCTGTCTCTATGGGTTTGCACACCCCGACCCTGATCCCGGCCTTTGAGAGGGTCTCGATGAGTCTGAGGGTGACAAAGGTCTTGCCGATATTGGTGCCTGTGGCGGTGATAAAGAGCGGTTGCACTTGCAAATCCTTGAAATTTATGTATAATAGACAAAAAATTTATCAAATAGTACCATAAGAATGTGAAAGGAGCAGCGTTTTGCCGAAGGTCAAAGAAGAGTATGAAGTGGTGATGGAGGTGAAGAAACCCGATATGTACCGCGTCATACTTCATAACGATGATTATACAAGTATGGATTTCGTAGTGGACATCCTGATGAAGATCTTTCACAAGACTCTCCAGGAAGCAGAGGTGATCATGATCAACATCCATAAAAAAGGGAAAGACATCTGCGGTGTCTACACCTACGAGATCGCCTATACCAAATCCCAGCAGGTCAAGAGGCTCGCCAAACAGAACGGTTTCCCCCTGCTTGCAACTATAGAAAAGGACAATTGATCATGATAAGTATAGAACTCAACGAAGTATTCAAGGATTCGCTCGCCTATGCAAAGAAGCACAAACACGAATATCTCACCCTCGAGCATATCTTCCTGGCTATACTCGAGAGCAAAGGGGGCAAGGAGATACTCGAACGCCTCGATGCTGATATCGTACTGCTGCTCAAGGAGATCAAAGAGCATATCGAGAACAATACCCCTGTCCTCGAAGAGGCCGCTGATCCCACCGAGACGATCGTCCTCTCCAAGGCGATCAACGATATGATGATCCACGTCCACAGCTCCGGGCGCAAGGAGGCATCCATCGGCGATATGATCGCGGCGGTGTTCGAGCAGAAGAACTCCTATGCCACCTACCTGATGCATTCGCAGGGGATACAGAGGGTCGATATCCTCGAAGTGATCTCCCATGAGGACCGCTATGACGAGATCGGTTCCGAAACGAAAGGGAGCGAAGAGGAGGAGCCGCAGACGGCTCTCTCGCAGTTCGCCCACGAGCTGGTGGCCCTTGCCTACAAAGGGAAGATCGACCCGGTGATCGGAAGAGAGCAGGAGATCGAAAGGGTGATGCAGATACTCTGCCGCCGCAAGAAGAACAACCCGCTCCTCGTCGGTGAACCCGGTGTGGGCAAGACCGCGATCGCCGAGGGGCTGGCGCTCAAAATTTCCGAAGGGGATGTCCCCGAGATACTCGGCGATGCGAAAGTGTTCGCCCTCGATATGGGATCGCTCCTTGCAGGCACCAAGTACCGTGGTGACTTCGAAAAAAGGCTCAAAGGAGTCCTCGCGGAGCTCAAGTCCATAGACAATGCGATCCTCTTCATCGACGAGATACACACGATGGTGGGTGCGGGGAGCACGAGCGGCGGCAGCATGGACGCGGCCAATATCCTCAAGCCGGCCCTTGCCAGGGGAGAGCTCAAATGTATCGGTGCGACCACCTACGCCGAGTACCGCAACTACTTCGACAAGGACAAGGCGCTCTCCCGCCGCTTCGCCAAGGTCGATGTCGAGGAGCCGAGTATCGAGGATACGATGACGATCCTCCAGGGGATCAAGCACAAGTACGAAGCGTTCCACTCGATCAGCTTCGCCGACGAAGCGCTCCGCAGGGCCGTCGACCTCTCGGTCAAGTATCTCCATGACCGCTTCCTCCCCGATAAGGCGATGGATATCATCGACGAGGTGGGGGCGCATATGATGCTCAAAGGGAAGAAGGATATCGTAGTGACGTCGCAGGATATCGAGCAGAGCGTATCGGTGATGCTCAAGCTCCCCCCTACGGTCATCGGTACGGACGATGTCGAGAGGCTGCGGACCCTCCCTGTGACGCTCAGGTCACGTATCATGGGGCAGGACCATGCCATAGAGCAGCTGGTCAGAGCCATCAAACGCTCCTATGCAGGGCTCAACAAACCGAACACCCCGATAGGCTCCTTCCTCTTCGCAGGGCCCACTGGCGTAGGGAAGACAGAGCTGGCTACACAGCTTGCGGCGAGCATGGAGATACACTTCGAGCGGATCGATATGAGCGAATATATGGAGCCGCACACCATCAGCCGCCTCATCGGTGCCCCTCCGGGCTATGTAGGGTACGAGCAGGGGGGACTCCTCACCGAAGTGATCAAGAAGCACCCCCACTGCGTGCTGCTCCTCGATGAGATAGAGAAGGCGCACCCCGATATCATGAATATCCTCCTGCAGGTGATGGACGGGGCGAAGCTCACCGACAACAACGGTATGGTGAGCGACTTCAAGAACGTCATCCTCATCATGACCTCCAATATCGGTACCAAAGAGGCCAAGGTGATGGGCTTCGAGAAGGACAGCAGCGCCAATACCGACAAAGCGATCAACGAGTTCTTCGCTCCTGAGTTCAGGAACCGACTTAACGCCATCGTCCGCTTCAACCCGCTCACTCCGGAGATACTCGCCCAGATCGTGGAGCGCGAGGTAGAGAAGCTCAACGAGCAGATGAAAGACAAGTCGATCACGATCAAGGTGGGCAGAAGGGCCAGGGAATACCTCGCCAAACTCGGCTACGATCCCAAATACGGGGCGCGCCATATCGCGCGGACGATCGACGAACAGATCAAAGAGAAGCTCACCGACGAGATACTCTTCGGATCGCTCAAGAACGGAGGCCGTGTCAAAGTGATCCTCGAGGAGGGTGAGCTCGAGTTCGATTTCAGGGAGTCGGAAGATTGAGTTCGATCTTCGACGGGGACTGTTTCATCCCGCCGCTCGGTCCAAGCTATATCTTCCCAAACCCCAGGAACGCAGCGAAGGAGGGTCTGCTGGCCTACGGCGGCGACCTCTCTCCCAACAGGCTGCTCTATGCCTACCGCAGGGGTATTTTCCCGTGGTTCAACCAGGACGACCCGATCCTCTGGTGGTCTCCCGACCCCCGTATGGTCCTCTATCCCGAACACTTCAAGCTCTCCAAATCCCTGCGCCGTTCTATCCGAAACCGCGACATTGCAGTCACGTTCGATCATGATTTCGATGCCGTGATCACCCACTGCGGCACCGTGCCGCGGCCCGGTCAGAGGGGGACATGGCTCACGACCCAGATGCAGGAGGCCTACAAGGAGCTCCACGCCATGGGTTTTGCCCACAGCGTCGAGGTCTGGGAAGAGGGGGAACTTATCGGCGGACTCTACGGGATCGCACTGGGGAGGGCGTTCTTCGGGGAGTCGATGTTCTCGCTGCGGAAAGACGGTTCGAAGATTGCTTTCAAGGCACTCAGTGATGTTTTAGGCATGAGAGGTTATGATTTTATCGATTGTCAGGTGAGCAACCCTCACCTTGTTTCATTGGGGGCGGTCACGATAGAACGCGACCGTTTCCTCGATGAACTAGAAACGAGCCTGGGCAAACCGACCGATCTGGGCTCATGGCAGAACTTCAGGTGGGAGCACTAGATGGTAGATAAGAATATGGGATTTTCGATGTGGCTTGACTTCGTCGAGCGCGATTTTTTGAATAACGAGTTTACGCCGCTTATCGAAAAAGGGATCATCAACGGGGCTACGAGCAACCCGTCGATCTTCGCGAACGCGATCACGACATCGGCAGCCTATCATGAGCAGATCGCTTCGTTCAGGAAGCAGTCGCCCAAGCAGCGATACGAAGCAATGGCGATAGAAGATATCCGGACAGCGGCAAAGAAGCTCCGTTCGAGCTATAAGAGCGGGAACGACGGGTTCATCAGCGTAGAGGTCGACCCGTTCCTCGCCAATGATACCGAGGGGACCGTCAGGGAAGGGAAGAGACTCTTCCGGGATATCGGCGAACCCAATGTGATGATCAAGATACCTGCGACAGAAGCCGGGTATGAAGCGATGTATACCCTGATCAGCCTCGGTATCTCGGTCAATGCCACGCTGGTATTTTCTCCTGCCCAGGCGGAGCGCTGCGTGGAGGCAATGAGCAGGGGACTCGATGAGCTGAGCATGGGTGTCGGGCTCAACGCGCAGGCGGTCATCTCGGTATTCGTCAGCCGCTTCGACCGCCTCCTCGATCCTATCCTTCGCCAGAAGGGTATCCAGACGGGCAAGACAGGGGTCTACAATGCGGCCAGGATATACAATATCGTAGAAGAGATGGGATATCCCAATATCAGAACCCTTTTCGCAAGTACAGGGGTCAAGGGCGACGACCTCCCGGCTGATTACTATATCAAAGAGCTTCTCGCACCTCATTCGATCAACACCGCGCCCCTTGCGACGATAGAGGAGTATATCAAAGCCCCTTCTGCCGAGCCGAATCTTCCGATCCCGGCAGACGAGATCGACGGGTATTTCGATTCGCTCAAATCATGGGATATCGATATCGACGCCGTCTATGTCCAGCTGATGGATGAGGGGGTCAAAGCCTTCGAGCAGGCATTCAAAGAGATGCTCGAAAAGCTTTAGGCATACCCTGCTCACTCCATCCTGATTTTGCCGGGAAGAACGCCTCTCCTGTTGCTTTTTTTTAATCAATTAACAAGTACAATATATTAATATCGATATAAAAAAGAAGAGGGGAGAGAATGGCATTTGATTTTGAAGAACTCAAAGAACATAATTCACAATTGCTCAAACTCCTGACTTACAACCTCCCCGATATGCTATGGGTAAAAGATATGGATGGCACCTATCTTTATGCCAACCAGGCGATCTGTGACGGTCTGCTGATGGCCGAGAATACCGACGAGCCAATAGGTAAGAACGATGTGTTCTTCGCCCTTCGCGAGCGGCAGAAACACAAGGATAACCCCCAGTGGCATACATTCGGAGAGCTCTGTTTCGATTCGGACCAGGTGGTCATCGACAACAATAAAGCGATGAAGTTCGAAGAGTACGGCAATGTAAAGGGGGAACTGCTTTACCTCGAAGTATACAAGGCACCGTTCTACGATAAGAACGGCACCATCATCGGGACGGTAGGGGCCGGGCGTGATATCACGGAGCTTAAGAAAATCCAGTTCGATCTCAAAGAGAGCCTTGCAAAACTTCAGGAACAGAGCAAAATGCTAGAGTTCCAGGCCAACTATGACTATCTCACATCCCTCCCCAACCGTGCATATTTTATGGAGATACTCCAAAGATCGATCAGCGATGCCAGGAAGAGCGGCAGCAACGTAGCCGTATTGTTTATCGATATCGATCATTTCAAGGAGATCAACGATTCTCTCGGGCACTATATCGGGGATCAACTTCTGATAGATTTCGCCAAAAGACTTACGACGAAGATACGCCCGGGCGATATCATCTCGCGTTTCGGTGGTGATGAGTTCTGTATCATTCTGCACGGTATGGAGAACAAAGATGAGGTCGTAGACTACATATCCGAGCTCAATGGCCTGCTCAGGGAACCTTTTGACATAGCCAGGAACCTGCTCTATATCGGGATGAGCGTCGGTGTCACATGCGCTCTCCTGGACTCGGGTGATCCCGATGAGCTTCTCAAGAATGCCGATACTGCGATGTATCAGGCCAAGCAGGACGGCAGGAACACCTACAGCTTCTACAACCGCGAAATGACCCTCAAGGCACAGCAGCGTATCGCACTCGAGGCGGCGCTCCACGAAGCGCTTCAGAAGGAGGAGTTCGTACCCTATTTCCAGCCCCAGATCGATGTCACTGGGAACAGGATCGTGGCTATGGAGACGCTTATGCGGTGGATCGATGCCAGCGGAGATGTGATCACGCCGGACAAGTTTCTCAAGTATACCGAAGATACAGGGATGGTCATCCTCCTTGACAGGCTCGTGATCAAAAAAGCGCTCAAGTCTTTCCTGCGATGGAAAGAGGAGGGGCTTTTCACGGGCAGCATATCGTTCAACCTCTCATCAAGACAGCTTGAAGACGCATCGTTCCTTGATTTTGTCCGGGAGCATATCTCACCAGTACTTGCACAGTATCCTGCCTCGATCGAGTTCGAGGTGACCGAGACCCAGATCATGGTCAACCAGACCAAGGCGATCAGTGTACTTCGCGAGCTTGAAAAATTCGGCATAGGGATATCGATCGACGACTTCGGTACGGGTTACTCTTCGCTGGCATATATCAAAAAGCTCCCTATCAGCAAGCTCAAGATCGATCGCTCTTTCATCAAAGACCTCCCCAACGACAAGGAGGACATAGTGATCTCGAAGACGATCATATCGCTCGCACAGACGCTCAATCTCCATGTGGTAGCCGAAGGTGTGGAGACGAAGGAACAGGTCGATTTCCTCCTTGAAAACGGATGCAGCAATATCCAGGGGTATTATTACTCAAAGCCACTCTGTCAGGATAATATGGAGCGTTATTTGCGGACATACGAGAGTAATTGAGAAGTGTACCAAGATAAAGGGCGCTCGTATCAGAAAAGAGCCCGTCATCCAGAGGCGGAGACTTCAGTCCCGAAGAGACGAAGCTGAAGATTTCAGCTTCTGAAGAGATCTAGTTCTTTTCAAATATCTCGCGGACCGCACTGCTCTTGAAAGGTTTTCTGACGAACTTGTCAAACAGCTTCTCGTCGGCAGGGTCAACAAGGGCATCTCCGCTGATCGAGACGGCATAGATAGACTTGAACTGCGGATACTTCGCTTCGATCTCGCGGTATTGTTTCAGAAGCTCAGAGCCGTCCATCTCCGGCATATACTTGTCGAGGAAGACCATATCATAGGGGCGCCCTTTTTCGAGTGCGGCTGTGAGTCTTTCGAGAGCGTACTGGGGATTGAGCTCGTGGGCGATGTCGCAGTAGACCCCTTCGAGCATCGATTCGAGCAGCAGGACATTGGTCTTGCTGTCGTCGACGATGAGCATTTTCGGCTTCCTTCGTGAAGAGACGGTACTGTAGAGAGTATCTGCACAATAGGTGTTCTTTGCGATGGTGTTGAGCTCTTTGTATTTTCTCGAAAGCGAGAAAAGCTTGTTCTCGACGACGAGCAGTTTGATATTGTGTTCCGCACACGCCTTGATCACCGCTTCGTTGAACATCTCTTCGAAACAGATCAGGTGGGTGGTATCCTTGGCGATCTTGTTGGAGATCATGATATTGGAGTCAGGCATGGAGAGTCTTGTAAAAAAGCTCTTGATATTCGCAGCAACAGGCGAATCGATATTGTCAGTGTAGATCACGATCTTTTTGTTTATATCTGCGAACGGGGTGTATGCCGGGGTGCTGTCTACGGCATTGAGCGGCAGCTCCACGGTGAAGGTACTCCCTACCTCGACTTCGCTTTCGAGGTTCAGGATACCGCCCATCTCCTGTACATATTTGAGGCTGATAGCCAGTCCCAGGCCCGTACCGCCGAAGTGGATGCTGGTATCCTCACTGGCCTGTTCGAAGGCTTTGAATATCGCCTGCTGACGGTCTTTGGGGATTCCGAGACCGGAGTCGATCACCATGAGCTTCATTTTGTTCGCAGCTTTGTCGTAGACGATCCTGAACTCGATGCTCTTACCGTTTGGGGTGAACTTGTAGGCATTGCCGATGAGGTTGATCAGTACCCTTTTGAGCTTGATCGCATCTACCGATATCTCTGCCGGGATCGTCGGGTCGATATTGATGATGAAGTCGATGTTCTTCGCGCTCATATTGGCCGTGAAGATATTGCCGATAGAGGCAAAGTATCTGATCGGGTGGACCGATACCGGTGTCGATTCCCGTACTTCATTCTCGTGCTTGATCCTCTCGAGTATCGAGTCGGTGAGGTTGTTGATGAATACGGCGCTCTCTTTGGCGTTGGAGATGAAGCTGAGCATTTTGGGATCGTCTGTCTGCTCCTCGATCAGTTCGAGGAAGCCGTACAGGCTGTTGGCAGGGGTGCGGATATCGTGTACTGTATTGGCAAGGAAGATAACCGTATCGTTGATGTCCGCGTTGTCGTTCCTGGTCTTCTCTTCGACCTTCTGAAGTTTGGCATTGATCTCCGACTCGTCGATGCTGACAGCTTTTTTGGGTCCGTCGAGCATGATGTGGAGCATTTTCAGCAGATAAGGCTCCACCGAACGGAGGAGTTCAAGATCGTTCTGAGTATATACCTGGGTGACCCTGATACTTCTTGAGGCCCTCAGGATACCTACGATATCGTCGTTTTCGATCAGAGGAAAGAGAAGCTGTGCTTTGATCCTGAAGTTTTCCGGGGTATCGCTCTCCACATCAAAGAGTTTTTCGCTTTTGACATGATTGTAGATAGCGGCAGTCTTGGTCATAAAGCTGTTGCCGATAAGCCCTTTGAGATCGACATAGGGGATCGATACTTCACCCTGTTCGTTCATGCTGTAGAGTCGGCTTCCCTTTTCGTCCCATATCAGGAAGGAGATGTGCTCCGATTCCAGGAGCTCAGAAAGGATCTTCTCTATCATACTGTGCATCTGGGAGCGGTTATTTGTTTTGGAGACCTTGTCCATCCCCTGGATCAGAATGTTTATTAATTCACTTGCACTTTTCATCGACCGTCTGCCTTAGTTCATTGAAGTATAAAAAAGGATGATACGCAAAAACATCTTAAAAACCCTAGTTATGGATTTAACTTTATATATTAATATCACATTAAAACAAAATAATAGATAATTTCTTTTTAATACTATACGGTTTTTTGGGTGAGGGCTGAACCATCTGGCTTCTATTTACCCTCTATTAACCCGTCATTGTTTATCTATTTATTCTTATATTTTATAATTCTCCTATGAAAGCGGTAAAAAACTTTCTGCAAAAGCGAGCAAAGTATCCCTTTGTCCAAAGTGTTTTTCTTCTCCTTGTTTTTTTGTTTTCACACTTTGCTCCTTTTTTCATCTTCCTAATTTGTTTGACATCCCCTGAAGGGGGATGTTTAGAGTAATCCCTCTTTTCCTGATAACCATTTGTTACCGTTTAGAGCTATGATTCTCTGATTATCCAGTGGAGAAAAAATGAAAACCTATATCATAACCCTCGCGCGCGTACCCCAGAGACGTGCCCAGATGGTCAGACAGTGTGATGCGCTCGGGCTTGATTACGAGATCATCGACGCAGTCGACGGATCGGCTCTCGATGAGAGAAGCAGACGAGAAATGGCAGCAGAGCAGACGAGTTTCAGGAGCGGTGAGATCGGGTGTGCCTACTCCCATATGCTCTGTTATGAGAAGATGCTCAGTGAGAATATCCCCTGTGCGATGATCCTTGAAGACGATGCGATCATCCCTGAAGATATCACCGATATCCTTGCCTCCCTGGAGAACGTTATCGGGAAGAGCGAAGTGATCCTCCTCTCATCCTACAGCCATCGCAGGGATATGCCGCTCGAACTCTCTTCCGATCAAAAGCAGAAGCTCGATAAAAAGTACACCCTCTATCATCCGGTGGATTATCGTGCTGCCGGGAGCGGGATGGCTTATGTCATCACCCTCAAGGCGGCGGAGAAGATCGCCGTGGCGAACACCCCTATGGGTGCAACAGCGGATAACTGGGGGAGATTCTACGAGCTTGGTTGCTTTGATGCGCTCAGATGCCTCTACCCCAGTCCTTTCAAGGCTGCCGAGTTCAACTCCACGATCGAATATGCCGCGAGCGGTTCACTGATGAACAGGATCGCTGCTACGGTACGCAGATACAGGGTACCGCTGCTCCTGTCGCTGCTGCAGCTCCGTGATAATCTCAGGATGAAGAGAAAGCTGCGGGTGAGGATCGTCTAAAGACTACTTCCCCCTGAGGAAAAGCTTCACGAATGCTCTGAGCTCCTTCAGCTCTGCGGGCGATCTCTCCCTGGCATAGCGGAGCTTCTCGTAGAGTCCCGCTATCTGCGCTATCGTCTCGCTATGACACAATTCATAATACTCCATCAAAAACCTGTGCATCGTCTGTGAATTGGGGCGTATATACCCCTCTTTGGCAAGCTGCTTCAGCAGCGGTTCCATGATACACAGCACTTCATCGCTGCATTTGGGACGGTTGATATAGGCCGTGAGCGCCAGCGACCCTACTACGAGTACGAAAAAGGCCGCAACGAGCTTGAGCACGAGGGCAGGGTTGTTCCTGAGGTCTTCGAGGAGCTTCATCTGCCTGAAGTGGCTGTAATTGAGTATCCAGGTATCGATCTGGTATTTGATATACATCAGGTAGAGATCGATCTGTCCGAAACTCCCCACATCCTGCTGCGTGTTTGCCCCGGTGTTCTGTGTGGTATTATCATCCATGAACGCCGCCGTGGAGGTGGGCTCGTAGCGCACCCACCGGCCGTCGATATAGAGCTCTACCCATGCATGGGCGTCTCTCTCTTTGACGATCAGGTAGTCGTTGATGCTGTTCCCGACATCGCCCCTGTATCCCGTGACGATGCGCGAGGGGATATCGGCCATCCTTGCCATCAGCGCGAATGCGGAGGCGTAGTGGACACAGTAGCCGCGCCTGTGCTCGAAGAGGAAGCTGTCTACCGAGTTGTTGAGATCGAGCGGTGCAGGTTTGAGGGTATAGGTGAGGTTGCTCTCCCTGAAAGTATCGATGATCGCCTGCACCCGCTCTTTGTTCGTATGGTTCTGCTCTCTGATCCTTTTGGCGAGTGCCTGGCTTTTGGGGTTGGCAAAGCGTTTGTAGCTCGATGCGGCCAGCAGTGTCTCGGTATCTATTTTCGGCTTGAGCTCATAGATGAGCGCTGAGTGACCCTGGTAGTTGATCGGTTCTTTAATCGGTTTTTTGACCGTGGTGATATAGTCGCTGTCGATGGTCACCTTGAGCGTCCTGTCGGTGGGGAGATCGATCGGCATATCAAGGAGGTAGAGCCATTGTTTCTGGGTGGGGTAGAGCTTGATCTTGTAATTGATATCCTTTGCGATGCTCTCGTAGCCGGCACGTCCGAGCCTCGGAAAGCGCGATTGTATAGGGGTCCATTCGGTCTCATGGGCATTGTAGAGGACGCTACCCCTGAAGTAGAGTGGGATATCGGGGGTCAGCGGCCGGTCGAATCCCACTTCCATCACCACCCTCTCGGAGGGGACGAGGAGCGCCTTGTTGTCAAGGTGCATCGTCCCGTCATGCCCCGTGCGTCTCTCCGTCTCGCCCCTGAAGCCGTACGAAGCGTGTTCGAACGAGATACGGGGGAAGATCATAAAGAGGACGATCACCCACGGCAGGGAGTAGAGGAACATGATCGTACTCATCCGCAGTGTCGCCGCGCCGTACTCCCCAAGGCTCAACGTACCTGCGGGGGCATGGGCATACATCCTGTTGGCAAGGATCACCCAGATGAGGACGAAGACCTCGAAGATCACATAGAGGAGCATCGCTATCGAGTGGAAGAAGAAGAGCGAGAGGGCAAGGAGCAGCATCGGTGAGACGGTGAGGTAGAAATTGACTGTCCGTGTGAGCCGCTGCAGCGAGATGGCGATGACCAGCATGTAGACCAGGAACTCCAGGAATACCTTCAGCCTCGAGAGGCCGCTGACATTGAAGGTACCGTATTGTGCAAGGAAGAGGGCCAGTACCCCCAGCAGCAGCGTCGTGACAAGGGTCAACGCGGTGGGTTCCTTCTGGAATACGAGAAGGATCACTACGAAGAGCATGAAGAGGAGCATCGGCAGCTTGATGACGAAGAGCAGGGGTGCGAGGACCACGATATAGGCGATATCGAGCAGCCGTACCGTCGATACTTTAGTAAAGCGCGATATATTCAAGGATCCCATCGATATCCTCCTTCGTCGAATCGAGCCTGCGCCCGGGCATATCTATCGTGAACGGGCGCTCCTGCCTTTCGCACTCCAGCACCCAGAGAGACAGCTGCGAGAGTCTGTTCTCGTCATCGTCCCCGGCCTTCCAGAAGTCGAACGAGAGCTGCTCGTCGACCGTCAGCTTCTCGAACTTCTTCACCTGTTCCTCCCCTTTGGCCACCGATGCCCAGTGGATGCGCGAGGGGGGCTCGCTGCCGCTGTAGGCGCTCAGCCCCTCGAAATCTCTCTCCTCACCGATATGGCTCGTATGCTCGGCGATGAACTGCGAGAGGGGTTTGCCGTGGGGTGCGGGGTAGACGACCGCAGTACATTCATCGGTGAGAGCAAGGACGAAACGTACCGTGGAGAGGGGGAAGAGGCTCTCGAGCCTGCACTCTTCGAGACGGAAACGCCCACGCGCAGGAGGGGTGACCGGTACCCTGATGCGGGTCACGGCATTGGGTGGGATAGGCTCCAGTGCATGTTCGAGCCCGTCGCAGGCGAGCCTGATCCCCCACGAGGTATCGCTGTGCCTGCTTTCGATGGCGAAGTAGAGCATCCCCTCTTCGTGTGCAAAGAGCCTGCCGCTCCGCTCATACCTCGGGTAGAGGAGGCCGATATTGCGCATCCCTACGGGGCCTGCCGAGAAAGCGACGGCAAAGACGAAGAAGAGGGTGATATAGACGAGGTTGAAGTTGTGCATATAGGCTTCGAGGAAAAGCCCGAACAGCAGCAGTACGACCAGAAGGCTGAAGATCGTAGCCCTCTGGCGGACCCTCCTACGAATCTGAGCGAATGTTCGAAAAGAGGACATCTTCTAGTCTGCTCGCCGTGGTTTTGCCCTGGAGGAAGCGGAGCCTGTGAAAACAGACAGCCACCGTGACCGCCTGAAGATCGTCGGCTGTGGCGTAATCCCTGCCGTGGAGCATCGCCCACGACTTGAGCATCCCCACGAGCGCCAGTGCCCCTCGCGTCGAGAGGCCGTACTCGAACTCCCCGCTCTCCCGGGTGTAGCGGATGATCGCCTGGAGATAGTCGAGGATGGTATCGCTGAGGTAGACCTTCTCCACCCTTGCGAAACAGTTTTCGAGATCAAGAGGCTCTACCTTCGTATCCCCGCTCCTCTTTGCCTCTCCGAGGAGTATCCTCCGCTCCGATGCCGCATCGGGGTAGCCTATCCCGAACGAACAGATGAAGCGGTCGAGCTGCGAGAGGGGAAGGGAGAAAGTCCCCACCTCTTCGTGGGGGTTCTGCGTGGCGATGACGAAGAACGGCTGCTCCAGGTCGTATGTCATGCCATCGACCGTCACATGCCCCTCCTCCATCGCCTCGAGAAGCGCCGACTGGGTCTTTGGCATGGTCCTGTTGATCTCGTCAGCGAGGAGGAAACGGGTGAAGATCGGCCCTCTCTTGAAGATGAAATCACCCTCTTTCTGGCTGTAGTAGCTCACGCCGAGGATATCGGAAGGGAGCATATCGCTGGTGAACTGTATCCTTCCGAACGAGAGGTTCATGACGCTTGCGAACTGTTTGGCCAGTGTGGTCTTGCCCACCCCCGGGATATCTTCGAGGAGCAGGTGCCCCCGTGCGAAGAACGCGGCCAGGGTGAGGGTGATGATATGCCTCTTGCCTATCAGATGCTCTTCGATGGCATCGACTATGGGTCGGAACTCGGGTGCTAATGTATCGTTGCTTTTATTCATAGGCATATCATAGCATAAAGGAGCGGAAAGCTCATTAAAGTTTCGGATTCTCAGCGGTCACGGCTGTGCATAGAAGACACCGGTACACCTGTATTCCCTCTGCTTCCAACGGTACTTCTTATCCTCTCTGATCCCGGAGAAATAGAGGATACCGGAATCGCGCCACCCGTCGAGGACGATACCGTCGTAGAAAGGGTGCCCTTTGGCAACAACGACGAGCGAATTGTGTTCGAAGATATAGCTGCCGATGTCAGAGCCCGCATGGTAGAAGCAGAGTGTTTTGTATCCCCTGCGCCGCAGGAACTCATAGAGATCGCCGCTCCAGTGGTAGCAGAGGCCGCGCGGTCTGAAACCGTTGTTGACAAGGATATTGTGGAAGAACGGAGGTTTGACAAGGCGGTAGCGTTTGGCAAGGTGGGCCGTATAGAGTACGGCAGCCTTCGCGAGGTCGTCTGCCTCGGCTTTGTCCACGCTCCTGTCAAGCGAGACAAGTCTTGCGCTCAATGCCCTGATCCGCTGCTGCTGTACCGTCGGGGTATCGGGCTTGGGGGTGATACACCCGCTGAGCGCCAGAGCGGTCATGAGAAGGATAAGAAACCTTGCCATGCCCTATACGAGTCCCATATAGTGATCGGTCAGGATGAAATAGAGGATGGTCACGGCAAGGGATGTGATCAGGGCAAAAAGCCACAGCAGATCGTCCCTCCGTGCCAGCAGGAATCCGCCGATCGTGCCGGCAATGAGCCCGCCGATATGGGCAGAGATATCGACCGACGGGATCGTGATCCCGATGAAGAGGTTGAGCCCCAGGATCACCCCGATATCTTTCATGAACCCTTGCGCCTGCGAGCGGAACCTCTCCCTGTAGAGGAGGAAAAAACCGATCAGAGCGCCGAATATGCCAAATATCGCACCGGAAGCGCCGATATTGACGCTCTCGGGGTGAAAATAGAGCGAGGTCATCGCCCCGATGATCCCCGAAGCGAAATAGATCAGGAGGTAGCCCCGGATGCTGAAGTGGTGTTCTATCGCACGCCCGACGAGGTAGAGCGACACCATGTTCATCAGCAGGTGGGTCATCCCGCCGTGGAGGAAGAGTGCGAAAAACACCCGGTACCACTCACCGCCGAGCACCACCGCAGGGCCGAAGACACCGCCCATGGCATACAGTTCCCGTGAGGGGATATCGATGAGGTTGCCGCTGGACAATGCAGTGAGGAGATAAATGACGATGTTGATCCCTATCAGCGCATAGGTGACCGGGAAGTGACCGAGGTCGTTGGGGAGTACCCGGCCCATCTTCAGCGTATCGCCTCTTCGAAGATGACGCCGTCTATCCCCATGACGGCATACCCGGCGATCTCCTCTTCATCGCTGATACGTGCGAGGATCAGTGTGTCGAAGAGGTATTCTCTCGCGAGTTCCTGTGTCTGTTTGAGGATGGTTTTGTCGGCAATGATATACCCGGCACCGAGGTTGTAGCCCAGGATCACCGTCTTGATATCTGCGGCTTCGAGAGCACAGGGGAGGAGGTTGGAGCGGCAGTACGCTATCGCCAGACGGCTTGCCTCGTCGAGCTTGCCGAAGAGGAGGACGCTGCCGGGTGGTGTAGCGGATACCTGCTCCCTGAGCGAGGATTCGTCGAACTTTTCCCCGGCATCTATCGTGTAGAAAAGATCGCTTTTGATCCATTTGTGTCCGATGATCTTCATCTTACAGCCCCGCGCACTGCTTGGAGCAGTAGGTCTTCCCTTTGATGATGACCGCTTCTTTGAGGGTGACGAACGTGCCGCACTTCTCACACTCGATGAGAGTATCCTCCTCTATCCTGGCCTGTTCGCTTTTCCCGGAGACATTCGGCCTTTTGGGCATTGTTATCTGGGGAAATCTGCCGCCAAGCAGCCTGTAAAGAAGCAGGAGTATCGCAGCGACGATAATTATCTTGAGTATCATTGTCGACTCTTTATATAGAGATAGTTTCTTCGATTTTTTTGTACTATATCATAAATAGGCTGATGGGACAAATCGCTCAGCTCGTCGAAGACTCTCTCCCCTTTATAGAAAAGATACTCTGTGTCGCTGCGGCTCAGTGCGGCAGTGAGCTCGAGGAGGAGCCTGGTATCGGTCACGGCGCGGGAGCTTATCATATCGAAGGGTTCATCCTCTATTTGCTCCACCCGTCTGGGTTCTACGCGTACATTGGCAAGCCCGAGCGTGAGCGCCGCGTATCTGAGGAAAGAGACCCTTTTCTTGAGTGGTTCGGCGAGCACTGTCTCGCAGGAGGGGAGGGCGATGGCAAGGATCAGCCCCGGGAACCCGGCCCCCGTACCGACATCGAGGAGCCTTCCGGGTGTTTTGATAAAGCTCAGGGGGTAGAGTGAGTCGACGATATTGTCATAGATCGCCTCGATGCTCTTCGCTCCTGTGAGGTTGTGGATCTGGTTCCACTGATGGAGCAAAGAGGCAAATTCTTCGAGTTTGGCGAGAATCTCAGGAGGGAACTCCAGTGATTCGCGCAGGAGTTTCTGTTGTAGCTGCACAAATTACCTTTTTTATTTTTATGATACATTAGTTTTCATGGTTTGTCAATCAAACTTTATATGATGATAAGAGAATTTTATTTTCACAGTTTCTCCACATTGATGTATTATAGTTTCCGCATAAAGAGTCGGATGGCGCTTTACCAAATCATATTACAAAGGATAACTATGACTAAATTCACTAAATTGGCTGTTGCTGCACTATTTGCCGTTGCTGCTCTTGGTACAACTGCAAGCGCGGATGTTGCAAAAGGACAAAAACTTTACTCTAAAAAAATCAAAGGTGCTTGTGGTTTCACAGGTGCTAAATTTGCTGCTAAGCACACTCAGGACGAGTGGGAAGAGATCAAAGAAGCTGGCAAATTCGGTGACGAAGCGAAAAAACTTTGCCCTTCACTTGAGAAGAGCTACCAGGATAAGTGGACTCAGGATCTTTACGATTTCGCATATGAGTACGCTTCAGATTCAGGCAACGTTCCATCTTGCTAATCCCCCTTTTATGCTCAAACCTTATGGTTTGAGCACCTATTCTCATTATTTTTCCATTTTCTTTTTTTAAATTATCCTTTATAAAATAATATTATATTTTATCCTTCATCCCCCTCCAAGCCCCGGAAACTCGGATATGTTTCGCTTAGATACACAATGAGAAAAAAAAATTCTTCCCGTTAAGTTGTACTGG
>QKDN01000037.1 GCA_003252535.1 Campylobacterota bacterium | reverse complement strand
CCTGTATCATATTCAAAATAGATTGCTTTTAGGGATGGGTCACTTTTGGCTTTTTCATTTGCTTTTTGCAGAGCTGTCAATAGTCCATCCTGGAAAGATTTGAAATCATAGGAGAGTACTTTTTCCAGTTCATCGGGCTTCAGAACCAACTTTAAAGCATCTATGTAGAAATTATCCAATCCATCCCAGTCTTGTTTATCTACAAAGCTTTGATTGATACTATGACGATTGTTCTCGTATAAATCCCAATTTCTTGCTTTGTTTGACTCAATATGTTCTTTCACCAGTTGTTCAGGGGTCATTTATCATCCTTCTGTTGTGTGTTATAAAGATTTCGGATGATTATAACGAAAAGTGTTACACTTACGAACTACAACTCAATTTCTTATTCTTATACTCCTCTGGCGTTGCCCCTGCCCATCGCTCATATTCCGGGTGTTCCTCATAGGGGTTCTGAGCGATCCTGAAGAGCGCGTCTACGACGGTGAAGTCACCCGCTTTGGCAGCGTCGATTGCCTCCTGGATCATATAGATCTTGAGGACATATTTTGGATTGGTGCGGAGCATCCGGGTGTGGCGCTCTGTGGTGTCGATACTGTTCGTCAGGAGTCGGTCGTCGTAGAGATCGAGCCACTCGTTCATCGGCTTGTGGTAGAGGCCGAGCCGGAGGAGACTGCTTCTCTCTCCATCGTAGCTGCTGAGGGTGCGCATGAAGAGGGTATAGTCCACTTTCAATTCTTCGAGGGTGTTCTGCAGCTTGCCGATGAGGTCGTAGTCCCCTTCTGTCAGTTCGTTCAGTCCCAGTTTCGCCCCCATGATGGCAGTGTATCGCTCATGGAAGATGCCGAAATACCTGCTGTGGATCACTTTCAGCCGTTCTGCGGGGGCGATGGGGGAGAGGGCGAGCATCAGCGCCTCGAGGTTCCACTCCCCGATACGGGGCTGGTTGCCGAAGCTGTACCTGCCGAACCCGTCGGTATGGTTGCAGATATAGTCGCGGTCGAAGTCATCGAGGAAAGCATAGGGGCCATAGTCGATGGTGAGCGAGGCGATCGACATATTGTCGGTGTTCATGACCCCGTGGTTGAACCCTACCGACTGCCACTGCGCCATCAGCTGCGCGGTGTTCCTGACGATCTCTTCGTACATCAGGAGGTATCTATCCTCTTTGTCTGCGAGATGGGGGTAGCTCTCGGCTATGACATACTCGGCGAGCGCTTCGAGCTCTTTGAACTTCCGGTGGTGGGTGAAGTACTCAAAAGTGCCGAACCGTACCCATGAGTGGGAGAGGCGCAGGACGACCGCCGTGTTCTCCCAGTCCTCACGGTAGACCTGCTGCGGCGAGCCGATGATCGCCAGTGCCCTCGTGGTGGGGATGCCCAGACCGTACATCGCTTCGCTCATAAGGTACTCGCGGATGGAGGAGCGCAGCACCGCCCTGCCGTCGCCGCCACGCGAATAGAGGGTGCGGCCCGAGCCTTTGAGCTGGAGGTGCCATTTGCCGAGCGAGCCGATATTGATAGCACGTCCGTCGCCGAGTCTCTCGACGAAAAACCCGAACTGGTGTCCTGCATAGCACATCGCAAAGCTGTCGCTCCCCTCAGGCTGAAATTCGCCGTTGAGCAGGGCAAGGAAACGCTCCGTATAGAGCTCGCCGGCATCTATCTCCAGTACCTGTGCCATCGTTTCATTGGCATGGATAAGGTGAGGGGTTTTGAGCGGGGTGGGCATGATCCTCTGGTAGCACAGAGGAGGCAGAGAGAGGTAGGGATTGGTGAATTGTATCTGATCTAGTTTCATAAACGCATATTACATCTTTCTGCTTTGATACGACTTAAGTAAAACGGGGGTATAATTGCGGAAATTTTTTAGAATACTTCTAGGACCGACTCCAAAAACGGCGCTCCTGCGCCATACGGAAGCAAACGCCCATTTCGTGGCCTGTCGTGACCGCTTTGGGGTCGGGTTAAGCTTATTTAGAGGTGTTCTTCAGCAAATTCAGCAAATAAGGAATCACTATGGGAAGAGCGTTTGAATATCGAAAAGCTGCCAAAATGAAACGATGGGGGAATATGTCGAGAGTATTCCCGAAACTCGGCAAGATCATCACAATGGCTGCCAAAGAGGGTGGAGCCGATCCTGATATGAACCCCAAGCTCCGTACGGCGATCCTCAATGCGAAAGCCCAGAACATGCCAAAGGACAATATCGAAGCGGCGATCAAAAGAGCTTCGGGCAAAGATGCGGCAGATATCAAAGAGGTGACCTTCGAAGCCAAAGCGCTCCACGGTGTGCAGCTCTTCATCGAGTGCGCTACCGACAACAATACAAGGACCGTCGCCAATGTCAAGGCGATCCTCAACAAGAACAAGGCGGAAGCGCTCAAGAACGGTTCGCTGGACTTTATGTTCACCAGAAAGAGCGTCTTTATCTTCGACAAGACAGCCGATATGGACCTCGAGGAGATCGAGCTCGAGCTCATCGATGCAGGGCTTGAGGAGATCGAGGAGAACGAGGTGGAGATCCCAGATACGCAGGGTGAGACCAAGGTCGAGGTGACGGTATACGGTGCTTTCGAGAGCTTCGGTACACTCTCCAAGGCGATCGAGGATATGGGTATAGCGCTCTCCAAGGCGGAGCTCCAGAGGATACCCAATTCACCTATCGAGCTCAGCGAAGCACAGATGGATGAGATCGATGTCATCATCGAGAAGCTCGAAGATGACGAGGATGTCCAGGCGGTCTTTACCAATATCGCATAATTATCCGCATTCGTGCGGATGATTTGTCATCCTGCATGAATATATTTTTTTACTTTATATACTTGAATTGTGTTGTTGGGAAAGGGCGATGGAGTGTATCCACCCGGAGGGGATGATCAGTTCTGGTCTTCTTTGAGCGTTTCCCTGATCTGGCGCGGCATATAGTATCTGAACTGTTTCGGATAGACGAAGAGGTCTATCTCGCCCCTTCTCTCCCTGACGATATCACCCCAGTTGTCGATCTCAAGTTTGATCCCTACGATCCCGAGTGAGGGGAGTTTGGATATGGAGGCTTCAAGGAGCATATTGCTCAGCTCGGTGAGTTCGGGGTTGTGCCCGACGATGAAGATCGAGTCATGGACATTTTCCTGGAGGCTGATGACGTTGATCAGGGTTTCAGGTCTGACCATATAAAGCTCTTCCATATAGTGGATACGACCTTTGTAATCGACCTTTCTGGCGATCGTGTCGGCAGTTATCTGAGCCCTGAGCGAAAGGCTGGAGAGGATCAGGTCAGGTTTGATCTGGCGCAGAGCCATATAGGAGCTCATCATAGCCAGGTCTTTTGTCCCCCGTCTGCTCAGATCACGTTCAAAATCACTGAGTTTATCGTTGTTCCATTTGGACTTGGCATGTCTGATTAGATATAGCGTCTTGATGTTAGCTCCTTTTTCTGCGTTTAGCGGGCTTAGTATAGCATGATTTTGTCTTAATTTTTCTAAATATTCGACATTATCGTTTGGTTATATCTTAAATTCAAACCTTGAACCCACCCCCAGACGGCTGTTGAGTTCGAGGTTGCTTCCGTGAAGCTGGAGGATGGTCTTGACGATGGAGAGCCCCAGACCCATCGAATTGTCCCAGCTGTGCTCTCCGGAGCGGTAGAATTTCTTGGTGACCTTGTTGATGTCCTCCAGGGCTATCCCCACACCGTAATCCTGGATGATGACCTCCTGCGGTGTGATCGCCACCTCTACCTGCTTCTCGGAATATTTCAAGCCGTTCTCTATGAGGTTTTTGAGCACGATCCCGATGAGCTCCCTGTCTGCTTTGACGATTCTTCCGGTTCCTTTGACGATGATCTCTCTCTCCCTGTATTTCTCCTCGAGATCGAACACGATCTCCCCGATCAGTTTTTTGAGGTCGAACTCGGCCAGTTTGAGCCTGGTCTCACCACTTTCGAACTTGTTCCACAGCATGAGTCTCCCGAGGAGCGATTCGATCTTCTCGGCATTGGAGTAGATACGGGTGAGGAATTTGTTTCGTACCGGCGTGGTGATCGAATGGTCTTCCTGGAGGGTCTGTGCATAGCCGACGATCACGGAGATAGGATTGCGGAACTCATGGGCGATGGCCGAGAGCATATCGCTTCTCTGGCGGTTTTTGAGTTTCAGCTTGGCATTGTACTTCTGTTTGTCATCTTCGCGTTTTTTTGCGCTCCTGATCACCTTGCTGAGATTACGGTCTATGAGGTCGAACTCCCTGGAGATGTACTTGCTCTCCGCAATGGCTTTCGTGTGTTTGACGCTCTCGAGGTAGGTATTGATCTTGTCGAGATGGTGTTTGATCTGTACGATATTGTCGTAGACGATCGCCAGGAACACTGCCAGTATCAGGACGAAAAAACCGAACACGAGCCAGGGATTCTTCTCGCCCCATTCAAAGAGAAGCAGGTAGAAAAGTGCAGAGGCAACGATACACATTACCAGCAGTCTTCGCATCATGAAGGTGACGGTACCCGGTTTCCTGAAGAGCAATGCCTGTTACCTCACCGGATGCAGGATAGCAGCAGGAAATTATTTGCCGGCATGAAGGACATCATCGATCCAGCTGTTGAAGTCTTCGACCTCGAAATAGCCGACGACGCGTTCGATGATCTTCTTCTGGGGCGTCATGAAATAGATGGTGGGAACATACTGCGCGGTAGGGATCGCCTCATCAGTGACACTTTCACGGTCGATCTTGACCAGGATGAAAGCGCTGAGTCTCCTTGAGATCGTATCGTCGCTGAGGGTGTACTCTTTCATCTTTTTGCACCATCTGCAGTGGGTGCTCTCGACCATTACCATGACGGTCCTGTTGCCTGCTTTGGCTTTGGCGAAGGCTGTTTCGAGGTCCTTTTCCCACTGGAGTTCCCCTGCTGATAGAAACGTAGTAAATAATAGTAATAGAGTAATAAGGCTACGCATGATGCTCCTTGTAGTGTCTGACCGTATTATAGAATATTTCATAGAGCTTTTCCACCTGTTCGACAGTTGTCGATTCATTCGGTGCATGGATGGTGTCGTTGATGACACCAAACTCCACAGTTTCTACCCCGTAGGCGGCCAGGAACCTTGCATCGCTCGTACCCCCGGCAGTAGAATGGGCCGGAGTGATCTTCGTACTCTCTTTGATGACACGGTCGAGGGTCCTGACGATCGGCGTAGCAGTATCGGTCAGGAATGGTCTGGAGGACTGGTTGACCGTCAGCTCGAAGTCAAGCCCGCTGAACTGCGTTTCGATGAAGTTTTTGATGTCTTCAAGGGTCGTTTTGGTCGAGTTGCGGACATTGAACATCATCTTGAGCTCGCCGGGGGTGACATTGGTCACTTCCATCCCTGCGCGGATATCGGTGATGACGAACTTGCTCGGAGCGAAGTACTCATCCCCTCCGTCGAGATCGATCCCTGCTATCCCTGGGAGGATATCGGCGATCTGGTGGACCGGATTGACTGCTTTCTGCGGGTAGGCGGCGTGTCCCTGTTTCCCTTTGAGACGGAGTATACCGTTGATCGAACCGCGTCTTCCCACTTTGATGGAGTCGCCGAACTCCGTATCGCAGGTGGGTTCGGCAACGATGGCGGCATCAGGGAGCATCCCGATCTCTTTGAGGTGTGCGAGCATGATCTGTGTCCCGTAGGTAGCGTCACCCTCCTCGTCGCTGGTAAGAAGCAGCGAGAGGGTGCCGTCGAACTCTTTCGTCTCTTTGAGCGCCTGAACCGATGCGGCAACACCGCTTTTCATATCCTGTGCGCCACGTGCGGTGATCACACCATTGTGGAGCATGGGGACGAAAGGGTTGCTCTCCCAGCCTTTGCCCGGAGGTACCACATCGACATGCCCGGCGAAACAGAGGTGGGGACCCTCACCGAACTTTTTGTACAAAAAGAGGTTTTTGACACCCCCTTCGTTCTTCCATACTGCTTCATAGTCTCCAAGATAATTGCGGATGAAGTCAAGCGAGCCGGCATCGTCCGGCGTGATCGATTCGAAGCTGAGGAGTTTGATCAGCAGTTCTACGACTTTCATGCAGGTTCCCTTTCCAATGTATTGATCAATCCGTTATAGCTGACGATACCGCCTGCATGGTTGATGACACAGCTGTGCCCCTTGTCCTTCAGGAATCTCTGGAGCCTTCCGCTTCTCATACCAGTACGGCAGGTCAGAATGACGCTGTTGTCCGCCGAGTTTTCACAGAACTCATCCGCCCACATAAAGACCTCAGAACCCGGCATAAGGAAGTCTACACCCGCGATGTGGCCTCTTTCGAATTCACTCGGTTCTCTCACATCGATCAGGAGAAATCCGACCAGCTTTTCCGCCCTCAGTCGAAGCAGCTCTTCGAGCTCCTGCGAGTCAATGGCATTTTTTTTCAATAGTTCGCTCAATGTTTTTTACCCTCTGATTCTTTCCAAAAGAGAAAAATACATAAATATAGCTTAGTTTTTACTTTGATTTAAGTTATATATTGACTGTAAAATCTCCTCTTTAAAGACCCGGAGGGCAACTGCAAAAGCGCATTAGAGGTGCCCTTAAGTGATTTAGTATTATAATAGCCCGACTTAGTAGACTTCCTGGAAAACTCAGAGACGGCCGTATATCCAGCCATTCGCTTCAGCTGTGTCGGGAGTGTTTTGCAGCAAGTCATTATTATAATCAAGGAAAAGCAGTGCATATAGATCTGACCGTATTAGAAAAGCTTGAGAAACTCTCTCACCTGCGTATCGCGGAGTCCAAGAGAGAAGAGGTGATCAGGCAGCTTTCAGAGATCGTATCGTACGTAGAGAATCTCTCGGAACTCGATACAACACATCTCGATGCTTCGTTCTCCACACTCGAAGGGGGGACGCCGATGCGTGAGGATATCCCTGTATCCGATACGACTGCGGCCCCGAGTATCCTTTCCCATGCCCCCATGAGCATGGATGGATTCTTCGTGGTCCCTGCGATCATCGAGTAGGCATTATGCTCGAAGTATACGGTATCAGGAACTGTGACAGCGTCAAAAAGGTGCGCAAGCTCCTTGAGGCAGAGAGTATCGGCTATACATTTCATGATTTTGATACCGAAAGCCCCGACGAAGCGCTGATCGATACCTGGATAGAGGGCGGTGCGACGCCGGAAGAGCTGTTCAACGGCAAAAGCATCACCTCACGCCAGCTTGGGCTCAAAGCCAAAGAGCTCAGCGATGCGGAGAAAAAAACATGGCTCGTCAGAGAGAACAGGCTGATCAAAAGACCCGTCGTGGTCCTCCCCACGGGTGAAACCCTTGTGGGGGCGGCAAACGTCACAAAACATCTCATCTCAAAAGAAGGAAACTAATCATGTCTCAATTTGATATCAAGAAACTGCTCCAGAGTGTTGTAAGCCACGGTGCATCTGACCTGCACCTTGTCAGTAGAAGCGAACCTCAGATACGTCTGGGGGGAAGGCTCAGACCTGTCAACCTGCCTGTATTGACCGGCGATGATATCGAAGAGATGTGCTACTCGCTCCTGACAGAGAAACAGAAACAGGAGTTCGAAGAGAAGAACGAGCTCGACTTCGCTATCGAGATCCCTGGAATGGGGCGTTTCAGGGGGAACTACTACAAGACGATGGGAGATATTGCAGCGGCGTTCAGGGTCATTCCGGTCAATATCCCTTCGCTTGACGACCTCAAGGCTCCGGGGATCTACAAGCAGATCGTCAAGAGGGAAAAAGGGCTTATCCTCGTCACCGGTCCTACCGGTTCGGGTAAATCTACCACGCTCGCAGCGATGCTCAACGAGGTCAACCTCACAGAGAACAAGCACATCCTGACAGCCGAAGACCCCGTCGAGTTTATCCACAAGAACAAGAAATCTGTCTTCTCCCACAGGAACGTCGGGCATGACACCGCGAGCTTTGCGGCGGCGATGAAATATGCGCTCCGCCAGGACCCCGATGTCATCCTGATCGGGGAGATGAGGGACAGGGTCACCATCGAAGCAGGTCTGACCGCAGCGGAGACGGGTCACCTTGTCTTCGGTACCCTCCACACCTCTTCGGCTCCCGGTACGATCAACCGTATCATCGACGTTTTCTCAGGTGACGAGCAGCCCCAGATCAGGGCGATGATCGCTACTTCTCTCGTAGCCGTCATCTCACAGATGCTCCTCCCCAAGACAGGTGGAGGCCGTGTGGCTGCATCGGAGATACTCATCACCAACCATGCGATCTCCAACCTGATCCGTGAAGACAAGATCCACCAGATCTATTCACAGATGCAGATCGGGCAGGGTGACACAGGGATGCAGACGCAGACACAGTCTATCATGAAGCACTACAGGGACGGGTTCGTCACCAAGGATATCGCGATACAGTTCGCGAACAAACCGGACGAAGTCAAAGCGCAGATCGGGAAATAGAGCATAAGCACAGGGTGCTATAATTACGCATTTTAAGAGGGGCAAGAGAAGATGATAGATTTGGGTTCGACGAATTTGACGACTTTGGATTTTAACTATTTTGACGTGACATTGGGGGCGATCATCATCATCCTCAGTATCAAGGGATTCGTGAACGGTTTCGTCAAAGAGCTCTTCGGTCTTCTCGGGCTTGTGGGCGGTATCTTCGTCGCATCGAGGATGAGCGATGAGGCAGCGACATTCATCGATACCAATATCTACCATCTTGGCAGCTATTCGGCGCTCAAACTTATCGGGTTCGTTGCCATCCTTGCGATCATCTGGGGGGTCTGTGTCATACTCGGCATCCTCTTCTCCAAACTGACCGATGCGAGCGGGCTGAGCTTCATCAATCGTCTTCTCGGTCTGGTCGTAGGCGGAGGGAAGTATTTCCTGATCTTTGCCCTGGTCGTGACGGCGCTTTCGAACATCCGCCTTGTCCAGGAGAACCTTCTGAAATATGTCGATGACAGCAAGCTCTACCCGCAGTTCATGAAGGTGGGATCTATGCTCATCAACGCTACGCCTGCGATCATCGTGAAGCCGGCGGTCAGCCAGGACAGCAACACCACCCCCGCTCCCGAGCCGGGAAAAGAGCAATAAAAGTATCTTATGAGTATGATAGACTATGATGAACTCATAGCCGGGTTCAAGACCCTGCTCAAAGATAACAATCTCAAGTTCACGACACAGCGTGAGCTTATCCTCAGGGCTCTTTATGAAAATGAAGGGCACTTCACCCCCGAAGATATCTACAATATCATCAAGCGCGAGAATCCCCGCCTCAATATCGGTATCGCTACCGTCTATCGAACCCTGGGATTGCTCGAGGAGTCGGGGATGGTCAACTCGATCTCCTTCGATGCCAAGGGGAAGAAGTACGAACTGGGGCTCAAGAAACACCACGATCACCTCGTGTGTATCCGGTGTGGCAGACTGATCGAGTTCTTCGACGAGACGATCGAAAAGCGGCAGGAAGAGATCGCTGCACAGCACGGTTTCAAGATGCTCGATCACAGCATGACCATCGACGGCATTTGCAGCAAATGCCAGTAGGATATCCAAAAACTCGTTGCAATGCTCCCAAGAGTGTGCTCCTGCGCTATGCGAACGCAAGCGCCCATTGCATGGGTTGGGCGCATAGCCTCTCGCACTCTCTTTGGAGCAAAGGGCTTTTGAGATACCCGATAGAGAATAAATTTTACAGTAAACAGGAGAAGTTTTGATATTCGAAAGTCAATATATCCAGGAAAGAATCAAAAAAGCACAGATGCTCAGAGAAGAGGGGATCAACCCCTACCCCAACCAGATCGCCAAAGGCTACCCCTCGTCACAGTTTCTGAACGAGTGCGAGTACATCAAAGAGATCGATGCCGAAGAGAAAAAAGACGAGACGAAGAGCTATACCCTCACCGGACGTATCAAGTTCATCCGTATCATGGGGAAGGCCGCCTTCGCCAAGATCGAGGACAGTCAAGGGCTCGTGCAGGTCTACTACAACCGCGATGATCTCCCGGAGGGGTACTACAACAAGGTCAAGAAGCTGATCGAAGTGGGCGATATCGTCCTTGCCGAAGGTTTCCCGTTCGTGACCCAGACAGGTGAGATCACCCTCCACTGCAAGCGCTTCGAGATCGTCTCCAAGGCGATCTTCCCACTTCCCGAGAAGTTCCACGGACTCCAGGACCATGAGCTCAGATACCGCCAGAGATACCTTGATATGATCGTCAATCCGGAGGTCAAGGATATCTTCGTAATGCGCAGCAGGATCGTCTCGCTGGTGAGAAGATTCTTCGAGGACAGATCGTTCCTCGAGGTCGAGACCCCGATGCTCCACCCGATCCCGGGTGGTGCGAACGCGAGACCGTTCGTGACACACCACAATGCGCTGGGTATCGAACGATACCTCCGTATCGCACCCGAGCTCTATCTCAAGCGTCTTGTGGTCGGCGGTATGGAAGCGGTCTTCGAGATCAACCGTAACTTCCGTAACGAAGGGATGGACCATACCCACAACCCCGAGTTCACGATGATCGAGTTCTACTGGGCATACCGCACCTACACCGATCTCATGGATATCACACAGGACCTTTTCGACGACCTCTTCAGCAAACTCGGTCTCCCTACGATACTTCCGTACGGTGAGCACATGATCGACTTCACTGCACCGTTCGCGAGGGTGCCGTACCTCGAGTCGCTCACAACCATCGGCGATGTCCCTGCCGATATCGTCAGTGACAAAGAGAAGATCCTCGCCTATCTCAAAGAGCACAATGTCAAGGTCGACCCGAACCTCACCCTCGGCTACCTCCAGGCGGAGCTCTTCGACGAGTTCGTCGAAGCGAAGCTCATCAATCCGACATTCATCACCGACTTCCCTATCGATATCTCGCCCCTCGCACGCAGAAGCGATGCCAACCCCGATATCGCAGAGAGATTCGAGCTCTTTATCGCGGGCAAGGAGATCGCCAACGGCTTCAGCGAGCTCAACGATCCGATCGACCAGTACGAGAGGTTCAAGTCACAGGTAGCGGCCAAGGACGCGACAGGCGACGACGAGGCGATGCATATGGATACCGACTATGTCAAGGCGCTCAGCTACGGTATGACACCGACGGCAGGCGAGGGGATCGGTATCGACCGTCTGGTCATGATGCTCACCAACCAGCACTCGATCCGCGATGTCCTCCTCTTCCCGGCGATGAAACCAGAGGCGCCGCAGCCCGTGACCCACACTGCTGAAAATGTTTGCAAGAAGTGCGGCCATGATGTCCCCGAGGAGCTCAAAGCCGCCAAGAACGGTAAAGGATTCTTCTGTATCGATGTGAATGCCTGCAAAGAGAGAGCCGCTTCCAAATAAACTGCCTATTTTTTATCAGCCGTAACTTCGCAGTTACGGCGCTTTCCCCAAGCAAAATCCCATATTTTCTCCATATTAAGATAAAAATAGTCCTATTTTAACATTTTTTCAGCTTACTGTATAAAAAATAGGCATTTTTTTATTTTCTTTTCTGTGGAACACTTTATGTATTGGTGAATGTATCATCAAAAATAAAGGAGACACCATGTTTGAGTGCAGCATTATAGAGTTGGAAGATTTCGGATTCAATCACCACGTTCATCATATCGATGAGAGTGAAAATGAACTTTTCGGATACAGTGACGAGTTTGGCGGTATCGATGCGATCGTAGATTGTGCCGAGGAAATCATTTGGAAATAATCATCCGGGGGTCATGGTCTGAGGCGGTGAGGTCTTTGTAATGAAGATTTGAGGAATCTTGAATAGAGAGACGCTTGCCAGTGTATCATTTTCAAATGATACGGTGTTAGCTTATGAAACAACAAACTTTTTGCAAAACCATACGCGTTGTGGTTTTGCGAAAAGTTTGGAGGCTATTTTCGAAGGAATTGCCATACCAGAAGGATCACGATGATACCCGCTGCGGCTATATTGAGCATATCGCTGTAGAGCATCAGGGTCGCTTCGAAGTTGCTGATCAGGTAGGTCCACAGCAATATTGCCACGAAGGTCGACGAGAGGACGGTGGTGAGGGTACGAAAATGGCCAAAACCCATCAGGTGCCCTACGAATGCACCGACTACCGGGCCTGTCATCACCAGCGGTGTGAGGACAAAGAAGATCAGCCCTGCCATCCCGTACTTCTGGATCGTCGGCCGGTACTTCTGCGCCGCTTCCCTGCTCCTTTCGAGATAGCGGACGAGTGGTGCATAGGAGACCACATGGAGCTTTTTCCAGCTGAGGACAAAGAGCGGGTAGGTGAAGAGGACCATGAGCATCTCGAGATAGAAGTTGTACGCGATCAAAAAGTACGGGTCGAGCTGTGCCGAGATACCGATCGCCAGCCCAGCCATCCGGCCTATGACGATATTGGAGAGGGTTATGTTCAGGAGCGTGCGGAAGCTGCCGGGATCGAACAGCGCCGCCCCGATGAGGGCAACGACCAATACGGTGCACAAAATGAGCGCCGACAGTACGATCATTCCCTCGGTATGTCTGAAAAAGAAATTTGTTCGCATCCTGCGGTCCCCTGGAAGTAATAACTTTTTGCAAAGCCGCTTTAACGGCAGACAAGAAGTCCGTTGAGTGGCATTATAACGGAGGGTTTCCTAAAGGGAGGTTTTTGACTGAGCTGCTGCGGATGTTGATGATGCTTTGATATCACATCGGGATCGGCAGAAAGTTTTGAATAAATCGTCGAATGATGCCATTAGGCTGAGTTAAAAATGCTATAATATTCTGCTATATTAAAGAAAGGTTGTTGTCATGTATCTCAGAGTGATGGCCGTATTTCTCCTCCTCTCTTCTCTCCTTTTTTCCATCCCTACCGTCAAGATCGGTATCCTCGCCAAACGCAGCAAAGAGATCACCCTCAAAAAGTACACGGCGACAGCCGACTACCTGACGCAGCAGGTAGGGGGATACCGTTTCGAGATCGTGCCGCTCGGGTTCGAAGAGCTTGGCAAGAGCGTAGCGCGCGGCGAAATAGACTTTCTGCTGACCAATACCGCCTTTTATGTGGAGCTGGAGCACCTGTATGGCGTAAGCAGGATAGCGACGCTCAAGAACATCAGCAGTGACGGGAAGGTGGTCAGCAGCTTCGGCGGCGTGATCTTCACCTCGCAAAAGAGCAGTATCCGGACCCTCGATGACCTCAGGGGCAAAAGCTTCGGCGCAGTCGACATCAACTCCTTTGGCGGATGGATCATGGCACAGAAGGAGCTGAGCGATCATGGCATAGTCAAGGATGATTTTTCGGAGTTCAGATTCCTCGGTTCGCATGACAGCGTGGTGCTCGCCGTCGTGAACGGCAGCATCGATGCCGGTACCGTCCGTACCGATACCATCGAGAGGATGGTCAATGAGAAGATCATCGCCCCCGACACCCTGCGGATCGTCGATCCCCGGGACTATCCCGGGTTCCCGTTCGCGGTCAGTACAGAGCTCTATCCCGAGTGGCCTTTTGCCAAGCTCCCCTCGACCCCGCAGGAACTGAGCGACAAAGTCCTCATCGCCCTGCTGATGATGTCGCCTGAGACCAAAGCGGCCAGGGATGCCGATATAGCAGGGTGGACGATACCGCTCGATTACTCCAAGGTTCATACGCTGCTTGAGGTGATGGGGCTGAGCTTCTACGGCAATCTCAAGGAGTTCGCGTTCGATGAATTCTACGAGAAGTACAAACTATGGCTCTGGCTCTTTACCGCCCTGTTCTTTATCACCGTGGCGGTACTGCTCTATATCTACAGGCTCAATACACGGCTCAAACGGGCCAAGATCGAGATCGAAGGGCTCAATACGGGGCTTGAGATGAAGGTACAGAAGAGGACGGTGCAGCTGGAGCGGATGTATTCGCAGGAGCGATACCTCAAAGAGCTCCTCCGTACCATCACCGATATCAACGAACTCCTCGTGAGCTCATTTTCCAAGCAGACCATCGTCGAAGAGTCGATGCACAAGTTCTCGAGGCACAAACAGTACAAGCTGGCGTGGATAGGGCTCATCGACGGGAAGATGCTCGAGATCGTCGGGACATCCGACGATCATTGTGACCTGCTCAGGGACAAATCGTATTTCCTCGACGATCGGGAAGCCAATCCATATATCGCGCTGGCCAAAGAGTGCATAAGGGAGAACCATACGATGATCGAAAAGATCAACGGCTCCGGGTGCGGTGACGACTCTCTACTCTGTCATGTGATCGCACTCCCGCTCCGGCGCAACGAATACGACCTCCCCATCGGCGTCTTCTGTGTCTATGCGGATTCTGACAAACCCTTCATCGATGAAGAGATCAATATGCTGGAGAACCTTGCGACCGATATCAGTTTCGCCCTCAATGCCATCGAGCAGCGGACGGTCCTCGAGGAGATGGAGCTGGCAAGGACTGCCAACTACGAGGAGACGATCCTCGCCTTCGTCAATATCATCGAGCAGCGCGACAGCTACACCGCCGGACATACGCTGCGGGTCGCGAGGTATTGCCGCCTGATAGCCGAAGAGATGCGGATAGATGAGTCGGAGATAGAGAAGCTTGAGAAGGCAGCCATTCTCCACGATATCGGCAAGGTAGTCACTCCCGATGCGATCCTCCTCAAACCGGGCAAGCTCACTGCGCTCGAGTATGAACTGATCAAACAGCATTCGGCAGCCGGCTACCAGATGCTCTCCAAGATCGATATGTACAAGGACCTTGCCGAGATCATCCGCTTCCACCATGTCCACTACGACGGCAACGGCTACCCGCAGACCGACCCGGCCAGACCGGATGATGTCTCGATCCTCTCATATATCATGGTGGTCGCCGATGCGTTCGATGCGATGACCTCCAACCGTATCTATAAATCCAAGAAGATGATCACCGACGCGATCCGCGAGCTGGAGCGATACAGTGGTGCACAGTTCCACCCCGAAGTGGCGAAGGCGGCTGCACGGGTACTGAAAGATATAGAGATAGAGGACACCAGCCAGCTGCCCAGCGGCGAGTTCGAGGAGCGGAGGTTCGCCTACTTCTTCAGGGATTCACTCACCGATGTTTACAATGAGAACTATCTCAAGCTCATCCTGATCAAAAAAGACGATGACCGCAGATGCTACAACCTCATCGAGCTGAGAAACTTCTCGAAGTACAACCATCGCTTCGGCTGGGACCAGGGTAACAGATTCCTCAAAGGACTGTGCGAACAGCTCTCGATAAGTTACCCCGAGGCGATGATCTTCCGCTACCAGGGGGATGACTTCGTGCTGATCTTCGCACAGCATCGTGATGTGAACAGTGAGGATATCCTCGCCTACGATATCTTCAGGGGGACCGATCTCTCCGTCGATGTCACACACCACGATCTCAAAGACGGTATACCGAAACTCAAGTAGACCGTTCTATATCCCCCGGTGCTCCATCCATCGGCAGAGCATATAGAGGGCAAATATCTGGTGTTTGAAATTCCCCTTTTCCCCTTCACTCAGGAGATAGTTGAGATGTTCGGGTCGGAACATCCCGCTCCTTTTCGCTACCCTCCTGATCGTCTCCAGTTCACCACTCCCGCTCAGCCACTCGAGGTATGGGTAGCTGAACCCTTTCTTCTTGCGGTTGATGATATCACCCGGCAGATACTCTGCGGCGGCTAATTTGACGATCCGCTTGGAGGGGTGGCCGAGCCGCAGCTCTGGCGCGGTGGCGAAGGCCGTCGCCACCACCTCCGTATCGACGAAGGGGCTGCGCGCCTCGATGGAGTGCGCCATGCTCATGCGGTCGAGCTTGCGGAGGAAGACATCGCCCAGTTGAATTTTGAGATCGAGGAAGCTGTACCAGTCCACGGGCGAGGTGCGGCCGCTCCTCTCGAACTCCGTGATAAAGGGGCGCAGCGGGATCAGCGAATCGTTGTCCCGGACATTGAGCCGCAGCAGGCGGTTCTGCTGGAGGTCGGTGAAGAGCTCGGCTGACGAGCGGAAGAGGGGGGTGTCGTCGAATATCCGTTTGTACCACTCCCACTCCTTGTTCATCGAGAAGTTGGAGCGGAAGTAGTTGCGCAGCCAGTTCTTGAACTTGAGCTCTTTCGCCCCCTCGAGGTCGTAGTACTCCTTGTAGGTGCGGTACCCCATATAGAGCTCGTCGCTCCCGTCCCCGGTGAGGACGACCCTGATCCCCGTCTCGGCTATGCGGGAAAAGAGGAAATGGAGCGGCACCATCGCCGGGTCTGCCAGCGGTTCGTCGAGCACTTCGAGCAGCGCGTCGAGGGTACGGAGGAAATCCTCGCGGCCGAAGCTGTACTCATGGTGCTCCGAGCCGATATGCTCCGCTACCCTCCTGGCATAGGGGCGCTCGTCGTATTTCTCGAACCCCTCGTACCCTATGCTGAAGGTGTGGAGTTTCCGTCCCTCCAGGGCGAGATGCTCCATGCTCATCGCCGCTATCAGCGAGGAGTCGACCCCGCCCGAGAGGAGCGCACCGCATTCGACCTCCCCGGGGATACGCAGTGCGACCGATCCACGGAGCGTCTCGCTCAGCCGTTCTACCGCTTCACACTCGTCGCTGTAGCGTAGAGGGACGGTGAGGGGGGAGTAGAAGCTCTGCTTTGTCACGCTCGCCGTTTCCCTCCCGAAGCAGAGCGATTCTCCCGCTCCGAGCTGGAGGATAGTACGGTCGAAGGTATGGGGGGAGACGGAGGTCTGGAATGAGAGATACCCCTTGACCGCCTCCCTGCGGAATCGCATCGGCGAAAGCGCCCAGAGCGCCTTCATCTCGCTGGCGAACTCTATGGTGCGGCTCTCCCCGTCGATACGGTAGTAGAGGGGCTTCTTGCCGAAGGGATCGCGGTAGAGGCTCACCGCCGTATCATCGATCAGCGCGACCGCATACATCCCCCGAAGGTGCTCCGTGAACCCCTCGCCCCACGCTCTGAACGCGGCATGGAGGAGGGCTGCCTCATTGATCCTCTCCTGCACGATCCCGAGCTTCCCGGCGAGCTCGCGGTGGTTGTATATCTCCCCGTTGAAGAGCACCGTAAGCCCGCCCTCGCTGTAGGGTTGCGGCGCATCGATCTCCCGCCCCGTGATCGAGAGACGGTGCACCCCGACGATATATCCGTCCCCTGATACGATACGGCTCTCATCGATCCCCCGATGGGTCAGGGTCTCGAAGGCCTCCAATGCTTTTTCACGATCGTACTCGCCTACTATTCCGAATATTGCGCACATATTGTCTCAATACAATCGGTTTATCGATTCTTATCGATTTTGATGATTTCGTAATCTATCTTTTTCCCTTTTTGCTGAATCTCTTCAATGTGTTTGATCGCAGAGATATCGATAAAGTTCCCCGACAAGACGAAGAGAGCTTTCATATCGTACGATTTGAACAAAGGGGTTTTCTCATAGTAGTCGGTTGCGTTTGTTCGGAACTCTTTGATATGTGTATGGGTGATCTTGTATTTTCCGTTTTCATTCCAATTTTTACATTGGATGAAGATGATCTCCCGATCATTCTTGACGATCAAGTCTATTCCGCCATCCTTCTTACCGGAAATTTTACCGTTTTCGATCACTTTGTAGCCTCTTGCCTGAAAGACCTTGGCAATATACTCCTCATACTCCTGACCTTTTTGTATGAGTTTTTCGGCTGTTGGTTTAGAGTTGTTATGGGATTTGATCTCGTCAAATAGTTTTTGATTATCCAATATGGACTTTTCCCAAATGACAAATTTTGTTTTGGTCTGCGGATTGTATCTTTCAATCGCACCGTTTGCCTTGCCCTCTTCGGTAGCGATCGTCCATGTATTGCTTTTTTCGACCCATCCCAAACGGTAAAGTGCGTTATTGATGAGGTTGACATCGATCTGTTTGATAGCTGCGATATCTTTTAGAGTCAGTGTTTTATTATCTGTAGGAGTTGTTTGAGGGGCTTGGTCAGATTGTTGTGTTTTAATCGGATCTTCGACAGGCTTGTTTTGAACAATTTGACTACTTGTTTCTTCATTTTTTATTTTACGGATTTTATTGACGAAAGCATCATTGGTAAGTATCGATCTGTCCCATGTCACAAATCTATCGTTATCTGTTTTGACGACATGCGCACCGTTCTCTTCGCCCACGGGAGTAGGAATAATGTTATTTTGATGTTTCAATATCCATTCGAGTTCATAGAAAGCTTTGTAGACCATTTGATTATTGATCCCGAAGTGTTGCGCTATATCGTAGATGTCTATAGTGTTTTTTTCGAGTTGAGTTTGATCTATTTTATCGATGACTTTTTTGATGAATCCGAGCATGAATCTATCCCTGAAAAAATTGGTCTGGTAGTTTAGCACAGAAATATCAAATTTCAGAAAGGAAGTGTGAATGTTGCAGATTTTGTTGTGAGTTTTTTGAAAAGTCCGTTTTCACGGTGTCTCAATGGTCGGAGTGACCTGATTCGAACAGGCGACCTCTTCCACCCCAAGAAAGCGCGCTAGCCAGACTGCGCTACACCCCGACATGAGAGTGGAATTATATAGAAGAGAAGCTTAAGCTCCGATAATAGTACTCTTGTGCTACAATCTACCCAAAAAGAGGGGGCTCTCAATGCGGTTACGGCGGATCGGCAGGGGGCTGCTTTGGGGTGCGGCGGGGGTGCTCGGACTCTTCCTCATCCTCGATCTCCTCTTCCCCCTCGATACCAAGCGCCTCTGCCGCCAGAAATCCACCCGTATCTTCGACGCTTCGGGGAGCCTGCTCCGCATCCACCTCAGCCCCGACGGCTACCTGCGCATCCCCATCGGCAGCCATATCAAAGAGGATATCAAAAACACCCTCCTCGCCTACGAGGATCGCTACTTCTATCACCACTTCGGGGTCAACCCCCTCTCGCTGGGGCGCGCCGTCTACTTCAACCTCTCCCACAAGCGGCAGATCGGGGCGTCGACCCTGACGATGCAGCTCGCACGGATGATGCACCGCGAGGACAGGACGGTGGGGAACAAGCTCATCGAGATGTTCATGGCGCTCCAGCTCGAGTGGCACTATACCAAGGACGAGATACTCGAACTCTACCTCGACAATACCCCCTACGGCGGCAATATCGAGGGGTTCGCTTCGGCGGCATACGCCTATTTCGGCGTGGGGGTCGAGTCGCTCTCCCTCTCACAGATCGCCTATCTCGTCTCGATCCCCAAAAATCCCAACGCCAACCGCATCAGGGAGCGAACCCCGCGGGAGTACACTAAAGCGCGCAGGCTCTCCCACCGCGTCCTCTCCCGCCTCAAGAGTGCCGGGCTCATCGGCGAGGGGGCGTACAGGAGGGCGCTGGGTGAAGCGATCACCCCGTACCGCCGCGACCTCCCCAACGAAGCTCCCCACCTCGCCCGCCGTTTCAAAGGGGGCGGCGATATCTTCACGACACTTGAGCTGCCGCTCCAGAAAGAGATCGAGGGGATACTCCGTCGGAGACTGGCAGCGCTACGCCCCATCGGCATCTACAACGCAGCGGCGGTCGTGATCGACAACCACACGATGGATATCCTGGGCTATGTGGGATCGAGCGACTTCGCTGACAAGCGGCACGGCGGAGAGGTCGACGGGGTCACCGCGCCCATCTCCCCTGGCTCCACCCTCAAGCCTTTCGTCTATGCCAAAGCGCTCGAAAAGGGGCTCATCACCCCGCGCAAGCACCTCTATGACCTCTCGCTCTTCATCGCCGGGTACACGCCGCTCAATTACTCCAAGAGCTTCCAGGGGGAGGTGAGCGCCACCGAAGCCCTCCAGCTCTCGCTCAATATCCCCGCCGTCGAGCTCAACTACCACCTCGGGGATGATTCGCTCTACGAACTGCTCAAAAAAGCGGGTATCAAAGGGATCGACAAGCCCAAGGGGCACTACGGCAGCTCGATCGTGCTGGGCGGGTGTACGGTGAGCCTGCTCGATATCGCCGAGCTCTTCGCCGCCCTCGCCAACGGTGGAGAGTACCGCAGATCGGACGCGCTCAAAGGGGCGGATGCCAACGGCACGATACGGCTCCTCCGCGAAGAGTCGAGCTACCTCGTGGGGGATATCCTCGCCAATGCCCCGCGCGTCTCGTTCTCGAGCTCATGGGAGTATCTCGCCGCCCAGCCCAGAGTCGCCTTCAAGACCGGCACCTCAGCCAACGCCAAAGACCTCCTCACCATCGGCTACACCCCCAATTATACCGTGGCGGTGTGGTTCGGCAACTTCAGCGGCAAAGCGGCAAGGCAGCCGGAAGAGAACGACGAGAAGGACAAGAGCGCTACGGGGCTCTACGCCGCTTCGCCCGCGCTCTTCGATATCTTCGCCAGGCTCCCAAAAACGAGGGCAAATCCCAAGAAGTGGTTCGCCAAGCCCGAGGGGATCGTCACCGATACCATCTGCCAGGACCCCATCGAGCTGGGACGCTGCCGCAAGCGGGTCAGGGATACGGTGATAGCGGGCGTACGACCCTATACTCCGTGCTCGATGCTCCGGGCCGAAGTACTGGCGCAGCTCTTTGGCAATGGTACGATCATGAAGATGGGCGAGCTCTCTGCGAGCAGCTGCTACGGCGAGTGGAAGGGCTACAAACCGCGCATCACCTCCCCCGTCGGCGAACTCACCTACACCCAGAACGCCCTGCTCCCCGAGGAGATGAAGAAGCTCAAGCTCCAGTGCTACTCCTTCGACGAGAACGAGAGCATCGTCTGGATGGTCGACGACGAAGCCCCTTTCGATGGGAGGTCGAGCATACCGATCTACAGGTATTTCGGTGTGGGGAGGCACAGGGTATCGTGCCTCGACCGGGGAGCGAAGATGGACAGCGTGAGTTTCGAGACGGAGGAGAAGTAGGGGGGAGGGTGGAATCCACGCATATTTTATAAAGTTGCCTGGAAAATCCTGTCGAACTTCGCGATATATTCCCCGTGGTCTTTGACATTGACACCCCGTTTTTCTATATGTCTTGTGTGAAACCGCCGTACAGCATAGAAGAGAGAAGCAAAGAGCATATGGCGTTTTAATTCTCCCCAATCGACCCTTCTATGGCGGATGGCGTAAGCGCTCAAGAGTGCTTCAAGTGAGGATAGGTTGAGCTCGTTGTCCGGGTCGAAACACCAGCTGTTGGCGACAACGCTGAGATCGAAGAAGGAGTTGCCCATACAGGCCTCTACGAAATCGAAAACCCCGGTCAGCTTTTCGCCGACGAATTTGGCATTGTCGGGGAAGAGGTCGCCGTGGATGACACAGTCTGTTTCTATTGACAGGTCTCTTATCGATTCATATTGTTGTGAAAAAGTATCTATGATAGATGGGTCACAGGGGTGTTTCCGTATATCGCCGATCCACTCGGCCAGCCGCTGATGGGTGTAATAGTTGGGATTGATGGAGTGCATATTTTGCGACCCTCTGTGGAAAGCACCGAGGAAAGCGCCGATCTGGCTCACCTGACCTGGCGTAGGGTGATCGACAGAGTCCCCTTCGAGGTATGAGAAGAGCCCTGTCGGTTTCCCTTCGAACAGCACGACAGACTCGCCCGGCAACAGAACTCTCGGTACGGGGAGGTGCGCCAGGAAATTGAGGAGGTTTATCTCGTTTTGCACGGTCGTTGCATCGGCGGATTCATATATTTTGAATACATATTTTTTATTGCTGTGATCTGTGCCGATATAGGTTGTATCGGAGATGCCGTCTACGGTATGCGACATCTCTACGAACGAAATATGATATTTCTCAAGCAGCTCGTTGGCCTGCCGGATATCGATTGGAGTCCTTACACCCATTTTTACTCCACGACCCACTCGCCCGATACCAGCAGCTTCTCCCCGGCATATATCTCCCCGACGAACCTGTCACCCCTGCTGTAGGTCGCTACCCCTTTGGGGGTGCCGCTCATAATGATATCGTTCTCCTGAAGGGTCTGGAATGTCGCTATCTCTTCGAGGATCGTCTGAGGTTTGTAGATCATCAGATCGTAGGTGGCGTGCTGGATGAGCTCGCCGTTGATAAAGAGCTTCATCGAGAGGCTCTCGAAAGGGTCGGCGAGGGGGACGAAGGGGCTGAAGATCGCCGAGCCGTCGAAGGCTTTGGCGCGCTCCCACGGCAGTCCCTTGGCCTTGAGACCATTCTGGATATCGGCGTGGGTGAGGTCGAGTCCGAAGCCGACCCCTGCCATCCTCCCATCCCGGATCAGGAAGCATATCTCCCCCTCGAAGCGGCAGTGCTCGGAGAAGTAGCGGAGCTCTGGGGTGATGGCGCTGTTGGGTTTGTTGAAGAGCACCATGGAGTCGGGCATCTCGTTGCCGAGCTCCTCGATATGCTCGACATAGTTACGCCCCACGCAGACGACCTTGGGGACGGGGAGCTGCCGCTCATTGAATGTGACGGTGTTCATGGTAGAGCCTTTTTTGATACTATTGTAGCATAGATTGGGAGTGAGAATTTTTGAGATTTCGGTAGATTTATGATATAATACCGTCAGTTGGGGCAGGCAGAGAGTCCCCACTCTCTGCAAGCTTTTAATAGACTTTTGTCGCTAAGAGCAACAGAAGAATAACAATTATGATGGCTAGTCGCATTGTTACATCCTTTATTGAAGGCTGACCCTGTCCCACCTCACGCCTCGCAATGTAACCATACATCCAATCGCCAACTGACTATAGCAAGTGTAGCCAAACTTTTTCTCAATAATCCAAAAATATTTCAAAATGCAATAATCTATTTATATGTGCAGAGACTACAGGGGATTTTTTATGCCCTCTTTACCAAAACTCTGCTATATTCCGCGTAACTATCAATAATCGCTTGATTTCTTGCATAACCTCCTTTCGAGGGCAAATCCTCCCTTCGGTCTGAGCCTCTCAAGTAGGTTATGCAAGAAATAAGTTATAAATACAATCCAAAGGTACGCTATGTCCGAGTCCGCTGCTCCCAAATTCACCCACCTACATCTTCACACCGAGTATTCACTGCTCGATGGCGCCAACAAGATCAAGAAGCTTGCCAAGAAGATCAAGGAGCTGGGGATGGAGTCGGTGGCGATGACCGATCACGGCAATATGTTCGGGACGATCGACTTCTACAAGACGATGAAAGGGGAGGGGATCAAGCCGATCATCGGGATGGAGTGCTACCTCCACAACAGCGAGGAGCTCGACGACAAGAGCGTGCGCCAGCGTTTCCACCTCTGCCTCTATGCCAAGAACGAAGCGGGGTACAAGAACCTCATGTACCTCAGCTCGCGCGCCTACATCGACGGCTTTTACTACTACCCCCGTATCAACAAGAAGCTCCTCAAAGAGAACGCTGAGGGGCTGGTCTGCTCCAGCGCCTGCCTCCAGGGGGAGGTCAACTGGCACCTCAACCTCTCGGAGCGGAATGTGGGCTACGGAGCCAAGGGGTACGAGGAGGCGAAGAAGATCGCGCTGGAGTACAGAGAGATATTCGGCGACGATTTCTACCTTGAGATCATGCGCCATGGTATCGGCGACCAGCTCCGCATCGACAAGGATATCATCCGTCTCTCGCAGGAGACCGGGATCAAGATCGTCGCGACCAACGACACCCACTATACCAATCCCGAGGATGCCGACCCACACGAGGCGTTCATGTGTATCGCGATGAACAAACTCTACGACGACCCCAACCGTCTGCGCCACTCCGTCCACGAGTTCTATGTCAAGTCCCCCGAGCAGGTGGCGCGCCTCTATGCCGATATCCCCGAAGCCCTCGAGAACACCCAGGAGATCGTCGACAAGTGCAACCTCGAGATCAAGCTGGGCAACCCCACGCCGCCGAACTTCAAGTTCGCCCGTGAGAAAGCCGCCGAGGCGGGGCTGGAGATGCCCGAGCCCGAGGTGGAGTACTCGCTCGCCAACGATATGGTACTCTTCGAGGCGGAGTCCAAAAAGGGGCTTGAGAAGAGGCTGGAGATCGTCCCTGAGGAGCGGCACGAGGAGTACCGGGAGCGTCTCAGGGTGGAGATCGATATCATCAACTCGATGAAATTCCCAGGCTATATGCTGATCGTATGGGACTTCGTCAATGCCGCCAAACAGATGGGTATCCCGGTCGGCCCGGGGCGGGGGTCTGCGGCAGGATCGCTCGTCGCCTATGCGCTGGAGATCACCGACATCGACCCGATCCCCTACGGTCTCCTTTTCGAGAGGTTCCTCAATCCTGAGCGGGTAAGTATGCCCGATATCGATATGGACTTCTGCCAGGCGCGCCGCCAGGAGATACTCGATTATGTTATCAACAAATACGGCCGGGTGAATGTCGCGCAGATCATCACCTTCGGCAAGCTCCTCGCCAAAGGGGTGATCCGCGATGTCGCGAGGGTGCTCGATATGCCCTACGCCAAGGCGGACGCGATGGCGAAGCTCATCCCCGACGAGCTCGGTATCGACCTCAAGAACTCCTACGAGAAGGAGCCCAAGATCAAGGAGCTCCTCACATCCGACCCGCAGGCCAAAAGGGTGTGGGACTTCGCCCTCGCCCTCGAAGGACTCAACCGCAACGCGGGCACCCACGCCGCCGGGGTCGTCATCTCCAACGAACCGCTCTGGCTCAAGACACCGCTCTTCAAGCCCTCGGGGATGGATACGCTGGCGACCCAGTATAGCGGGAAATATGTCGAGGATGTCGACCTGATCAAGTTCGACTTCCTCGGGCTCAAGACCCTCACCGTGATCGAGGAGGCGAACAAGCTCGTCGAGAAGCGGACGGGGAAACGGATAGACTTCATCCAGGAGGATATCAACGACAAGGGGGTCTACGACTACATCTCGACAGGCGATACGCTCGGACTCTTCCAGATCGAATCGGCCGGTATGCAGGACCTCGCCAAGAAGCTCAAGCCCAACGGCTTCGAGGATGTCATCGCGATGCTCGCCCTCTACCGACCGGGGCCTATGGAGTCGGGGATGCTTGACGACTTCGTCGAGCGGAAACACGGGCGTGCGGCGATCACCTACGCCTTCCCGGAGCTGGAGCCCATACTCAAACCCACCTACGGGGTCATCGTCTACCAGGAGCAGGTCATGCAGATCGTGCAGACGATCGGGGGATTCAGCCTCGGCGGCGCCGACCTCGTACGGCGGGCGATGGGTAAGAAGATCAAGGAGGAGATGGACAAGCTCCAGTCCGAGTTTGCCGACGGAGCGGCTGCCAAGGGGTTCGACAGGCAAAAAGCGGTCGAGCTCTTCGACCTGATCGTCAAGTTCGCCGGTTACGGGTTCAACAAATCCCACTCGGCAGCCTACGCGCTGGTAACTTTCTACACCTCGTTCCTCAAACGCTACTACCCGCGCGAGTTCATGGCGGCGATCCTCACGCTGGAGAAGAACAACACCGACAAGGTCGTCAAGTATGTCGACGAGCTCAAACGGATGCAGATCAAGCTCCTCCCGCCCGATGTCAACCGCTCCGATCTGGTCTTCTCTGCAGCCGAAGAGGACGGGGAGGATGCGATCATCTTCGGTATGGGGGCGATCAAGGGTGCCGGGGATGTCGCGATCAACTCGATCCTCGCAGCGAGGGAGGACGGGGAGTTCAGCGATCTCGCCGACTTCGCCTCCCGTATCGACTCCTCCAAGGTCAACAAGCGTGTCCTCGAAGCGCTCATCAAATCAGGCGCGCTCGACTGTTTCGGCTACAGCCGCCACGCGATGCTCTCGCAGATAGAGGATATCCTCGAAGCCTCCCACAAGGCCGACCAGACCAAGAAGATGAGCGTCGGTTCGCTCTTCGGCGACGAGGTGGAGATGATGAGCTCGGTAGAGCTGGAGCTGGCCAATATGGAGGAGTTCGAGCAGATGCAGATACTCGACTTCGAGAAGGAGTCGTTGGGATTCTATGTCTCGGGGCACCCGCTCGACAAGTACCGCGAGACCCTCGACGAGATCGACTATACCCTCAGCTCCGAGATCGAGGAGCTCGCGGATGGTTCGCAGGCGCTTTTCATCGGCAAAATCGAGACGATCACCCACAAGATATCCAAGAAGGGGAACAAGTTCGGCATCGCCAATATCATGGACCTTCACGGCAATATCGAGCTGATGCTCTTCGAGAGGAGTCTCAAGGAGCTGGAGGAGGATTTCGACATCACCAAGCCGATCGCCTTCAAGGTCAAGATCACCAAGGACGGCGAGTTCACCCGTATGAACCTCCTCAAGATCGAATCGCTCAAAGATGCCAAGAAGGAGAAGGTGACGGTCAAAAAAGAGGAGAAGCACACCCCGGAGCCGGAACTACAGCCGCCTCTCATCCTCGCTCTCGATCTGATGCCCGACGCGAAGATAGTCCAGGAGCTGATGTGTCTCGTGGAGAAACACCCCGGTAACAGGCCGCTCGAACTGCGCATCAAGAGCAAGCTCGCCGATGTCATCATCGAGTCGCGCTACAGCGTCAGCGAAATGATCCTCGAAGAGGCCAAAGAGCTGGGAATATATCCAGATGAGCAGCTGGTCGAGGTGGGGTGACAAACTTCGACTCTTTTAAAACTTGACAATTCATTACTTATTTATATATAATCATCTAAATATACATAAAAGGAATAGAGATGCTAAGTGTCGGGATAGGAGATATCCAGAAGAATACGGCGATCCTGAGTAATCTCACCGATGTGATCCAGGTCGTGGACAAACGCAAGAAGCAGGTCGTGGCGATGGTCTATCCCAGCCACAGGGGGAGTATCATCCATAAACTCGCAGGGAAATATAAAGAGCGGGTTCCCGGAACCGAGCTGACCTTCGATGAGATAAAAGCCGTGGCTTACGAAGAGGCAATGAGAGAGAAGTATGGTCTATCTTCTTGATACCAATATCATTATCCGCTTTCTGGTAGGCGATAACGAGGAGTTTTTGGTACAGAGTCGGAATTATTTCGAACAGATAGAGAACGCTTCTCTGGAAGTCGAGATACTCGACGGGGTTTTGATGGAGGCGTATTTCGTCCTGACAAAGTTCTATAAACTTCCCAAAGATGAGGTGATCGCCGACCTGAAAATGATCCTGAGTCTCGATGGTGTGGTCAATAGCAACAAGATCATCCTCTTCGAAACCCTGAGCATCATCGAGGCAAAAAATATCGATTTTGTCGATGCGCTGATCTGTGCCAAAAGCAAACTGCAAAACTACGGAAAACTCAGTTTTGATAGCGATGTGTCGAAATGCTGACGATTAAGAAGTTTTTCCTCGCCCCCATCAAAGGGTATCAGTATATCTCCAAAATGCTCCCGGCTTCGTGCCGCTATTATCCGACCTGTTCGGAGTATGCGAGCTGGCTGTTCGATACGACCGCGCCGCACATGGCGTTCGCCGATGCTTCCTTGCGGATACTGCGGTGCAACCAGCTCTTCGACGGGGGGATCGATTATCCCGTGATCGCCTACAAAAAGCCTCATATCCTCGATCAGACACCCTACCTTAACTATCTTTGTGGCAAAATGGAGATCAAATATTGGTTCGTGCCGAAGGCAGGCGCCAAAAACAGATATTTCGTCATAAAGGATCACAATGCATATAGAACTTGACTCACCACTGGATATGCACCTCCACCTCAGGGACGGTGAGATGCTCGCTACCGTAGCGCCCCTCACTTCCCATTCGTTCAGCGGTGCGATCATCATGCCCAATCTCGTCCCTCCCGTCACCACCAGGGAGGAGGTGCTCGCCTACAAAGAGCGCATCAGGACGGCGATCGGCGAGGACAGGTTCGAGCCCTATATGACACTCTTTTTCAAGCCCACCTATACGCGGGAGTTCCTGGAGAGCGTCGCTGACGAGATCACCGCGATCAAGCTCTATCCCGCAGGGATCACGACCAACTCCGAGGGTGGAGTGAGCGGCTTCGATATCGAGGAGCTGCGGGAGACCCTGGGGGCGATGAGCGACCTGGGGATACCGCTGTGTATCCACGGCGAGACGGGGGGATTCGTGATGGACAGGGAGGCGCAGTTCGTCCCCATTTATGAGAAGCTCGCAACCGCTTTCCCCGATCTCAAGATCATCATGGAGCACATCACGACCAAGGAGAGCGTCGATGCGCTGGGGAGATTCGAGAATCTCTACGCGACCATCACCCTACACCACCTGATCATCACCCTCGACGATGTGGCAGGGGGGATGCTCAGACCCCACCTCTTCTGCAAACCTATCGCCAAGAGACCCGAAGACAGGGAAGCATTGCTCCGTGTCGCGCTCAAGGCACATCCCAAAGTGATGTTCGGCAGCGATTCGGCGCCCCATCCCAAAGAGTCCAAAGAGTGCCCGGGCTGCGCGGCAGGCGTTTTCACCGCACCCATCGCCCTCCAGGTGCTTGCAGAGCTCTTCGAGAAACACGGCGCGCCCGTGGAGAACCTCCAGAAGTTCGTATCGGGCAACGCGGTGAACATCTACAGCGTCACCCCTCCGGCCAAAAAGGTGGTACTGGTCAAGAAAGAGTGTACCGTGCCCGAGAGATACGGCTCTGTCGTGCCGATGTATGCTGGGGAGAAGATCGCCTACAGTATCGACAAGGTAGAGTAAGGAGCGGGTATGAGCGAGAAGAAGATAGAGGATTTTGCCAGGGGGAACGAAGCGTTCCGCGCGATCCATTTCAAAGAGAATGAAGCCCGTTTCCGCAAGCTGAGCGAGGAGGGGCAGGACCCCAAGGCGCTCTTCATCGGGTGCAGCGACTCGAGGGTGATGCCCAATCTCATCACCGGCAGCAAGCCGGGCGACCTCTTCATCATCCGCAATATCGGCAACTTCGTCGCCCCCTACAAGCCCGACTCAGACTACCATGCGACCGCTTCGGCGATCGAGTACGCCGTGAGCGTACTGGAGCTCACCGATATCATCGTCTGCGGCCACTCCGACTGCGGCGCGATAGCCTCGCTCTACAAGAACATCCCAAAAAGTGATGAGAACATCCACACCATCAAGTGGCTTGAACTGGGCGAAGCGCCCAAAAGGGTGGCGATGATGAGCATGTTCAAGGATGATCGGGAGGCTCTTCTGCGCTACACGGAGAAGGTCTCGATCATCTTCCAGCTCCAGAACCTCCTCACCTATCCGGCTGTCAAACGCCGCGTCGATGAGGGGAAAGTCTTTCTCCACGGGTGGTACTACGATATGAGCACGGGGAGTATCGAGTGCTACGACGACGAGCTCTACGACTTCAGACCCCTGTCTGTAGAAAATATCCAAAACAAGGAGTAACAATGATAGCCTCATCCATCGAACAACTGGTCGGCAATACGCCGCTGGTCAGGCTCAACGCCCTCTCGGAAAGAAGCGGCGCGACGATACTGGGTAAATGCGAGTTCATGAACCCAACCAGCTCGGTCAAGGATCGTATCGCCCTCAATATGGTCAATGAAGCCCTCGCAAGCGGCGCGATCACGAAGGATACCGTCATCATCGAGCCCACCAGCGGCAATACCGGGGTGGGGCTCGCCGCCATCTGCGCTGCCAAAGGGATCAAGCTCATCCTTACGATGCCAGAATCGATGAGCATCGAGAGACGCAAACTGCTCAAGCACCTGGGGGCAGAACTCGTCCTCACACCAGCCGCAGCGGGGATGAACGGCTCGATCGCCGAGGCCAACAGACTGGCTGAAAGCATGGAAAATGCTGTGATCCTCCAGCAGTTCCAAAACCCCGACAACCCTGCCATGCACCGCAAGACGACCGCTCTTGAGATTTTCAACGATACGGAAGGGAAGGTCGATATCTTCGTCGCAGCCGTAGGGACGGGCGGGACGCTGACCGGGACGAGTGAAGTGCTCAGGGAGAAGATACCCGGTATCAAAGTAGCGGCCGTCGAGCCTGCTGCCTCTCCCGTACTCAGCGGGGGGAGCGCCGCACCGCACAAGATACAGGGGATCGGCGCTGGGTTCATCCCCGCTATCCTCAACCAGAACATCTACGATGAGGTGGTGAGGGTGGAGAACGACGATGCCTTCGCCATGGCACGGGGAGCGGCCAGGGAAGAGGGGCTGCTGATCGGTATCTCCTCAGGGGCCAATCTCAAGGCTGCCTACGAGATAGCATGCAGACCAGAGAACAAAGGGAAGACGATCGTCACGATCCTCTGCGATACTGCCGAGCGCTACCTCTCGACGCCGCTCTTCGAAGAGTAGTTTTGCTGCTCCTTGAGACTGTTTCGATCAGGGATGGTGCGGCAGAGCATATCGAGTACCACAACAGACGGCTCAACAAAAGCCGCAAAGAGCTCTGGGCTATCGGAGAGAGCATCGATCTCTCTTCGGTGCTCACCGATCTCCCTCTGCATGGACACCACCGCTGCCGCATCCTCTACGGTGAGAAGGGGATAGAGTCGACAGAGTATTTTCCATACACCTCCAGAGAGATCGATTCCATCGCGCTCGTGGAGAGCGGTATCGACTACCGCTACAAGTATGCCGATCGTACCGGACTCGATGCACTGAGAGAGCTTGCTCCCGGTTGGGACGAGGTACTGATCGTCAGGGACGGGCTCGTCACCGATACGACCATCGCCAATATCGCCTTCAGGGAGGAGGGGAGATGGATCACCCCGGCTGTGCCGCTGCTGGAGGGGACGACCCGCCAAAGGCTCATCGATAATGGGTTTCTTGGTTGCAGGGAGATATCTTACGGCGAGATAGGGGGCTTTGATGGCGTGGCTCTAATGAATGCTATGGTAGGATTCAGGATTATCACTCCGCAATGGAGCAGTATTATCGAGGGAAGGGTATGATAAACTCATTATTTCAGAGAAATGAATATAAAGCGATCGTCGCAAACTATCTTGAGGAGAGTATAGATTTTCTGTTCGAGAAGAACCAGGAGTTTGCGATCGCCTGTACGACAAAACACCTCAATTTCGATCCGCCGCTGCCCTCGAATATCCTGGAGAGTTTCGGTGAGAATGTCCTCTTCATGCTGGTAGGCTATACCTATGAGACGGCGCGGATAGAGGATGGATTCTTCTATTTCGAAGCAGGATTCGGGGAGAATAATTTCGGTTCGGTCGTTTCGATGCCGATCCTGGCGATCAAGCAGATATATGTGGGTGACCAGATCATCGCGATCAATATCGCTGAGCCGGAAGATCATATTATGGATTCAGGGAAAAATCAACAAGAGGATAGCGGCGCTTCCAAATCTATGGAAGCGCTCCTGAGCAACCCCAAGAATAAGAGGTTCCTCAAAAAGTAGCGTTTAGCACTTGCCGCTGAGGATGAAGTCGACGACATTGTCGACATAGGCGTTGTGTTTGTTCTCTTTGGAGTAGATGATGTAGAACTTTCTCGTCATCTTGATCCCTCTGAGTCTCGCTTCGAAAAGCTCCCCGTTCTGTACCTCGTCGGCGATCGCGTGTCTTGAGATGATCGAGACTACAGGAGCCTGACCGTCTTTCTTGCTTCTTTTGATCGTCTGGAGGACAGCTGTGGTGTTGCTCACTTCGCTGAGTACATTGAAGCTCTTGCACGATACGCCGAGGTCTTCGAAGACTTCCGATACGATCCTTTTGGTATGGCTCCCCTCTTCGCGGCAGATCCATCTGAAGTCGTAGAGCTCTTCGGTCTTGAGCGTTTTTGGGATCGGTGTGTTGCTGAAGACGACGAGCTCATCCTCGAGCCACTCTCTGTAGATGATATCGTTGTCGACCACCGGTGATTCGATCAGACCGACATCGAGCTTGCGGTCCTTGATGTCCTGGATGATCGCATCGCTGTTCTCGATACTGAGGGTAATGTCGTTGTTGATCGCTTCGCCGATAGTGTTGAGGCATTCGCCGGGGATGACGTAGTTGCCGATAGTGAACGATGCACCGAGTCTGAATGTGATCTCTTTGTTGATGATCTTGAGGACATCTTTTTCAGCCGTATGGATGGCTCTTTCGAGGTTCGTAGCGACTTTATAGAGTTCTTCACCCTCAGCAGTGAGCTTGATACCGTTCTTTTTTCTTTCGATGATCTTCGCGCCGAGATATTTTTCTATGAATTTGATCTGCTGTGTCACCGCAGGCTGGGATATACCGAGTTTTGCCGATGCTTTCGAGAAGCTTCTCTCTCTGGCAACTGTTAGAAATGTTTCAAGTTTTACAAAATCTTTTAACATTATCATTTCCTTTATAGTCATTTTGAATATTAATTATTATTCTAATGATTCTATTATAACAGATTATGCTTAAAAAATTAAATAAGTAATTGTTA
>QKDN01000064.1 GCA_003252535.1 Campylobacterota bacterium | reverse complement strand
GAAATTTCACGGAATGGATAAAGAGAACTTCAATTTACATCTTAAAGAGTGCGAGTTCAGGTTCAATAATAGAGGTGAAGATTTGTATAAACTGCTACTCAGAATCTTCAGGAATGAACCTCTAAACTAGTCAAGCCCCAAATACTAAATCGTCGTTTCAAAATCTGGAATAAGCGGATCGCGGGCCAGGCCCGCAATGATGGGGGAAAAAGGGAGCAGGGGTATCAGCGTACGCTCTCGATAGCGTCTTTGAGAGCCTGTTCGAAGAGTCTCTTCGCCTCTATCTCGGCTCTCTCTTTCTCAAGCTTCTTCTTGAGGGTGATAACGGCTCTTTTTTCATCGATATCGAGCCCGTCCATCTCGTCTATCGAGATAGCATCGAGGACACTCGGAAGGACGCTCTGGAGCTCGGCGCTGAGCTCGCCGTTCTTCATCTGCTCCCCTGCGATCTCTTTTGCCTTGGCAATAGCTTCGGCTTTGGTCAGAGGTTTCGGTTCGTTCTTCGCTTTTTCCTCTGCCTCTTTTTTTGCTTTGGCATCAGCCCTGGCTGCATCTTCTCTTTTTGCCATTTCTGCGGCTTCAGCTTCTTTTTTTGCTTTCAGCTCGGCCTCTTTTCGGGCCTTCTCTTCTGCTGCACTTGCGGCTTTGAGCTCTGCGTCTTTCTGGGCCTTGGCTTCTGCCTCTGCTCTGGCCTTCTCTTCTGCTGCACGCCTGGCGGCGAGCTCGGCTTCCCTCTGTGCACGTTCCTCGGCTATCTTTTTGGCTTTCTCTTCGGCAGCTTTCTGAGCCTTCGCTTCAGCTTCGCGTTTGGCAGCAAGTTCAGCTTCTTTTCTGGCTTTCTCTTCAGCCTCTTTTTTTGCTTTCTCCTCGGCCTCTTTCTTTGCCTTGGCCTCCTGCACCTTTTTCTCCTGCTCTTTGATCTGTGCATCAACGATAGCGATCTTCTCTTCTATGCTGATATCTTTGCTGGGAGGTGTTTTGGGAGTCTCCGGAGCTTTCTGAACGGTTTTGGGCTCCTCTTTCGGTTTGGGCTCGACCTTGGGTTCTGCTTTGGGCATCGGAGGTGTTACAGGCTCCACTTTGGGCTTGGGAGGGACCGGTTGCTCTGCTTTCGGAGGCTGGTTCACAGGGGGCTGTTTCTTCGGCATCTCGATAGGACCTTTATCGCGCTCGCTCGCTATAGACTCGAGCAGGTCATCCTCTTCCTTGTCTATCTGCTTGACATTCTCGCTGACAGAGTAGTCCGCATAAAGCACACTCCCTCCGAACAACAGACTCCCTGCTACTACCCATGCTTTTATTTTCATCACTGCTCCTCGCTTGGTTCTAGATTTTTGAGCTCAAAATACTCTTTTTGCAATTTCTGATTCTCACTTTTGAGCTCTTTTGCTTCAAGTGTCAGCCTTTTCTTTTCGTTCTGGAGCTCTTCGAGCACGCTCAGAGAGTTCTCTCCGTAGATCAGGATACCGACATAGACGCCAAAAAGCAAAATCATTACCATAGTAATAAAGGCAGCCCCCAGTGAGAAGCCTGCGCTCTTACTACCCGATCCTTTCGTTTTGCCCAAAGGTATCCCTGTGTATCAGTTGAAGATTGCGTGCCCGAGGTACTCGAACTGGCCGAGCTCTCTCTGTATCTCGAGAAGTCTGTTGTATTTTGCGATCCTGTCGCTTCTCGCCGTCGAACCTGTCTTGATCTGGCCTGTATTGAGCGCTACAGCGAAGTCTGCGATGAACGCGTCTTCGCTCTCTCCCGATCTGTGGCTCATGACGCAGTTGTAGCCGCTTCTCTGTGCCAGTCTGACCGTCTGCATCGTCTCGGATACCGAACCGATCTGGTTTGGCTTGATGAGGATAGAGTTGCCGATACCTTTCTCGATCCCTTCAGCGAGGATCTTCACGTTGGTCACGAAGAGGTCGTCGCCGACGAGCTGTACTTTGTCGCCGAGGACATCGGTGAGCTCTTTCCATCCATCCCAGTCATCTTCGCTCAGACCGTCTTCTATCGATACGATCGGGTATTTTGCGCAGAGGTCGGCATAGTAGGCTACCATCTCTGAGCTTGTGAGCTCTCTGTTCTCTGATTTGAGGACATATTTCCCTTCGTCATTGATGAGTTCGCTTGCCGCGACATCAAGGGCGATAGCGATCTGCTCACCTGCCTTGTAGCCGGCCTTCTCGATAGCCTCCATGATGACGGTGATAGGCTCTTCGTTGCTCTTGAGGTTCGGAGCGAAACCACCCTCGTCGCCTACCGCTGTAGATTCACCCATACCGTCGATGATCTTTTTGAGGTTGTGGTAGACCTCGGCAGCAGCTCTGAGACCTTCAGAGAACTCTGCGAAACCTACCGGCATGATCATGTACTCCTGGAAGTCTACGGAGTTGTTGGCGTGCTCACCGCCGTTGATGATATTGAGCATCGGGACGGGCATAGTGACCGCGTTCGCGCCGCCGAGGTATCTGTAGAGTGGCATCTTGAGGCTCATCGCAGCTGCTCTGGCCACCGCCATGGAGACACCGAGCACCGCGTTGGCGCCAAGGTTGCTGTAGTTGTCTGTACCGTCGACCTCTTTCATCACGAGATCGACCTCCGCCTGGTTGAAAGGACTGAGACCCATGAGCGCTTCCGCGATCTGGTTGTTGACGTTCTCACATGCCGTAAGGACGCCTTTGCCCATATATCTGCTGCCGCCGTCGCGAAGTTCGAGTGCTTCTCTCTTCCCCGTACTTGCACCGCTCGGTACAATGGCGCTGGCAACTGTGCCGTCGCTGAGTCTTACAGTCGCTCTCACTGTCGGGTTACCCCTGCTATCCATTACCTCATCAGCTACAACATCATCGATATATATCATCTTTACCTTCCTTAATTATTAAGTTTTATATATTCTATCAAAAATATCCCTAAAGATACACATTGAATAATCGGCATCTCCAAAAACCTGCCCCTAAAGCTCCACACCATCCCAGAACTCGTCATAATCGAGGTTGCTCTCGGCGCTCCCCGCTGTGCCGACGATCTCGTCACACGCTTCGAAATAGCCTCGGAGCGCCTCCTCGATCATCGTCGTATAGTCCTTGTCCAGGAGTTTCGAGTAGAGTTCCAGTGACTCCATTGTCCCCGCTGAGAGGCGGAGTTCGAAGCTCCCCTCCATCAGATCACCACTTTGACGTGTTCGTGTTCGCTGAAGAGCCTGAATATCCTGTCGCGCTCCTCTTTGCTCTCGACGATGCAGCTGGCGTTGTAGCTGTGGTAGTTCCCCTTGGAGGTGGTGTTGCCGTAGGAGCAGAAATGCTCTTTCTCACCCATCACCTCCTTGATGCAGGCGTGGAGCTCGTCCGCGCTCCTCCCGATGATCTTGAACCCCCACCTTGTCGGGTACTCGATGGTGGGCTCGGTCGGCATACTTTCATCTTTGACTATCAGCATTGTGTCTCCTTTTTATTGTATACGCTTTTTTGGCAAAGCCTGGAAAAACCGCTATTATGGCCCGGTTTTCAAATTCATAGGGTGGAAGAATTCCACCGATCATTCCATTGCAAGATAATCCTGCGATATATTACGATACCTGTCACAGATGGTGGATTTTATCCACCCAACTTGCTCCAAAAGTGAGTGCGACAAGCCATGCGCTCAACCCTTGAAAAGGGCGCTTGCGTTCGCATGGCGCAGGAGCGCTCACTTTTGGAGCCAAATACCGATGTTTGACATTACCGTCTGAAATCGCCGCTCTTGCCACCGTCCTTGGACTCGAGCTGGACATTGCGGATCACCATCCCCTTGTCGATCGCCTTGAGCATATCGTAGATGGTGAGCAGCCCCACGCTCACCCCGGTGAGCGCCTCCATCTCCACACCCGTCTTGCCGACGAGCTTGGCAGTGACGAAGAGCCTGAAGCCCGGCAGCTCCGGGAGCTCTTCGATATCGCATTTGACCGATGTTAGCATCAGCGGGTGGCACATGGGGATCAGGGTGCTCGTCTGCTTGGCCCCCTGTATCGCGGCGATGACGGCCGTCTGGAGCACCGGCCCCTTTTTGGCGGTATTGGCGATGACCGCTTCGTAAGCTTCCGGTGTCACCTCTATGATGCCGCTCGCCTGCGCGACTCGGGTCGTATCTCCCTTCTTGCTCACATCGACCATTTTGGGCTTGTTCTGTTCATCAAGATGCGTCAGTTCCATCTCATCTCCTCACAATTAATATGGTATTATAGCACAAACCGTATCCCCGGTTTTGCACTCCCCCGGACGGAACAAACCCTATCCTTGACGAAAAAAGAAAAAAAATGACGAATTTAATAGAGTATTCATTGACTTTTATCATCAAATAAGCTATCATTATGCAAATGATAAAGGAGCAATATGATATACGCCTACCTTAGAGAACTTTGGGGCAAACGCAGTATCACGGAACAGCAGGGTACTATTCTCGCTTTTTCATTAAAAAACGGTATCAAGATAGACAAAGAGGTGATTGAGTACTCGAACCAGAACAGACCGTTCGAGGAGAGAGAACAATTTCAGAAGTTCATCCATGGGCTGTCCGACAACGATACGATCATCGTCGACGAGATATGGATGCTCAGCGAACACGTCGATGAGATCGTCAAGATCATCCACTGTATGCTGGGACGCGGGATACAGCTCTACAGTGCCGCATCGCAGACGAAATTCACAAAGCAGAGCACGATAGGCGAGATATTCCCGCTCCTCAACAGCATCAGGGAAGAGCAAAAAAACAGGCAAAACCAGATCGGCAGACCGAAAGGGAGCAAATCGAAATCGAAATTCGACCCTTTTCAGTCCAAGATCATAGAGAATCTCAAAGAGGGAATGAACGTCTCGGCGATCGCCAGGGATCTGGAGGTCAGCAGAAGCTCCCTCAAAGACTATATCGAATCGCGAAAGATCAAAGAGATGGTCGAGAACTCATGGGTCGAGATCATGCCCGACCAGGACCCGGAGACAGACAACAAGATCCTGATCTGTCCGTTTGACCAGGAAAAAACAAATCCAACAAGGAGAGAGAAATGAACGAAACTACTCAAACCCAGAGTACCCCCCAAAAGAACCAGGCCAAAGAGTATCTCAAAGGCTGGGTACCCTACAGCATCAAGCGATACTGGTTCTACTTCGCTATCACGTTTGTAGCGCTGGTGACACCATTCATCAAGATAGGCGGCAACCATATCTTCCTGCTCAGCTTCGACCAGAAGAAGCTTCACCTTGCCGGCGTTGCCTTCGATATGCAGGAGCTCTACCTCATGCCGTTCCTTTTGATGCTGCTCTTTCTGGGCATCTTCGCGGTCACTGCCGTGGGCGGACGGGCGTGGTGCGGCTGGGCGTGTCCCCAGACGATCTTCCGTGTGATCTACCGTGACTTCATCGAGACCAAAGTGCTCGGTCTCTACAAAAGCATCAAGAACAAACAGAAAAAACCCGATATGTCGAAGATGGAGAACAAGGTCAAGAAGGTCGTAGCCGTCCTCCTCTGGTCGCTCCTCGCTTTCGTTGCCGCTGCTGACTTCCTCTGGTACTTCATCCCACCGGAAGATTTCTTCAAGTATGTGTTCGAGAACCCGACAGAGCATATGGTCACCGTCGGTTTCTTCGTAGGTCTTGCCTTCTTCCTCATCATCGATGTGGTGCTGATCAAGGAGAACTTCTGTGTCTATATCTGCCCCTACAGCCGTGTGCAGTCGGTGCTTTATGATGAAGATACCGTCATGGCGGTCTATGATCCTATCAGAGGCGGACAGATCTACCAGGGTCACGGCAATGACAGGACAAAAGCCTACAGCAAACAAAAAGAGCTCCTCTCCGTCGAGCCGGCTGCCGAGTGTACCACCTGCGAGAGCTGTGTGACCGTATGTCCTACCCACATCGATATCCGTAAAGGTCTCCAGCTCGAGTGTATCAACTGTCTCGAGTGTGTCGATGCCTGTACCAAAGTGATGGGCGCGCTGGGCAAACCGAGCCTCGTCCAGTGGTCGAGCGAAAAAGAGACCCTCAGACACGAAGGGAAGACTAACTTCTTCAGAGGAAAGGTGATCGCATACGCTGCGGTACTGGTGATTGTCACCGTCGCCCTTTTCGTTATGGGAAGCAAGAAAGAGCATATGCTCCTCAACGTCAACAAAACGACAAGACTTTACAAGATCAACGATGACCGTACGGTAGAGAACAGCTACCTCTTCCTCTTTGCCAACACCGACAGCAAAGAGCATACCTATTATTTCGAGATCGTCGACAACAAAGACATCACGATCCAGAGACCGACAGAGCCGTTCAAGATCGGTGCAGGCAAAAAGGCCAAGAAGGTCGTCGTCCTGACCACCGCGAAAGAACTCGCACAGGACATGAGAAAAGACGTGCCGTTCACGATCAAGATCAAAGCCTATGCTCTCGATGACAAAGAGAAGATCGTCGTAGACAGGGAAACCGTATTCGTCTACCCGAGATACGACCTCCTTCCCAAAAAAAACTGATAGATGGGAAGGACTGACAAATGAAACTCGACAACAATGAACCAACCCTCGAAGGGATCGAGGATTACGACGGCAAGGAGAGCAGCGAGAAGAGGCTGACGATCTGGATCGTCATCCTCACGGGGCTCCTCATCGGCGCCATCTACGGCATTATCAAAGCGAACAACAGTACCGTCGCCGACGAAAGCACGGCGGCTGCACAGACAGGCATTATCAAACAATAGGACAAAGGCAGAGCAATGGCAAAAGTATTGGTACTTGGCGGAGGATTCGCCGGAGTAGAATCTGCGATCTACCTCAGAAAGAACGATATGGACGTGACCCTGGTCAGTGACAGGGATTTCTTCTATATCTATCCCACTTCCATCTGGATACCCACAGGAGGGGAGAACGTGGAGAGCGTGAGCGTCCCGCTCGATCAGCTCGCCCGTGCACACGGATTCAAAGTGATCGTCGATCCCGTGACGAAGTTCGATGCTGTGGCCAGGAAGGTCGACCTGGCCAGCGGCAGGGTACTCGAGGGGTACGAATACATCGTCGTCGCCCTCGGACAGGACAAGATCAAGCACAAAGGGGGAGAGCACACCCTCTCGATCTGCGGCAAACCCCAGGAAGCCACAGAGCTCTACAACCGTCTTGAAGCCCTTATCGCCAGGAGATCAGGCAGGATCGCGATGGGATTTGGCGGGAACCCGAAGGATACATCAGCGGTGAGAGGCGGCCCTGCCTTCGAAGTCCTCTTCAATGTCCACAACAAACTCAAAAAAGAGGGTGTACGTGAGAACTTCGAGCTCACCTTCTTCGCCCCGATGGAGAAACCGGGACAGAAGATGGGGCCAAAAGCCCTCGAGATGATGGATATGATGTTCGGAATGACCGATATCAAGAAGCGCGTCGGCACGAAGATCACCGAGTTCGCCGAGGATGGCGTCCTCTTCGAGGACGGCACCAAGCTCGAGTCAGACCTCGTGATGTTCATCGCAGCAGGGACGGGACACTCCGTACTGGCCGAGTCGGGTCTGCCGCTGAGCGATACAGGCTTCGTCGTCACCAACGAATACAACGAGATCGAAGGGTTCGAGGGTATCTACGCCATCGGCGACAGCGCCGCACTGATGGGGCCTGAGTGGAGAGCCAAGCAGGGACATGTCGCCGAGGTAATGGCGCGCAATGTCGCCTACAACCTCTTCAACCACGCGCAGCACATCGACTCCAAAGAGAGCTATATCGAACACCTCAATATCCTCTGCGTGATGGATACCGGCGACGGCGCCGCCTTCGTCTACCGCTCAGGCAAGACCGCCAAAATGATCCCTATGCCGATCGTCGGCCACTGGATGAAAAAAGGGTGGGGCTGGTACTGCCGCAACTCCAAACTGGGTAAGATACCGAGACTTCCGGGGATGTAACTCCCCCCCTTGTCATTCCCATAAACACGGGGATCCTGCACTTTAGAGATCCTTGAGTCAAACTTAGGGATGACGAAAACAACTTACCTCGTCCTCTCCATAGCCATACGAATCGCTCCTGTTATTACTCCACCATGCAAAAACATTATTGTAAAAGCTTTCAAGTTCCGTATTTAAGGGCTTTATTGATGAATGATTTTATGTATTTGATTGGTGCAGTAATAAGCCGTATATAAAGTATCAAAAATTAGAATACAAATAGTAAGAAAATAGTAAATAACAAGTTCCTACGACCTTGACTTTAGTCATAATCCAAGTTCCTGAATGAATCACAAAAGGATCCACTATGGACAAAACTTCCCTCGACAACACAGCTGCCATGCATGATGTGACACTCCTCAGGCTATTGACGAAATACCTGCCGGATATGCTTTGGATCAAAGATATGGAAGGTCGCTACATCTATGCAAATCAAGCCTTATGCGATAACCTTCTTATCGCTGACTGTCCGGATGAGGTCATAGGGAAAGACGATCTCTATTTTGCACAGCGTCAGCGCAATATGCACAAGGATATCCCGGACTGGCACACCTTCGGTGAGATTTGTGCCAACAGTGACCATGTCGTCGAAGATGCGAACCAACCGATGCAATTCGAAGAATACGGGAATGTCAAAGGGAAGCTGATGTATCTCGAAGTCTTCAAAGCACCATTTTTTGACGAAAATGGGAATATGGCCGGTACCGTAGGAGTAGGACGGGATATAACCGAACTCAAAAGATCCCAGGAATCGATGCAGGAGTGGCAGGATATGGCCTACAAAGATTCCCTCACAAAACTACCGAACCGACTTTTCCTTTTGAACCAGATTCCACGATATATCACCGCTGCAAAACGGAATAATTACAAACTGGCGATCGCCTATCTTGATCTCGACGGATTCAAAGAGATCAACGATACCTATGGGCATCAGACAGGTGACCAGCTCCTGATCAATATCTCCGCCAGAATGCAAAAGGCGATAAGGGGTGACGATATACTCGCACGCATAGGCGGTGATGAATTCGTCGTGCTTCTCAATAGTCAGAGCAATCAGGCGGAGACGACCAGGATCGTACAACGTATTCTCGAAACAGTATCCTCTCCGATGATGATCGATACTGTGAGAATCTCCGTTTCAATCAGCATCGGCGTTACCTATTATTCACAGGCGAATGAACTCACAGCCAAAGCGCTCATATCCCAGGCCGACAGGGCAATGTATGAAGCCAAAAAACGAGGTAAGAACCGGATCGTCTTTTACGATGAGTCTATGTCGGATGAATGATCCAGAATCACTTTCCATATACCCTTTACAAAATATATAATTATATTTATAATA